>VHBQ01000062.1 GCA_016871855.1 Gemmatimonadota bacterium
CGGGCGAAGATGATGTGGGGGAAGGTCGGAGGGAGGGGGCGGGGTGCGGAGGGGTAGGGAGGTGGGAGGAGTGGAGGGAGGGGGAACGAGGGACGGGGGCATGGCGCGCCGTTCGTGCCCGTGGGGAGGAGGGTGTTGGGGAGGTCTTCGCACGAATACTCGAGGGGCGCGAAACGCGCCCCGAGAATTTCGTGCGAAGACTTCCCCAACGCCCGACGACAGACATCAGACAGGCGAGCGACATGTTTATTGACCGAGTAACCGTACGCATCGAGGCCGGCACCGGCGGCAGCGGCTGCACCAGCTTCCGCCGCGAGAAGTTCGTCCCGATGGGCGGCCCCGACGGCGGCGACGGCGGGCGCGGCGGTGACATCATCATCCGCGGCGACTCCAACCTCGGCACCCTCCTCGACTACACCTACCGCGACCACTGGAAAGCCGAGCGCGGCGAGCACGGGATGGGCGCTAACAAGACCGGGCGGTCAGGGAAGAGCGAAGTGCTCCCCGTCCCCCCGGGAACGGTCATCAAGGACGCCGACTCCGGCGAAGTGCTTGGCGAGATCCTCACCCACGGTGACGAGATCATCGCCGCCAAGGGCGGGCGCGGCGGCAAGGGGAACGCCTTCTTCGCCACCGCCACCCACCAATCGCCGCGCGAATGGCAACCGGGCGAGGAGGGCGAGGTCCGCAACCTGGAACTCGAACTCAAGCTGATCGCCGACGTGGGACTCGTGGGCCAGCCCAATGCGGGGAAGTCCACCCTCCTGAGCGTCGTCTCGGCCGCTCGCCCCAAGATCGCCGACTATCCGTTCACCACCCTCCAGCCCAACCTCGGCGTCGTGCAGATGTCCGACCACCGCACGTTCGTGGTGGCCGACATCCCCGGCATCATCGAGGGGGCCCACGAGGGGAAAGGGCTGGGCCTGCAGTTCCTTCGGCACATCGAGCGGACGCGCGTGTTGGCGTTTCTGATCCCGATTGACGCGATGGAGTGGCAGGAGGAATACGACAAGCTGCGCGCGGAGATCGCGGCGTACTCTGCTGAGCTAGCGACCAAGCCGCACTGCGTGGTGTTCACGAAGCTGGACCTGTGGGGCGAGCCGATGGTGCCAGAGCTGCAGACAGAGGGCGCCTTCGGGGTGTTCGCGATCTCCGCGCCGGCACGGCAGGGGCTCGACGAGTTGAAACGCTCGTGGTGGTCCAAGCTACTCGAGCTGAAGAAGCAGGGCGGGGCATAGGAGGGGCGGGTTCGGTCGCGGGAGTCGTCTACGCGAAATTCTCGGGCCCTGCGGGCCCTCGAGTATTCGCTAGGACGACTCCCGCGACCGAACCCGGCGAGGCACGCGGCGGCTTCTTGGGCTCTGAACTTGGGGGGCTTCGTGGCGTTCAACATTCAGGTCCTCGTGCCGTCCGATGCGGCTTGGCCTTGGTCGCTTCGCGACCTCGCCAAGCCGCCGACTCGACTCCATCTGGTGGGGAACGCCGAACTGCTCGCGGCTCCCACCGGCCTTGTGGCGATCGTGGGAACCCGGGACAGCACGACGTACGGCGAGCGAGTCGCTGACAGTCTGGGGTATGCCTTCGCCGCCGCGGGGGTGCCAGTCATCAGCGGCATGGCCCGGGGGATCGACGCTGCCGCCCATCGGGGGGCGTTGCGGGCTGGGGGGCGCACGATCGCGGTGCTGGGAACCGGGGTGGATGTGCCTTACCCCGCCGGGCACAGGGCGCTGCACGCCGAGATTGCGGCCCGGGGGTTGTTGATCGCGGAGCAGGAGCCGGGGGCTAGGGCGCACGCGGGGTCATTTCCGCTCAGAAATCGGCTAATCGCCGCGCTGGCTCGTTTGGTGATAGTGGTCGAGGCGCCGCACAAGTCCGGGGCGATGAACACCGTGGAGCAGGCCCTGGGGCTCGGGCGGGGGGTGGCGGCCGTGCCGGGACCCATCGACAGCCCCCAAAGCGCCGGGGCGAACTGGCTGCTCGGATCGGGCGGGCAGGTCGTCGCGACGATTGAGGACGCCCTCGCGCTGATGGGGGTGCACGCATCAGCGGTGCCGCCGACCGAGGAACTCGACCCTGGCGAGGCCGAAGTGCTGGCTGGGATCCCGTCTTCGGGGGCCTATTTGGACGAAGTCGCGATGAACACTGGACTGCCAGTTCGGCAAGCTGGCGTTGTTCTGACTTCGCTCGAACTGAAGGGGAGGATCTGGCTCGGTTCCGACGGGCGGGTCAGCCGTCGGCTCTGATGGGGAGGGGTTCAGGGCGGTGACGCGGAGGTTGCCGGCCATCAGCAAGTGGGCAGCCGGAGCTCAGGCTGGTTGAGTCATTTCGATACGGGGCCTGAGCCGGAGAGGTGGGGCAGGGAAGATATGCTGACTGAGCGCTCTTAGTGTATCAATTCTGTGCGGTCGATGGAGGCTGCGGTTGGTCCGAGATTCGGCCTCTGAACGACCTAAAGTGAATTGTAGGTGAACTTGTTAAAAGATTAAAAATAAAAGACTTGAGAAATCACTTGAAGTGATTCTCAATCAGCGTTTCCAATGGCTTTTCTAGCGAGGTCGGGAGTCTCGCCGCTCCGGCGAGGCCAGTGGGCAATGGGTGGCCGCAGATTGGTTGGTCGGAACACAACCTTCGCGGATCCAGCGCCCCTCCCTTCCTGAGATCCAATCGGACGGACCCCGAATGGCCGGACCGCGACACCTGCCCCCTTGCCCGCCGCACGTCTACGTCCACGTGCCGTTCTGCGCTCGGCGCTGCGCGTACTGCGACTTCTCGATCGCCGTTCGTCGCGAGGTTCCGGCTTCTCGCTTCATTGACGCCATTAAGGCAGAAGTGGTAACGCGGGCAATTGGCCCAGCGGTGAGCGGGGTCGGCTCGATCTACTTCGGCGGGGGAACGCCGTCGAAGCTGGGACCTGAGATCGCCAACCTCACGGAGCTGATCTCCACCACGGCCGGCGTCTCTGCCTCCAGCATCGGGGAGATCACCGTCGAGGCGAACCCCGAGGATATCTCCGTCGGGGTCGTCGCCTCCTGGCGGGACGCCGGTGTGAATCGGGTCTCCTTGGGGGTACAGACGTTCGACCCCGCGGTGCTGTCCTGGATGCACAGAACCCACACAGTCGAGCAGGTCGCCGAAGCCGTTCAGATTCTGGTCGGCAGCGGACTGGACAATATCTCGCTCGACCTGATCTTCGCCCTCCCCGATTCGCTGGGCCGAGACTGGCGGCGCGACCTGGATCGGGCGCTTGAGCTCGCTCCGAAACATGTGTCTCTGTACGGCCTGACCGTGGAGCCGCATACCCCGCTGAGCCGATGGACGGAGCGCGGGCGGCTGTCGGGGGCCAGCGAGGAACGGTACGAGGCGGAGTTTCTGGAGGCCGATCGCGTGCTCGGCGCCGCCGGGTTCCTGCATTATGAGGTATCGAACTACGCCCTGTCCGGCTTTGAGGCGCAGCACAACTCCGCGTACTGGGCCGAAGCCGAGTACCTCGGCTTGGGACCGTCGGCGCATGGTTTTGACGGGGAGACGCGTCGCTGGAATCAGCGGGAGTACGCCCGCTGGCTAGAGCGGGTGGAGGCGGGGCAGGATCCAATGGAGGGTGAGGAGACCCTGTGGCCGGCCGAGCGAGCGGCGGAGCGGATCTATCTGGGGCTCCGGACGGCGAAGGGGCTGCGGGCGACGGAGGAGGAGTTTGCGCGGGCGAGGGGGTGGATCGATCAGGGGTGGGCGCGGAGGGAAAGGGACCGGCTCGTCCTGACGCCGCTCGGCTGGCTGCGGCTCGATTCGCTCGCAGCAGGGCTCATATAGGACTGGCGGGCCGGAGGCGCGGGGTCGGCTTCCACGAAATTCTCGCGCCTTTGGCGCTCGAGTATTCGTGGAGGCCGACCCCGCGCCTCCTGCCCGCCTTCATTTGACGAGTGCGGGCGAGGCGAGTCGCAGCGCGGCGGGGTTGGTCCCCCTCCCCCCGGCTTCTGGGGCGCGGCGGGGAGCGAGGGCGAGATCAGCGCGCCAGGAGTCAGCGATGTCCGTGGGGACTAAGGCAGTCCTCCCCCTACGCTGGTCCCAACGGCGGGGGCGGCGAGGGGTCCTCTGCGCGAATACTCGAGCGCCCAAAGGGCGCGAGAATTTCGCTCAAAGGACCCCTCGACGCCCCCGCCCCTCCTCGCCAAGCAACGCGAGCGATGCCGTTAGCCACCAATTTGACAAATCGCAGAACTCATTAGATTTGCTGGAGTTATGTCGTCCGTCGAGCTCTCCGAACGCGAACGGCGCGTCCTAGAAGCCGTCATCCGTTCCTACGTGGAAACCGCCGAGCCTGCCGGCTCGCGCGCGCTCACGCGTCGGTTTCGGCTTGGCGTCTCGCCCGCGACCATTCGCAACACGATGGCCGACCTGGAGGAGAAGGGCTTCCTCTCGCATCCGCACACGTCGGCCGGACGCGTCCCGACGGACAAGGCGTACCGCGTCTACGTGGACTCGCTGATTCGCGTCACCGAGCTCGCCCCCGCCGATCGCGAGCGGTTGCTCGGCGGCATCGCGCAGGGGAGTTCCGCCATCGAGTCCATTCTGCTGCGCACCGCGCAGTCGCTTGGCGTGCTCACGCAGGAACTCGGCGTCGCTCTTGGGCCGCGCCTCGACCAGATCGTCCTGCAGCGACTCGAGCTCGTGCGCGTGTCGAGCGAGAAACTGCTGCTCGTGCTCACCCTGCAGGGGGGCGCGGTGCGCACGGTCTTCATTGAAGTGCGCGGCGAGATGGCCGACACGGTGCTCGTCGAGGTGCAGATGGTCCTCAACGAGCGGATCGCGGGAATGTCGCTGTCCGAGATTCGCCATTCCCTTGGCGCTCGACTGCGCGACGTGCGCACGACGATGGAGGGAGGCGAACTCCTCAACATCTTCGTGCAGGAAGGGAACGCGCTCTTCGACGTGCCCGCCGATGCGGGCGAGCGCGTAGTGCTCGGCGAGGCGTCATTGCTGGCCGACAAGCCGGAGTTCGCGACGGGCGAGGCGATGCGCAAGCTCATCACGCTCACGGATCGCCAGAACCAGCTGGCCACACTGCTCCGCCAGCGCGCGCAGCAGGGCGGGATGTCCATCACCATCGGCTCCGAGCACAGCGACGCGCTGCTCGGCGGGCTCACCGTCGTGACCGCGGAGTATCGCGCGGGGGCGCTGAGCGGGGTGATTGGCGTGATCGGCCCGACGCGGATGCCGTACGAGAAGGTGATCGCGGTGGTCAGGCATGCGTCGCAGCTGGTACAGGATGTATTGGCGTGAGGGATGGTGACGGTGGACGGTGGACGGTAGACGGTAGACGGTGGACGGTAGACGGTAGACGGTGGACGGTAGACGGTGGATGGGCTTCACCCTTTCAATGACTCATGGCTGATTTCTACGACGTATTGGGCGTGCCGCGCGCGGCGAGCGACGACGACATCAAGCAGGCGTATCGCAATCTCGCGATGAAGCACCATCCGGACCGGAATGGCGGCTCCAAGGAGGCTGAGGAGCAGTTCAAGCTGGTCACGGAGGCGTACGACGTCCTCAGGGACCCGCAGAAGCGCGCGGCGTACGACCGGTACGGCGAAGCGGGGCTTCGTGGCGCAGGAGGCGGGGGGCAGGGCTTCCATCACGTCGACCTGTCGGAAGCGCTCAGCATCTTCATGCGCGATTTCGGCTTCGGCGACATCTTCGGCGGCGGTCAGCGGCCGCAGACGGGACCGAGTGCCGGCGCCGATGTAAAGGTGGAAGTGAAGCTCACGCTCGCCGAGGTGGCGACGGGCGTGGACAAGGTGGTGAAGCTCAAGCTTCTCGATCCGTGCGAGAAGTGCAGCGGGGTGGGCGCCGAGCCGGGGACCAAGCCGACGCGCTGCGTGACGTGCGGCGGACAGGGCGAAGTGCGTCGCGCGCAGCGCTCGTTCTTCGGCAACTTCGTGAGCGTCGCGCCGTGCCCGACGTGCGGTGGCGAGGGGACGATGATCGAGCGGCCGTGCAAGTCGTGCCGCGGCGAAGGG
Source organism: Gemmatimonadota bacterium (assembly GCA_016871855.1). GTDB lineage: Bacteria > Gemmatimonadota > Gemmatimonadetes > Gemmatimonadales > Gemmatimonadaceae > PNKL01. The sequence continues at coordinate 6,015 of VHBQ01000062.1, forward strand.
CGACAGCGCGGTGAGCACGAGATCCCTCTCAAGATTCCCGCGGGCGTGGCGAGCGGGCAGTACATGCACCTGCGCGGCGTCGGAAACGCCGGCGTGCGCGGCGGACCGCGCGGCGACGTGCTGGTGCTGTTTGAGGTGAAGGACGACGCGCGCTTCGAGCGCGACGGCGAGGATCTCTACACCGAAGTGCTGATCACCTATCCGCAGTTGGTGCTCGGGGCGGACATCGAGGTGCCCGGGGTGCTCGGGCCAATGAGCCTGCGCATCCCGCCGGGGACGCAGAGTGGCCAGGTGTTCGTGCTGCGTGGGCGCGGCCTGCCCCGCGTGAATGCGAGCGGCACGGGCGACCTGCAGGTGCGCGTGCAGGTGTGGACGCCGAAGGAGATGTCGAGCGAGGAGGAGAAGCTGATCCGCCGCCTGCAGGAAGTGCAACAGACGCCGCCGGCGAGTCGGGAGAAGGGGTTCTGGGAGAGAATGAAGGATGCGCTTGGCGCGTGAACAATCCTCCCGTGCCACTGACTCGACTTTCTCTGACGCCTAGCGCGAGCGCGCTGCGCGATTCGCTCTCCGCCGCGCTCTTTGAGGCCGGCGCGATGGGATTGCAGGAGGACGGCGACGCGCTGGTGACCGTCCTCGATGCCGAGGGCGCGTCGGCCGCGACGGACGCGCTCATCTTGGCGGCGCGCGCGGTGGACCCGCAGTGCCTCGTGGAGGTCTCGGCGCTGCCCGATGTGGACTGGAGTTCGGCGTGGCGCGAGCGCATCGGGGCGCACGAGTTGGGCGCGCTCGCCATCGTGCCACCCTGGCTGGCGGCTGGGCGCGACGCCGCGCGCACCATCGTGATCGAACCCGAAATGGCCTTCGGCACCGGGGAGCACGAGACGACGCGCTGCGTGGTGCGGCTGATGCCCGGCGTGATTCGCGACGGCGACGCGGTGGCCGATCTCGGCGCCGGCTCGGCCGTGCTCGCGATCGCGGCCGCCAAACTGGGCGCGCGACGCGTGGCGGCGATCGAACTCGATCACGACGCGATCGCCAACGCCGAGCTGAACGTGCAGGCCAACGGCGTCGCCGACCGCGTGACAGTGCTCGAAGGGGACGCCGCGATCCTTCTTCCGCTCGTCGCGCCGGTGCGCGTGGTGCTCGCCAACATCCTCTCGTCGGTGATCACGCAACTGCTCCCGCACATCGGGGCTGCGATTCCCCGCGGCGGAGCGGCGATCTTCAGCGGCATCCTGGTCGCGGAACGCGATGGCGTGCTCGCCGCGCTGGAGGCGGCAGGCGGATGGACGGTGGCGCGGGAGACGAGCGAGGGGGAGTGGTGGGCGGTGGTGGTGGAGCGCACGGTGACGGGGCAAGTTTAGAGAGCGGATGGGTGACGGTGGACGGTTGACGGTCGACGGTTGATGACCGCGCGTTCGTTGTCCACCGTCCACAGTCCACCGTCCACCGTCACAGTCCGTGAGCACCCCAACTTTCATAACGACCGACCTCCTCGCGAGCGACTCCAGCCTCACGCTCGGCGAAGACGCGGCGCACCATATGCGCGTCCTGCGCCTTGAGCCGGGGGCGCCGGTGCGGCTCGCGGATGGGCAGGGATCGCGCGGCACGGGGACCGTGCTGCGAATCGCGAAGCGCAACGCCACCGTGCACGTGGGCGCGTGCGAGTACATCGAACCGCTCCCACCGGTGCACCTCATCGTCCCGATCGCCGACCGCGAACGGATGCTTTGGCTCGGCGAGAAGGCCACGGAGCTGGCCGCGTCGAGTTGGCGGCCGGTGATGTTCCGCCGTTCGAAGTCCGTCTCGCCGCGCGGCGAGGGGCCGACGTTCCAGCAGCGTCTGCGCGCGCGGATGGCGTCGGCGCTCGAGCAGTCGGGGGGCGCGTGGCTTCCCCTGCCATTCCCCGACGCAACGGTAGAGACGTGCATTGCCGCAGCGCCATCGGGTGTGCGTCTGGTCCTCGCGCGCGACGGCGCGCCCATCGTGCCGCTGCTGCCGAGTGATCCCGCGGAGCCCGTGACCATCGTGCTGGGTCCCGAAGGCGGGATCGAGCCGGCGGAACTCGAGCTGTTCGTGGCCGCCGGTTTCCAGCCGGCGTCGCTGGGGAGTTCGCTCCTTCGCTTTGAGACGGCGGGGGTGGCGGCGCTGGCGGTGGCGAGGGCGGTTCGATAGGCGAGCCAGGGTGAAACGGGGAGGGGGTAGGGGCGAAGGGACGGGGGCTGGGGTGGGGGACGGGGGACGGGAACGCCTTTCCGCCGCGTACCCGGACTGATCGAAACGATGCACGGAGAGACGAAATGGCCTGCCTGTTCTGCAAGATCATCGCGCGTGAGATACCCGCGACCATTGTCGCCGAGGACGAGCACTGCCTCGCGTTCCGCGACATCAATCCGCAGGCGCCGACGCATGTGCTGGTCATTCCCAAGGAGCACGTGCCGTCGCTCAATCAGGTGAGCGACCCGCTGCTCGCCGGGCGCGTGCTCGCGTTCGCGCGTGATCTGGCTGCGCGCGAAGGACTGGCCGAGCGCGGGTATCGCGTGGTGCTCAACACAAATGCGGAGGCGGGGCAGACGGTGTTCCATCTGCACGCGCATCTATTGGGTGGGCGCGAGATGGGATGGCCGCCGGGCTAAGGAGGGACGGGGGCGGAGTGCGGAGGCGTGGAGAGGAGGGAGGGGTGTAGGGACGAGTGAGGGGGGACGGGGCCTCGTGCCTCCTCCCCCCTCTCTCCACTCCTCCCTCCTGTCCAAACCGCCGCACCCCGCCTCGTCCCTCCTCCTGACACACTGTGTCCCCCCCAGATGACACAATTCGCCCGCCGCGCAGGGACGCGGCGTGGCATCATCGTTGCTCCCTCTGTGGGCAAGGGCCGAAAGGCCGTCCTCAACCACGGAGGCCGTATGACACTGACTCGTGTGAAGCGCCTGCTGGCGCGCATCGTCCCACTCGCTCTTGTCGTCGCCACGCTGAGCGCGTGCTACGACGATCCGTTCTCGCCGTACTGGGACCGCGGCACGTACTACCTGGCGTACGCCAACAGCCGGCCCGTGCCGACGATCGTGAGCGGCGGCACCGCCCCGGGGAGTCCGCGCGTGGAGATCGTGCGCGGCACGCTCAACTTGCGCCGCGATCATTCGTACTCCCTGCTCGTCGAGGTGCGCGAGTGGACCGGAACGGGGCAGTACTACGAGTCCACGCGCGCGTACGCCGGCACGTACGAAAACGACGGACGCACGCTCTGGCTCAACTACTTCGGCCCGCGCGACTACTACTCGAGCGTGATGGTCGCCAACTGGCGGCACGGGCGCATCGAGGTCGTGGTGCCGAATGTGGATCGCGGGATGGATGTGCTGTGTGTGTTTGATTGATGGGCGTCGGTGGGAACGACGGGGGGAACGGGGAGGGGGTAGAGGCGAAGGGACGAGGTGCGAGAGGAGGAACGAGGGACGCGTGCCTCGTTCCGAATCTCAGTCCTCGTCCCTTCGCCTCTACCCCCTCCCCGTTCCCCCGGTTCGTCTTGGTTTCTCTTACATCCTGTCCACTCTTCGCTGATTGAAGCGGTATCTTAGATACATATTATTCTCCCACCCCCTGATTTCACCCGGAGAAGCAGATGCGGACCACGGCGCGATCCCTGATTTCAATCTCCCTGCTTGGCGCGTCGCTGGTCGGCGCGCCCGTCGTGTCGCCACTCGCGGCGCAAGGCGCCAGCGCGGCCGGCGCGGCGCCGCGCGCGGGGGCCGTGCAGATCTCGGGGACGCTGCGGGTGCGCGCGGAGTCGTGGGACTGGTTCGACGTGGGCGAGGCCGGCGAGTACTCCTACTTGCACGCGCTCGCGCGTCTCTCCGCGGCGCAGACCAAGGGCGCCTGGCAGTGGCGTGTCGAAGGCGCGGTGCCCCTGATGATGGGCCTGCCGGACGATGCCATCCTGCCGGCGCCGCAAGGCCAGCTTGGCCTTGGCGCGACGTTGTACGCCGCGAACGACAGCAAGCGATCGGTCGCGACCGCGTTCGTGAAGCAGGCGTTCGTGCGCTGGTCCGGGAAGGGGCAGGCGCTCCGCATCGGGCGCTTCGAGTTCTCCGACGGCGCTGAGCGCGCGGCGGCCGACCCGACGCTCGCCGCCGTGAAGGCGCAGCGTGCGAGCCAGCGCTTGATCGGCCCGTTCGGCTTCTCCGCGGTCGGCCGCGCGTTCGACGGCGCGCACTACAGCGCCACCCGCGGCGCGAAGAACTTCACGCTGGCGCTGATGGGCCCGACGGCGGGGGCGTTCCGCGCCGACGCGCAGCCGGGACTGGACGTGGACGTGGCCTACGGCGCATTCGCGCGCGGGGCGCGCTCGGCCAACACGGAGCACGACCTGCGGCTCTTCGGGATGTGGTATCGCGACGGACGCGGCACGGTGCCGACGGACAATCGCACGGCGGCCGCGCGCAGCGCCGACCGGACCGAGATTGCGGTGACGACCATCGGCGGGCACTGGGCGTCCATCATGAAGGTGGGGCGCGCGAAGTTCGACGCGCTGGCGTGGGGGGCGTGGCAGCAGGGGGCGTGGGGCAAGCTCGATCACGCCGCGAACGCCATTGCCCTCGAGGGCGGCGTTCAACACGCGGCGCTTCCGTGGGGGACGTGGCTGCGGGCCGGCCTCCTGCGCACGAGCGGCGACGATGCCGCGGGGGACGGCACGCATCGGACGTTCTTCCAGGCGCTGCCGACGCCGCGCGTGTACGCGCGGATGCCGTTCTACAACCTGATGAACTCCACGGAGACGTTTGTCACGGCGCAGGCGAAGCCGCACGCGAAGGTGACGCTGCGCGCGGGGGCGCACGACCTGCGCCTCACCGAGCGGACGGATCTGTGGTATCTTGGCGGCGGCGCGTTCGACAGCCGTGTTTTCGGCTTCGTCGGCCGGCCATCGGGCGCGGCGAATTCGCTCGCGCGCGTGCTGGACCTCTCGGTCGCCTGGCAGCCGCACGCGCGCATGGCCGTGGAGCTCTACGGCGCGACGGCGAAGGGCGGCGCGGTGGTGCGGAACGCGTACAACGGATCGCGCGACGCCCGCTTCCTGTACCTCGAAACGACGCTCAGCCGCTGACTGCCGTGTCCCTTACCTTCCACTTCGCCACGGGCCGCTGACCGATGACCAGATGGACTCTCATCGTGATCGCCGCGCTGCTGGGCACCGCCAGCGGCCTGGGCGCCTACACGTTCATCGCCGCCAAGGGGTATTCCTACCTCACGAACGACGCGGCGGCGTGCGCCAATTGCCACGTGATGCGTGAACACTTCAGCGCGTGGGAGAAGTCGAGCCACCGCAAGGTGGCCGTGTGCAACGACTGTCACGCGCCGCACGACAACTTCGTGCGCAAGTACGCGGTGAAGGGCGAGAATGGCTTTCTGCATTCGCTCAACTTCACCACCGGGCGGCATCCGGATCCGCTGCGCATCCGCGAGGGAAACCGGCGCGTCGCGCAGGAGGCCTGCCTGAGCTGCCACGGCGACCTGGCCAAGGGGATCACGCCGACGGGACACGCGGGAACGGGACCGAACGAGATCGACTGCATTCAGTGTCATCGGTATGTGGGGCATTGGGTGAGGTAGGGGCAGACGGGAGACGGGAGACGGAAGACGGTGGACGGTGGATCAAATGCACGATTCTGAGATTCGAATGACTTTGGAGAGCACTTCTATGTTCCTTCGCTCGCGCCGCGGCGTCACGATGTTGACGCTCATCATTATCGCTGTCGTCTTTGGCCTTGCCGCGATCGCGGCGGGGGCGTTGCTGCGCGACATCACGCGCAAGCAGGATGAGGGGCGCAATCCGTTCTATCGGGTAGCCGCCCTCACCGACACGACCACCGACCCCGCCGAGTGGGGGAAGAACTTCCCACTGCAGTACGACGGGTACCTGCGCACGGCCGACATGGTGCGTACGCGCTACGGCGGCAGCGAGGCGCTGCCGCACGTGCCGACGAAGCTCGACCCGCGCGACACGGTGTCGAACTCGCGCCTCAAGGAAGATCCGCGCCTCGTGGCAATGTGGGCCGGCTACGCCTTCGCCAAGGACTTCCGCGAGGAGCGCGGGCACGCGTACATGCTCACCGACCAGATGTACACGGAGCGCCAGCAGGTGGTGAAGCAGCCGGGGACGTGCATCAACTGTCACGCGTCCACGTACTCGACGATGATCCGCCTCGGCAACGGCGACGTGATGAAGGGCTTCGAGGCCCTGAACAAGCTGCCGTACTTCGACGCGCTCAAGGAGACGGGCAAGCACCCGGTCTCGTGCGTGGACTGCCACGATCCGGCCTCGATGGCGCTCCGCATCACGCGCCCGGCCTTTATGGAGGGGATCAAGGCGTACAAGGCGTCGCTCGGCGTCAAGGACTACGACGTGAACAAGCAGGCGACGCGCGCCGAGATGCGCAGCTACGTCTGCGGCCAGTGCCACGTGGAGTACTACTTCAAGGGCCCCGAGAAGCGCCTGACCTTCCCGTGGTTCAACGGCCTCGCCGGCGACTCGATCCTCGCCTACTACCAGAAGGACGGGCACAAGGACTGGGTGCACAAGGCGTCCGGCGCGCCGGCGCTCAAGGCGCAGCATCCGGAGTTCGAGATGTTCCAGCAGGGCGTGCATGCCAAGAGTGGCGTGGCCTGCGCCGACTGCCATATGCCATTCCAGCGCGTCGGGGCCCAGAAGATCAGCGACCATCACGTGCAGAGCCCGATGCTGATGGTCAATCGCGCCTGCCAGACGTGCCACAAGCAGTCGGAGGACGAGCTGAAGGGGCGTGTGACGCTGATCCAGGACCGTACCTACGCGATGCGCAATCTGGCGATGGACGCCCTGCTCGAACTGGTCGCCGACGCCGAGGCGGTGCGCAAGGCCGATTCGACAAGCGCCGCGCTCAAGAAGGCGCAGGACTTCCAGCGGCAGGCGCAGTTCCTGCTCGACTTCGTGGAGGCGGAGAACTCAGTGGGCTTCCACGCCCCGCAGGAGGCGGCGAGGCTGCTGCAAAAGTCGATTGACCTGTCGCGGAAGGGGCAGCTGGCGCTGAGACCGAGGGTGGTCAGCCGGTAGGGGGGCGACACTCCCGCTGGGGGAACGGGGAGGGGGTAGAGGCGAAGGGACGGGGGCTGGGAGGCGGAACGGGGAGTCGTCCCTGGTTCCTCCTCTCGAACCTCGTCCCTTCGCCTCTACCCCCTCCCCGTTCCCCTCGTAGTTCCCCTTGCCTGTAACCTCGCGCCTCACCTAAGTTTATAGGCTGTCCATACCCGATTCCGGCGCGCAATCGCCACCAAGGGGGGAGAACGTAATTGTCGGAAGTCATCATCCACGACGATGAGAACTTTGAGCGTGCGCTCAAGCGCTTCAAGAAGAAGTGCGAGAAGGCCGGGATCCTGTCGGATCTGCGCAAGCATCGTCACTATGAGAAGCCGAGCGAACGCCGCAAGCGCAAGATGAACGCGGCGATGCGCAAGAACCGTCGCACGCGCTCGCACTAATGGCCGCACTGCAGGATCGCCTCGCCGCGGAGCTGACCGCCGCGCGCAAGGCCCAGGACAAGGCGCTGACCCTGCTCCTGGGAACGATCCTCGCCGACACCAGGAACCGCGAGATCGAGCTCAAGCGCGCGCTCACCGATGACGATGTCATCGACGTGCTGCGCAAGGGCGTGAAGAAGCGGAAGGAATCCGTGGAGGCGTACACGCAGGGCGGGCGCACGGAGCTCGCGGCGCAGGAAGCGGCCGAGGCGGCGATGCTGGAACGCTACCTCCCGGCCGCGGCAAGCGAGGACGATGTGCGCGCGGCGGTCCGCGCCGCCATTGCCGCCGGGGCCAAGGCCGTCGGGCCGGTGATGGGCGCGGTGATGCCCCAGTTCAAGGGGCGCGCTGACGGTGGAATGATCAACCGCGTGGTTCGCGAGGAGCTCAGCAGGGCGGAGTGACACCCCCCAACGTGGTACCCGAACAAGCCCGAACAGGCGATCACGATCGCCCGGTCGGGTTTTTTCGTCCCCATGCGCTGACCGTCCTGGAGTTTCCGCGCGTCCTCGACGTCGTGGCGGGACACGCCCACACGTCGCTCGGCGCCGACCGGGTGCGCTCACTCGCGCCGTCGCTGGACCTGGAGTGGGTGCGGATGGAGCACGCCCGCGTCGAGGCGATGCGCGCCCTGGTGACGGCGGAAGAGGGGTGGCAGGGGGAACCGATTCCCGACGTCCGCGCCGCGCTCGGGCGCCTGCGCGTGGACGGCACGGTGCTCGACGGCCTCGCCCTGCGCGACGCGGGGCGCCTGCTGGGCTCGGCGCGCCGCACGCGCGACGCGATCTATGCCGATCACGTGAGCCCGATGACGCGCGCGCTGCTCGTCGAGTACGCCGACGTGATGGCGCGCGACGCGGAGCTGGAGCGCCGCCTCGAGAAGGCGCTCGATGATGATGGCTCGGTGCGCGACGACGCGTCGCCCGCGCTGCGGCGCATCCGCCGCGAGATGGCCGGCGCCGAGGGCGAGTTGGTGCGCCTGCTCGAGCGGCTGATGGCCAAGCTCGAGCCGCATCACCAGGTGAACGACGCGTCGGTGACGGTGCGCAATGGCCGCTATGTGATTCCGGTGCGCAGGGAGGGGGCGAAGCACGCGGGCGGGATCGTGCACGACACGTCGGCGAGCGGCGCCACGGTGTTCATCGAGCCGCCGGCCGCCGTCGAGGCGGGGAACCGAATTCGTGAGCTGGCCATCGAGGAGCTGCGCGAGATCGAACGCGTCCTCCGCGAGCTGTCCGACGCGCTGCGCCCGCATCACGCCGCGCTGGAGCTGTCGCTCGAGGCGCTTGTCGCGCTCGACGCGCTGGCGGCGCGCGCCAAGTACGCGCTGGCCGCGCGCTGCTCCCCGGCGCCGCTCGGAGCGCCGCGCGACGGTTTCTGCGTACGCAACGGGCGCCACCCGCTGCTGCTCGCGCGTGGCGCCGAGGTGGTGCCGTTTGACCTCGAGATGGTCGAGGGCGAGCGCACGCTGCTGGTCTCCGGGCCAAATACCGGCGGCAAGACGGTGCTCCTGAAGGCCATCGCCTTGCTGTCGCTGATGGCGCAGAGCGGGATTCCCGCGCCGGTGGGGCCGGAGAGCCGGCTGGCCGCGTACGACGGCGTCTTCGCCGATATCGGCGACGAACAGAGCATCGAGGCATCGCTCTCCACGTTCAGCGCGCACCTGAAGAACCTCATCGAGATCGTGAAGGACGCGACGGCCGACTCGCTGGTCCTCGTGGATGAGTTGGGGTCTGGCACCGATCCGCTCGAGGGGGCGGCGCTTGGCGGCGCGATCCTGGAGTCGCTGACGTCGCGCGGCACAAGGACGATCGCCACGACGCATCTTGGCGCGCTCAAGGAGCTGGCGCAGGAGGTGCCGGGGGTAGTGAATGCATCGCTGCAGTTCGACGCGGTGGCGCTTGCGCCGACGTACCGGTTGATCAAGGGGATC
>VHBQ01000063.1 GCA_016871855.1 Gemmatimonadota bacterium
ACACGCTGAACAAGCTGGTCGTGTTCAGCCAGCAGGCGCACCTGTCGCTGGTGGAGGGACGGCCCCTGACGGAGGTCGAGGCCAACTTGGCCCGCGCGCGCTATGTGCGCGGCGTGCTGGCTGCGGAAACGGGTCCGGCGTGAGGCCGGGGCCTGAGCACACGGGGAGACGATGAACGGGTACAACTTCACCGAACGGGTCCGAAAGGTGCTGGCGATGGCGCGCGAAGAGGCGGCGCGGCTGCACCACGAGTACGTCGGAACCGAGCACATCCTGCTAGGCCTCATCCGCGAGGGCGAGGGGGTGGCGGCCGCCGTGCTGCAGCACCTCAACGTTGACCTCGAGGAGATCCAGCAGAAGATCGAGGAGACGGTCAAGAAGGGTAAGGCGGCGCAGGCCACCGGCCCCGATCTGCCGTATACGTCACGGGCGAAGAAGGTGCTCGAGCTGGCGATGGGGGAGGCGCGGGAGCTGGGCCACTCGTACGTCGGCACGGAACACCTGCTGCTCGGGCTGCTGCGCGAAGAGAAGGGGATCGCCGCGCAGGTACTGGCCGACGCCAATGTGTCGCTCGAGTCGGCGCGCGCCGAGACGCTGCGCCTGCTGGGCGGGACGGAGGCCCCGCCAGGCGGAGCGCCGATGGCGGGACCGGGGGCTGCGCCCGCGGCGCCTGGGTCGCCGGCGGCGAAGGGGGAGAAGAAGTCCAAGACGCCCGCGCTCGACCACTTCTGCCGCGACCTGACGACGCTGGCCGCGGAAGGTCAGCTTGACCCAACGATCGGGCGCTTCAAGGAGATCGAGCGCGTGATGGAGGTGCTCACGCGCCGCAAGAAGAACAACCCGGTGCTGATTGGCGAGCCGGGGGTGGGCAAGACGGCGATCGTCGAGGGGCTGGCCCAGCTCATCGCGAACGGCGAGTGCCCGGATTCGCTGCGCGACCACCGTGTGCTGTCGCTGGACATGGCGGCGGTGATCGCCGGCACCAAGTACCGCGGGCAGTTCGAGGAGCGGCTGAAGGCGGTGATGAACGAGATCGCGCTGAACAAGCAGGTGATCCTGTTCATCGACGAACTGCACACGCTGGTCGGCGCGGGGGCGGCGGAAGGGGCGATCGACGCGAGCAACATGCTGAAGCCCGCGCTGGCGCGCGGCGAGCTGCAGTGCGTGGGGGCCTCGACGCTGAACGAGTACCGCAAGTACATCGAGAAGGACGGCGCGCTGGAGCGCCGCTTCCAGACGGTGGTGGTGGAGCCGCCCTCGATTGACGAGACGGTGGACATCCTCAAGGGGCTGCGGAAGCGCTACGAGGACCACCACCGCGTGACCATTCCCGACGAGACGCTGGGCATCGCCGCGAAGCTGAGCGAGCGCTACATCACGGACCGCTTCCTGCCCGACAAGGCGATCGACGTGATCGACGAGGCCGGCGCGCGGGCGCGCCTGGCCGCGCAGGTGCCGCCCCCGGAAGTGGCCGAGCTGAAGTCGAAGCTCGAGCAGGTGAACACCGAGAAGGACGCGGCGGTGCGCGACCAGAACTTCGAGCGCGCAGCGTCCCTGCGTGACTCCGAGCGCGAGCTGCAGGGCGAGATCCGCACGCGGCAGGAGGCGTGGGAGCAGCGGCGCCAGTCGCACCGGCCGGTGCTGGGCGAGGAAGAGATCGCGTTCATCGTGAGCCGGTGGACCGGCATCCCGGTGACGCGCCTGCAGGAGGCCGAAACGGCCCGCCTGCTGCGCATGGAGGAGGAGCTGCACCAGAGCGTGGTGGCGCAAGAGGACGCGATCAAGGCGATCGCGCGGTCGATCCGACGCAGCCGCGCGGGGCTGAAGGACCCCAAGCGCCCGATCGGCTCGTTCATCTTCTGCGGCCCGACGGGCGTGGGGAAGACCGAACTCGCCCGCGCGCTGGCGAAGTTCCTCTTTGCCGACGTCTCGGCGCTGATTCGCGTGGACATGTCCGAGTACATGGAGAAGTTCTCCGTGTCGCGGCTGATCGGCGCGCCGCCGGGGTACGTCGGCTACGAGGACTCGGGCGCGCTCACCAAGGCCGTGCGGCGGAAGCCGTACAGCGTCGTCCTGCTCGACGAGATCGAGAAGGCGCACCCGGACGTGTTCAACATCCTGCTGCAGGTGCTCGACGAGGGCCACCTGACGGACAACTACGGCCGGGTGATCGACTTCAAGAACACCGTCGTCATCATGACGTCGAACGTCGGCGCCAAGGACATCACGAAGAGCCGGACAGTGGGCTTCGGCAGCGCCGAGGGACCGAGTCGCTTCGAGAAGATGGCGGAGAAGGTGCGCGAGGAGCTGCAGAACACGTTCAATCCGGAGTTCCTCAACCGGCTGGACGACTCGATCGTGTTCCACCCGCTGCTGCGGGAGCACATCGCGCAGATCGTCTCGATCCTGCTCCGCGACGTCCAGAAGCGGCTGGCCGAGGAGGAGCTCGTAATGCGGCTTTCGGACGCCGCGCTGGACTTCCTGGTCAAGCACGGGTACGACGAGGCGTACGGGGCCCGTCCGCTGAAGCGGGCGATCCAGCGCTATATCGAAGACCCGCTCTCCGAGAAGATCCTGCTGGCGGAGTTCGCCCGGGGGGACGAGATCGACGTGGACGTGGCGGCGGACGGCGCCCGGCTCGAGTTCCGCGTGCCGGCCAGCACCCCCAAGGCGTAGGGGCGGAACCTGGGTGGGGCCGGGAGGGTTGCAACTGCAATCCTCCCGGCCTCTTAGTGTATATTTCCCATCTTATGCTTCGATTGATGTTTCTCGCCCTGGTCCTGGTGGCCCTGGCCGGCCACCAAGCGGTGGGCGCCCAAGGGTCTGACGACGGACGCTGCCAGCTGCCGGACACCGTCACCGTGTCTGGCAACAAGCGCGTGGCGGCCTCGACGATCCTGACGGATGCCGGGCTCAAGGCGAAAACGGCGCTGAACTACCCCTCGCTCCAGCGCGCGATCCGCGGCGTGTTCGAGGGTGGCCAGTTCGACGACGTGCAGCTCTCGTGCCTCCTTTCGCCCGACGGGCAAGTCGCGACGCTGCAGATCAACGTGAAGGAACGCCCCCTCCTGTCGGACGTGGACGTCGTCGGGGCTGACGTGGTGCCGCTGCGCACGGTGCGCGACCGGGTGGACCTGCTCATCGGCCGTCCCGTCGATCCGGCGCAGGTGGCGTTGGCGATGTCGCGCATCGACTCGCTGTACCAGGCAAACGGGTTCTACCTGGCGCAAGTGCGGCCGGAGACGACTTCCGTCGGGGACCGCATCAAGCTGCTGTTCCGCGTCGACGAAGGGCGGCGGCTGGCGATTGCCGGCGTGCGGGTTCGGGGCGCGCAACAGGTGTCCGAGCGGCAAGTGGCGAAGGCGATGAAGATCCGCCCTGAGGGGTTCTTCTGGTGGCGGAAGGGCGCTTTCGATGAGGACAAGTACGCCGGCGACCTGGGCGAGCGCATTCCGACGCTCTTCGCGAAGCAGGGGTTCGTGGATTTCCAGTTCCTGAAGGACACGCTCCTGATCGACCGAGCGCTCGGCAAGGGACTGATCGAACTGACCGTGCAGGAAGGGCGACGGTACAACGTCGGGGCGTTCGCGGTGGACGGGAACAAGCATTTCTCGACCGAGGACATCCAGCGCGCCTACCCGTTCACGGCGACCGCCGCCTCGCTGCCGCAGCGCGTCGCCGCGCTTGTGCGCCGCAAGCCGGCCGCCTCGAACCTCTTTGACCGGACGCAGTGGGACGACGCGACGCAGAAAGTGCGAACGATGTACTCGAACGAAGGGTACATCTACGCGCAGGTGCGCCCCGTGGCCGAGCCCGCGCCGATGGGGCCGGATTCGGTGCCGCGCGTCAACCTGCGCTGGGAGATCACCGAGAACCAGCCGGCGATCATCAACCGGGTGGACATCCTCGGCAACGACTACACCAACGAGTCGTGCATCCGCGAACAGCTGTTCGTGATTCCGGGCGACGTGTTCAACCAGGACCGGCTGATTCGTTCCTACCAGAGCCTGGGGAACATGGGCTTCTTCGAGACGCCGATTCCTCCGCCGGACACGCGGCCGGCGAATGAGGCGGGGGACGTGGACGTCATCTTCCGGGTCAAGGAGAAGCGCACCGGCAACATCAATTTCGGCGCCTCGATGGGGCAGGGGACCGGCGTCGGCGGTTTCATCGGTCTTGAACAGCCCAACCTGTGGGGCAACTGCAAGCGTGGGTCGGTGCAGTGGCAGTACGGCCGCTACATCAACGACTTCAGCCTGAGCTACACGGACCCGGCGATCCGAAAGAGCCGCATTTCCGGGACGGTGACGGCCTACAACTCGCAGGCGCGCTACCAGATCGCCGACCTTGGCCGGTCGATCCGGACCGGCGCGAGCCTGCAGGTGGGCTTCCCGATGCCAAACTCGCGCTTCACGCGCCTCTTCATCACCTACGGGGCGGAAGGCGTGAAGTTCGGCAGCGACGGCCTGCTGGGCACGGTGGCCAACACGACCGCCTGCACGCGCTGCTTCCGCTCGAACCTCGGCTTCAACCTGCAGCGCGACACGCGCGTGGACATGCCGTTTGCGACGCAAGGGTCGATGCAGAGCCTGCGCGCGGACTTCAACGGGGGCCCGCTCGGTGGCACGTCCAACTTCCAGCGGTACTACGGGGAGATGCGCGCGCATGCGCTGCTCACCGAGATCGGCGGCAAGAAGATGGGGGCAAACCCCCTGAAGCTCACGGTCGGCCTGAGCAGCAAGACCGGCGCGGTGTTCGGCGATCCGGGGGCGTTCTTCTATTCGCAGTCGTTCTCGCTGGGTGGCGTGCAGTTCGGAGAAATGCTGCGCGGCTATCCCGAGTTCTCGGTGACGCCGACGGGTTTCTCCGGCTCGACGGGCACCTACAACGCGCAGCGCGGGTCGTTCGGCAACGCCTTCTTCACGGCCACCGCCGAAGTGGGCCTGCGCGTGAGTCAGCAGCTGTACCTGAACCTGTTCTACGACGCGGGGAACATCTGGGCCCATCCCCGCGAGATCGACCCGTCGCGCCTGTATCGAGGCGCGGGCATCGGCGCCTCGGTCGTGACACCTCTCGGGCCACTGGGCCTGGACTGGGCCTACGGTTTCGACCGCACCGACGTCTTCGGACGCCCGGACCCGAAGTTCCAGCTCCACTTCCGCCTCGGCCAGTTCTTCTAACACCTGGAGTCTGCAATGCCCGTTCGTGTTCGCGCGCTCGTCATCGCCCTGCTGCCTCTCCTGCTCCTGCCGGCCACGAGTGCCGCGCAAGGCGCCACCGTAAAGGTGGCGTACGTCGACACCCGCGAGCTGCTGGACAAGGCGCCGGGGCGCACGGAGGCTGACGCCCAGTGGAAGAAGGAGGCGCAGTCGATGCAGGAGCAGGTCCAGCGCATGCAGGACTCGCTGCAGCAGATGGTCACCGCGTACCAGAAGGCCGAGGCGGGGCTGAGCCCGGCGGCGCGCGAGACGCGCCAGCGGAGCATCGGCGATCGGGAGCAGGAGTACCAGACGCGCACGCAGGCGCTGGACCTGCAGGCGCAGCAGCGCCAGGCGCAGCTGCTCCAGCCGATCATCGACCAGATCAAGGTCGCGCTCGAGGACGTGCGGAAGGAGGAGGGGCTGACGCTTGTTCTCGATGTGGGGAGCCAGGCGAACCCGATCGTGGCGATCGACAAGAACCTCAACATCACCGACAAGGTGCTGGTGAAGCTCCGTTCGATGCCGACGCCGCAGGTGGCGATGCCGACCGCTCCGCGTCCGGGAGCAGCCGGCGAGGCACCGGCGGCCAAGCCCCCGACGGCCCCGCCGGCGGGCCCGGTCGCGGCGCCGGCTGGCGCGGCCAAGCCCAAGGTGCCGCCGGTCAACTGACGACTCCGCCCGCCCACCCCACCCCGGACGGTCAGGTGTCACAGGCTTCTCCCGCGTCGCTCACCGCCGCCCAGATCGCCGAGGCGACGGGTGGGCGGCTTGTGGGTGACGGCGAGACGGTGCTCAGCGGCATCGCGCCACTCGACCGGGCCGAGCGCGACGAGTTGAGCTTCCTCGCGTCTCTGAAGTACGCGCCGCTGCTTGCGGCGACGGGGGCCGGCGCGATCCTCGTGTCGCCCGACCTTGCGGAGATGCCGGGCGAAGTGCGTGCGCGAATCGTGGTGGCGAAGCCGCACGAGGCGATGCTCGCGCTGATCCCGCACTTCTATCGGCCCGTCCCACGGACGCCGGGAGTGCATGCCGCGGCGGTGGTGGGGCCCGAGGCGGTGCTTGGGCGGGACGTCTGCATCGAGGCGGGGGCGGTCATTGGTGCCCGCGCGCAGATCGGCGACCGCTGCTGGATTGGCGCCAATACGGTGGTGGGCGAGGGCGTGCGCATCGGCGACGACGGCCAGCTCTATCCGCAGGTGACGGTCTATCCGCACTGTGAGCTGGGGAAGCGCGTGACCCTGCACGCGGGCGTGCGGATCGGGAGCGACGGCTTCGGGTACGTCTCGCGGAAGGTGGACGGACGCTTCGTGCACGAGAAGATCCCCCACGTTGGCCGGGCCATCGTGGGCGACGATGTAGAGATCGGCGCGAACTGCTGCATCGACCGCGGCAGCGTGGACGACACGGTCATTGGCGCGGGCACGAAGCTCGACAACTTGGTGCATATCGGGCACAACGTGCGGATCGGACGCCTCTGTCTCGTGCTCGCGCAGGTGGGGGTGGCGGGGAGCGCGCGCGTGGAGGATGGCGCCGTGCTTGCCGGCCAGGTGGGCGTCAGCGGCCACCTGACGATCGGCGCCGGGGCCAAGGTGGGGGCGCAGGCCGGCGTGATCAGCGACGTGCCGGCGGGGGAATCGTGGTCGGGCTATCCGGCACGCCCGCACAAGGAATCGTTGCGGGCATCGGCGGCGCTCTTCAAGCTGGCCGGCATGCTCAAGAAGATCGAGCGGCTCCTCGACAAGGCCGACGCGTGACGGCGCGCCGGACGGTCTTGCGCGCCGTCGCGGTGTCCGGCGTCGGGCTCCACCTGGGAAAGCCGTGCCGCTTGAGTTTCGAGCCGGCCGCGTCCGGCACTGGTATCCGCTTTCGGCGCGTGGATCTCCCCGATTGCCCCGAGACGCCAGCGCACGCGTCCGTCGCAGAACTGGCGGAGCGCCGGACGCAACTCGGCACCGGCGCGGCCGCGCTGCACACGGTGGAGCATGTGTTGGCCGCGGTGGCCGGCGCCGGAATAGACGACGTGCTGATTTCCATGGACGGTCCCGAGCCGCCGATCCTCGACGGCAGCGCGCGCCCCTTTGTGGACGCGCTGGAGGAGGCCGGGATCGTGGAGCAGGCGGGGCAGGCTGAGTTCCTCCGTCTCTCGCGCGCCGTCCGCGTGGTGGACGGTGACTCGGTGTACGAGGCCGAGCCGGCGGAGGCGCTGTCGCTGGACGTGCGGATCGATTTTCCGCATCCTCTCGTGGGGCCGCAGGCCGGGCGCTGGGTGGTGACGCCGGAGTCGTTCGGTGTCGAGCTCGCGCCGGCCCGGACCTTCGGGTTCCTCCGCGAGGTGGAGCAGTTGCGGGCAAAGGGGCTGATACAAGGAGCGTCGACGGACAACGCCGTCGTGCTCGACGAGCAGGGGGTCGTAGGGACCACCCTGCGCTGGCCGGACGAGTTTGTCCGTCACAAGGCGATGGACTGCGTGGGAGACCTCGCGCTGGCCGGCAAGCGGGTGCTGGCGCGCATCACGGCGACGAGGCCCAGCCATCGCGGAACAGTCTTGCTGGTACGTGCGCTGCTCGCGCAGGGCCAGCCGGAGGGACGCGTGCTCGGAATCGAAGAGATCATGAAGGTGCTGCCGCACCGATACCCCTTCCTGCTCGTGGATCGTGTGCTCGAGCTGGAGGACAAGCGCATCGTCGGCATCAAGAACGTGACCATCAACGAGCCGTTCTTTCAGGGGCACTTTCCGGGGCATCCGATTATGCCCGGCGTGCTGATCGTCGAGGCGATGGCGCAGGTGGGCGGGATGCTCCTGATGGGCACGGTGGAGGATCCGGACTCCAAGGTCGTGTACTTCATGTCGCTCGACAACGTGAAGTTCCGCAAGCCGGTGAAGCCCGGTGACCAGCTGCGCTTCGAGCTGGAGATGGTGCAGGTGCGTGGGAAGATCTGCCGCATGCGCGGCGTGGCGAAGGTGGACGGCGACGTGGTCTGCGAGGCGGACATGGCCGCCATGGTGAGGGATCGATGAGCAACCGGATTCATCCGTCCGCGACGATCGACGCGGACGCTGTGATTGGCAACGATGTGACGATTGGCGCCGGGGCGATCATCGGCCCACGCTGCACCATCGGCGACGGCAGCGTGATCGCCGCCCGCGCGATCCTCGAGGAGAACGTGCGGCTCGGACGCGAAGTGAAGGTCGGCGTCGGCACGGTGCTGGGTGGCCTCCCGCAGGACCTCAAGTTCAAGGGCGAGGAAACGTGGGTCGAGGTCGGCGATCGCACGACGATCCGCGAGTATTCGACGGTCAACCGCGGGACATCCCAGTCGTTCAAGACGACGGTGGGCACCGACTGCTTCCTGATGACGTACGTGCACCTGGCGCATGACTGCCACGTGGGGAACGGCGTCATCATCTCCAACGGCACGCAACTCGCCGGGCATGTGACCATCGAGGACAAGGCCATCATCTCGGGGCTGTGCGCGGTTCACCAGTTCGGCAAGATCGGCCGGTTCAGCTTCGTCGGCGGGATGTCGCGCGTGAACAAGGACGTGCCGCCCTACGTGAAGGCCGTGGGCAACCCGATCAAGCTGTACGGCCTCAACAGCATCGGCCTCCAGCGCAACGGGTTCACGCCGGAGACCATCGTCGAGCTCAAGAAGGCGTACCGCCTGTTCTTCCGGGGCGAGCTCAATATCGCGCAGGCGCTGGAGACCGCGCGTGCCGAGTTGAAGATGTCGCCGGAGGTGAAGGCGTTCGTCGACTTCGTGGATGAGAGCCAGCGGGGCATCGTGATATGAGCGCGCCGTTGCGGGTGGGCGTCATCGGCACGGGCGCGCTGGGCTACCACCATCTGCGGCATCTCCGGTCGCTGGATGGCGCCACCGTAACGGGGTTCTACGAGACGGACGCAGCGCGCGCGGCCAAGGTGTCGACGGAACTTGGCGCCGCGCCGGCCGCGACGTTGGAGGCGCTGCTGGATGCCGTGGACGCCGTGTCGATCGCCGTGCCGACGCCGGCGCATTTCGCGGTTGCCAAGGCGGCGCTGTCGCGCGGAAAGCACGTGCTGATCGAAAAGCCGATCACCACGACGCTCGCCGAGGCGGATGAGCTGCTGGCGCTCGCGAAGGGGCAGGGGGCGCTGGTGCAGATCGGCCATATCGAGCGCTTCAATCGCGCGATTCGCGCGGCGTGGCCCTACGTCGACGAGCCGCTGTTCATTGAGAGCGAGCGTTTGGCGCCGTTCAATCCCCGCGGCTCGGACGTCGCGGTGGTGCTCGACCTCATGATTCACGACATCGACCTGGTGCTGACGCTCACGCGCGCCAAGGTCACGGAGGTGCGCGCCGCGGGCGTGGGCATCCTGACGCCGAGCGTGGACATCGCCGATGCGCGGGTGGCGTTCGCCAACGGGGCGATCGCGAACATCTCGGCCAGCCGGATTTCGCGCGACCGGACGCGGAAGCTCCGGCTGTTCCAGCGGAACGCGTACCTGACGCTTGATCTCGGCGCGGGGAGCGGTGAGCTGTTCCGGCTGCGCAGCGACGTGAACCTGGCGGCGCTGGCGACGCAGGCGCAGCCCGACGTGGCCGCGTTCGTCGAGCGCATTCCCCTTGAGGCGCCGGAAGGCGACGCGCTGCGGCTCGAGCTTGAGTCGTTCGTCGCGGCGGTGCGGGGCGGGGCGCCGGTGCCGGTGACCGGCGAGGACGGGCGCGATGCGCTGGCCGTTGCGCTGCAGATCGTCGGGGACATCGAGCGGTCACGCGCGGCGATGACCGCGGCGCGTTCGGCGAGCGCGCGCACGACCGGTGCGTGAGATCCTGATCATCGCGGGCGAGGCGTCGGGCGACCTGCACGGCGCCGGCGTCGCCGAGCAGTTGCGCGCCCTGCGTCCGGGCGTCAGCCTCGTCGGGATGGGCGGCGAGCGAATGGCGGCCGCCGGCGTGCAGCTCTTCGAGCGGGCCGAGGGCGTGGTGGGCTTCGTGGAAGTCCTGCGCCACCTGCCCGCGCACCTGCGGCTCCTGCGCACGGTGAAGGCGCACCTGCGCAGTGGGCGCGTGGGGCTGATCATCCTCATCGACTACCCGGGTTTCAACCTCCGGGTGGCGCGCGCGGCGCGCGACGCGGGCGTGCCGGTGCTGTACTACATCACGCCACAGGTGTGGGCGTGGAAGCCAGGGCGCGTGAAGCTCATGGCGGAGGTGATCGCCAAGGCGGCGGTCATCCTGCCGTTCGAGGAGTCGCTGCTGCGCGAGGCGGGAATCGACACGACGTTCGTGGGCCATCCGCTGCTCGACCGGGCGCAGTCGCTTCCGTCGCAGATGGAGGCGCGTCAGCGGCTCGGGCTGCCAACGGATCGTCAGGTGCTGGCGCTCTTTCCCGGGAGCCGCGCGCAGGAGATCGAGCGGCACGTGCACGCGTTCGAGGCGGTGGCGCACGCACTGCAGCGGCGACGCCCGGGTCTCGAGGTCGTGGTCAGCGTCGCGCCAACGATCCAACTCGATCCCGCGCGCCTGCCATTTCCGATGGTGCGCGCGCAGTCGTTTGACGTGCTGCGCGCCGCCGACGTCGCGCTCTGCAAGAGTGGCACGACGACGCTCGAAGCAGCGGTCGCCGGCTGCCCGTGCGCGGTGGTGTACAAGACGAGCCGCATCACGTACGCGATTGCGAAGCGGCTGGTGCGCATTCCGCACATCGGCTTGCTCAACGTGGTCGCCGGGCGCGAGGTCGCGCCGGAGTTCGTGCAGGATGCGTTTACGACGCCGGCGGTCGCGGACGCGCTCGATCCGCTCTTTGACGCGGATGGCGCGCCGCGGCAGCGCATGCTTGAGGGGATGGCGGAGATTCGCCGCCTGCTTGGCGCGCCGGGGGCGGCGTCGCGCGTGGCGGCGATGGCACTCGACATGCTCGATGCGCGAGGCGCGTCATGAGCGGCGCGGACGCTTCGGCGGGTGGGACGCGGGATCCAAGGGCGGCGAAGCGCGCGCGCAAGGTGCGGTGGCTGTCGCGACTCGGCTACTGGTGCCTCCAGGCGCTGGCGCGCACCTGGCGGGTGGAAGTGCGCGGAGAGGGACTGTGGCCGTCGGAGGGTGGCCGGCGGCTGCCAGTGGTGCTGGCCGCGTGGCATGGGCTGATGATCGGACCCATCTGGACAGTGCGAGATCGGGGCATCGTGGTGCTGGCGAGCGAGCACGGTGACGGCGAGATCATCTCGCGCATCCTCGAGCGCATGGGGTATGCCCCCCCGGCGCGCGGGTCGAGCACGCGCGGCGGCGCGCGCGGACTGACCACCATCGTGGCGGCGTTGCGGGCGGGGCGGACGGTGGCGTTCACGCCCGATGGGCCACGAGGGCCATCGCGAGTGGCGCAGCCGGGCGTTTTCGTCGCGGCTCGACGCGGGCAGGCGGCCATCCTGCCGATGTCGATGCACGCGTCGCGGGCGTGGCGGCTGCGCAGTTGGGACAGCTACTGCCTGCCGAAGCCCTTCGCACGGGTCTGCGTGGCCTTCGGCGACCCATTCACGCCGGTATTCGACGGGGAGGTGCTTGCGGCGGGCGAAGGCGAGCGCTTCGCCGCGGCAATGGACGCGACGGAGGCGAAGGCCGGTGCGTGACGCCCTGCTGCGCACCGTCTGGTACGGCGACGGATTCGCCGGGATCATCGCGCGCGCGGTGCTCACGCCGGCGGAGTGGGCGTACGGGGCGGCGAGCCTTGCCGTCGGCGCGCTGCGGGCGCGGCGCGCGGGCGTGGCGACCGTACCGACGATCTCTGTTGGCAACCTCACCGTTGGTGGGACGGGGAAGACGCCCGTAGCGGCCTGGGTGGCTGCGCAGCTGCGGCGTCGTGGGCGCAGACCGGCGCTGCTCCTGCGCGGATATGGAGACGACGAGGCGTTGGTGCACGCGGTGCTCAATCCGCAGGTCCCGGTAGTCGCCCATCCGGATCGCCGCCGCGGTGCGTCGGCGGCGACGGCGCAGGGGGCCGACGCCCTGGTGCTCGACGACGCTTTCCAGCACCGCCAGATGCCGCGCGACGTCGATGTGGTGCTGGTAAGCGCGGACGCCTGGCACGAGGGACCGGCACGACTGCTCCCGGCGGGTCCTTTCCGGGAACCGCTCATCGCCCTGCAGCGCGCGACGCTCGTGTTGGTGACACGCAAGGCGGTGGAGGCGGAACGCGCGGCGCTCGTGGCGGCGCGCCTGCGCGCGCATGTCGACGCCACACCGATCGGCATCGCGCATTTGCGCCCGGACGACCTGCGGGTATGGGGCGGTGAGGCCACGGCATCGCTCGAGGCGCTGCGCGACGCGCAGGTGCTCGCCGTGTCCGGGATCGGCGCCCCAGAGGCGTTCGGCGCGCAGTTGGAAGCGCTCGGGGCGCGGGTGGCCGCGGTGAGGTTCGCCGATCACCATGACTATCGTCCGTCGGATGTCGCGGACCTGGTGCGCCGCGCGGCGCGCGCGGATCGCGTGGTCTGCACGCTGAAGGACGCGGTCAAGCTGGGCCCGCGCTGGCCCGCTGACGCGCCGCCGCTCTGGTATCTTTCCCAGGCGGTGGTCCTGGAGACCGGTGGCGCCGCCGTGCATGCGGAGCTGGACCGCCTGGCCGTTCGCTAGCATCCCGCCGCGCGGCGTCGCCGGCGCGCGGACACATCTTCCCGCTCCCCCTCGGACCACGCCTCGTGCACGTCCTGCTCGTCGCCGTTGGAAAGCCCCGCCATGCCGCAATTGCATCGGCGATCGCCGAGTACGA
This sequence comes from Gemmatimonadota bacterium, assembly GCA_016871855.1. Classification (GTDB taxonomy): domain Bacteria; phylum Gemmatimonadota; class Gemmatimonadetes; order Gemmatimonadales; family Gemmatimonadaceae; genus PNKL01. Next base: position 12,946 of record VHBQ01000063.1, read on the forward strand.
GACGCGCGCCGCGCGCTACTGGCCGCTGGTGCGTGTCGAGGTGCGCGAGGAGCCGGGACGCACGGCGACACCGGCTCTCATCCGCGAGCGCGAAGGTGAGCGACTCGCGGCGAAGCTGCCCGCTGGGGCGGTGCTGGTCTGCTGCGATCCAGGGGGACGGCGCATGGACTCGCCGGCGTTCGCGGAGTGGCTGCAGACGCGTCGCGAGGCAGGACGGGATGTGGCGTTCGTGATTGGCGGGGCATACGGCCTCGCGCCATCGCTGGTCGCGCGTGCCGCGCTACGGCTGGAACTGGCGCCTTGGACGCTGCCGCACGAACTCGCCCGCCTGGTGCTTGCCGAGCAGCTCTATCGGGCGGGCACGATCGTCCGTCGCGAGCCGTATCACAAGTGAGCGGTGGCGCATTCCGCCGCTGGCCTCCGGGCGGTTACTTTATCCCGGCGGCGCGACGACCGCGTCGATTTGGAGGCAGGCGGCGCATGGACTGTAGCGGCATCCACGAACGCACTGGGGACGGCGGTATCGGCGCGAGGATCAACGCGTGACGCCGCCGCGGGTCGTTGCCGAGCCGATCGGCGGGGGACCGCTCGCGCGCGCCGCGGTGGAGGGCCGGACGCCGACCGGATGGTACGCGCCGCGCCCCGTCGGCGCGGCGGCCTGGCGTGCGCATGCGGAGCACGTGCGTGGCGAGGTGCGCGAGAACTGGCTCGACGCCCTCGCGCCGGCGTTCAACGCGAGCGGCGCGGCGGCTCGGCGGCTTGAGTCGGTGGCGCAGGGACGCGGCGTGGTCGTCACGACGGGGCAGCAGCCGGGGCTGTTCGGCGGTCCGGGATACACGTGGCTGAAGGCGCTCAGCGCCCGCGCACTGGCCGACCGCATCGAGCAGGCGACGGGCATCCCCGCGGCGCCGGTCTTCTGGGCCGCCACGGACGACGCCGACTTCGCCGAGGCCAGCTGGACCGCCGTGGCGTTCGACGCGGAAGTGCGGCGGCTTCGCATCGAGCGCATCGGCTTTGACGGTCAGGTGATGGCGGCGCAGCCGCTCGGTGACGTGAGCCGTCAGTTCGCAGACCTGGCCGCAGCGGCGGGCTCCGCGCCGCATCTTGAGATCCTCGAACACGCGCGCCGCGCGTATCACACGGAAGCGACCGTCGGTGGCGCGTACGTCGAACTGATGCGCTCGCTGCTCGAGCCGATGGGCATCGCCGTGCTTGATGCGTGGCACCCGGCGGTTCGCGATGCCGCCCGGCCGACGCTCGTCGAGGCGTTGCGTCGCGCCGCCGTCGTTGACGAAGGGGTATCGCTGCGCAGCGTGGCCATCGAGCGTGCCGGGTTCCGCGCGCAGGTCGCTCGCGTGCCGAAGCTCTCGCTTGTCTTCCGCGTGTCGTCGAACGGGGTGAAGGAGCGCGTTCCGCTTTCTCAAGCGGGCGACGTCGCCGTGCAGCCACAACTGGTGCTCTCGCCGAACGTGCTGCTGCGCCCCGTCGTGGAGCGCGCGATCCTGCCAACGATCGGGTACTTCGGCGGACCGGGCGAGGTGGCGTACTTCGCGCAGGTGGGCGCGGTCGCCGAGGCGCTGGGTGTGGCGGCGCCGCTCGTCCTCCCGCGCTGGTCGGCGACCATCGTGGAACCGGTCATCGACCGCATGCTGGGCCGGCTGGGCATGACGTTCGACGACATCAAGCCGCCGCACCAGGCGGAGCGCCGGGTGGGCGACCGCGCGATGCCGCCGTTCATCCGCGACACGCTGGAGGCGTTGCGCACCGACGTTGACGCGCGCCTCAACGCGCTGCGCGATCACGCGGACGGTGCGGCGCTGGTGAACGCGTCAGCCATCGAAGGCGCGCGCCATCAACTCAAGTTCCGCGTGGATCGTTTGGAGCGCCGCTATCGCACGGCCACGCTGAAAGGGCAGACCGCGGCGATGCACGACCTCGGCAGCGTGCGTGCGGCCCTGATGCCGGAGGGCCAGCGGCAGGAGCGGGTGCTCAACCCGTTGCCGCTCATCGCGCGGCACGGCGAGGCGCTGCTCGACCA
>VHBQ01000064.1 GCA_016871855.1 Gemmatimonadota bacterium
TCACCGGCCCCAGCGGCGCGGGCAAGAGCACGATCCTGAAGCTCTGTTTCTTCGAGGAGCAGCCGTCGAAGGGCGAGGTCAAGGTCTACGGCACAAGCTCGGCGACCTTCCGCCCGCAGGACATTCCCAAACTGCGCCGGCGGCTGGGCGTGGTGTTCCAGGACTTCCGTCTGCTCGAGGACCGCGACGTCGAGGCGAACGTCGCGTTCGCACTCGAGGTCACGGGCACGCCGCCGGCGCAGATCGGACCGCGCGTCGCGCGCCTGCTCACCCAGGTGGGCCTCGCCGCCAAGGCCACCGCCCTGCCCCGCGAGCTCTCGGGGGGCGAACAGCAGCGCGTCGCGATCGCCCGCGCGCTCGCCAACGATCCCGTGGCGCTCATCGCGGACGAACCGACCGGCAACCTGGATGAGCGCGCCACCCGCGGCATCTTCCAGCTCTTCCGCGACATCAACGCCAGCGGCACCGCGGTGCTGATGGCCACGCACGACCTCGACCTCGTGCGTCGCGCGGGATGCCGCACCATCGAGGTGAACCGCGGCCAGCTCGTTTTCGATTCGGCCGCCGACGGCGGGCTCCGCGGCTCCGGCACGACCTCGGCCGCGGAGGACGAGGCATGACGCTCTCGCTGCGCGAGGCGCTCCTCGCCTTCCGCCGCGCGCCGATGCTCAGCGCGCTCTCCATCACCACGATCGCCTTCTCGCTCTTCGCGTTCGGGCTCTTCGGGTTGGTGGCGCTCAACATCCGCAACGCCCTGCGCACGGTGGAGGACCGCGTCGAGATCCGCGCCTTCGTCGCCGACGGCACGGGGAGCGAGGCCACGGCCGCGGCGCTCGGCGATATCAGCGCCTTCCCAGAGGCAGCCACGGTGCGGCTCGTCACGCAACCGCAGGCGCTCGACCGCGCCCGCCGAGAACTCGGCGAGTTCAGCGACGTCTTCGAGGAGGGGATCCTTCCCGCCTCCATCGAGGTCCGGCTGAAGCCCGGCTTCCGCGACCCAGCCACCGTGCGCGCGGTCGCCAAGCGAATCGAGGTCTACGACTTCATCGACGACATCCGCTTCGGCGAGGAGTGGGTGGAGAAGCTGCACCGCCTGCGCAACATCGCCACGCTCGCCGGCATCGCGCTGGGCCTCACGTTTGCCATCGTCGCGATCATCATCATCGGCTCCACCATTCGCATGGCCGTGCTCGCCCGCGCGCGCGAGATCGCCATCATGCGCCTCGTCGGCGCGACCAACGGCTTCATTCGCGCGCCGTTCCTCATCGAGGGCTTTCTCAAGGGGACGCTCGGCGGCCTCCTCGCCCTCATCCTCGCTTGGGCGGCCCTGCTCGTCATCAACCGCTTCGTCGTGCAGGCGGAGTTCTTCGAGACCTGGATGGGCGTCGCGGGCGTGCTCGCCGGGGCGTGCATCGGCCTGGTGGGGTCGGCGATGTCGGTGGGGCGGCACCTGAAGAGGGTGTGACATGCTGACGGTGGACGGCGGACGGTGGACGGTGGATGACGGCGTGAGGCGGCTGCGGCGCGCCCTCGTCGTCGCCGTGCTCGCATCCACCGTCCACAGTCTACCGTCCACCGTCACCTCGCTCGGCGCCCAGCAACCTCCCGCCGCCCCACAAACCCCCGCCGACCGCGCCAAGGCGCAGCGCGAGGAGCTCGACCGCGTGCGCGCCGAGCGCGAGCGACTCGAGGCGCGGATGCGCCAGCTCCAGAACACCGCCCACGACATCACCGAGGAGCGCACGAACATCGAGCGTCAGGCGGATGCCACGGCGCGGCTGGTTCGATCGCTGGACTCACAGCTCGGCGCGCTCGAGGGCGAGGTGGACAACGCCACCGCGAGCCTCATCGTCGCGCAGGACGAACTGGTCATCAAGCGCTCCATGCTGCAGCGCCGCGTGCGCGAGATCCACAAGCGCGGCCCGCTCTACTCCCTCGAGGCGCTGCTCTCGGCGCAGTCGTTTGGCGCGCTGGTCGCCCGCTACAAGTACCTGCACCTCGTGGCCCAGCGGGACCGGGCGCTGGTGCGCCGCGTTGAACTGCTGAACGAGCAAGTCGCTGGCACCCGCACCCAGCTCGTGCGCCTGCGCGGCGAGATGGAACTCAGCCTTGAGCAGAAGTCCGAGGAGGAGCGTCGCCTACGCGAGCTTGAGGACCAGCGCGGCCGCGCGCTGGCGCGCGTGCAGCAGTCCGCGCGCCAGACGCAGGCGCGCTTGCAGCAGATCCAGCGCGACGAGCGCCGCCTCGCCGACCTGCTGGCGACCTTCGAGGCCGAGCGCCGCCGCGCCGCCGCGGCCCGTCCCAACGTGCCCTCGGCGCCGAGCACGCTGCGCACCAGCGACCTCGGACGGCTCGACTGGCCCGTCGAGGGTCAGATTCTCTACCGCTTCGGCCGCGTGGTGAACCCCAACAACACCACGACGCGGTGGAACGGCGTTGGCATCGGCGCGGCGGCGGGGACAGCCGTGCGCTCCGTCGCCGCGGGGTCGGTCGTGCTGGCGGAGGCGTTCGGCACGTACGGACAGACGGTCATCCTCAGCCACGGGGACGGCGACTTCTCCGTCTACGGTTCGCTGGGCCGCCTCGACGTGCGAAAGGGACAGACCATCCAGAAGGGACAGGTGGTGGGAAGCGTCGGACGCACCGATCCCGACTTCGACGCGCATCTCCACTTCGAGATCCGTCCGAAGGGACGCGCGGTGGACCCGCTGGAGTGGCTGAGACGCCAGCGATGATCACGAAGCGCTGCGCCGTGTGCAGCCGCATCCGCGCGTACGAGGAAGAGGACCGCTTCTGCATCGTGTGCGGCTCCGACGCGCTCGACGCCAACTGTTCGTGCGGGCGCAACTACGATTTCGCATTGCAAGAGAAGGGCGATTTGTTGCACTGCCCGCGGTGCGGCAAGCGGTTGCGGGGGAGAGACGGAGAGTTTGACTGACGATTGAGGATTTGGACCGAGGATTGCGATTGCGGATCGCGATGCAGGATTGCGATTGGCGATTCTCCGGAACGAGGACGTGATGCCCCCGAAGAAGGCCGCACCGAAGGCGCGCTCGGCGCAGAAGACACCCGCGACGAAGCGCCCCGCGACGAAGCGCCCCGCGACGAAGCGCCCCGCGACGAAGCGCCCCGCGAAGAAGGCGTCCGCGAAGAAGCGCCCGACGAGGAAGGCGGCACCGAAGAAACGCGGCGCGACAAAGCGCCCGTCCAAGAAGCCCGCCGCGACATCCGCACCCCCGCGCCCGAAATCCACCCGCGCCGTCAGCGTCCCAAAGCCGGGCACGGTTCCCGTTGGCGTGGGGCCGTCGCCGTATGACATCCCCTACATCGGCGCGCCACTCGGCGCGCACGTGAGCACGTCGGGGGGCAGCGTCACCGCGCCGCCGCGCGGCGTGGACATCGGCGCCACGGCGATCCAGCTCTTCACCAAGCAGGCCAGCCAATGGAAGGAACGCCTGTGCGACGCTGCTGAGGTGGACGCGTTCCGCGCAGCACTCGCCGCCACGCCGGTCGCGTTCACCAACGCGCACGACAGCTATCTCATCAACCTCGCATCGCCCGATCCCGTGCTGCGCGCGCGGTCCATTGACTCGTTCGAGCACGAGATGCGGCGCAGCAATGCGCTCGGCCTCGACGCCGTCGTCTCGCACCCCGGCAACTTCATGGACGACCGCGCCAGCGGCATCGCCCGCAACGCCGACGCAATCACCGAAGTGCTCGAACGGGTGTCCGGCCCCACACGGCTGCTGATGGAGCTCACCGCCGGCCAGGGGACCGTCATCGGCTCGAGCTTCGAGGAAATGGCCGCGCTTCTTGCGCGCCTCCCCGCCGCCCTGCAAAGGCGCGTGGGCGTCTGCCTCGATACCGCGCACGTATTCGCCGCCGGGTACGATCTCGTGGGCGACTACGACGGCGTGCTCAACCGGTTTGCCGATGTCATCGGCCTGCACCGACTCGGCCTGCTGCACCTCAATGACTCGAAAGCGCCGCTCGGCTCGCGCAAGGACCGTCACGAACTCATCGGCGCGGGCACCATCGGCGATGCGCCGTTCCGGCGTCTCATGACGGACCCGCGCCTCGCTCGCGTCCCAAAGGTGCTCGAGACGCCCAAGGGTGATGATATGGTGAGCAACGACCGGGCGATGTTGCGCAAGCTGCGCGAGTTCGCACGGGCCTAGCGTTCGCCGGCGCGACCCGGCGCCCGGGGGGCGGGGCGCGCCGCTCAGTGCGGCGCGCCCACGCCAGCTAGAACATCACCCGATACACCAGCGACACGTTGCGCCCGGGGTTCGCCGCGAACGACTTGATGCGGCTCGTCGCGTCGTAGTAGTGAACGTCGCCCAGGTTGTCGGCGCGCAGGGTGAACTCGTGGATGCGCCCGCCCATCGTGACGTGCCACCCCGCGCTCAGGTTCACCAGGGTGTACGCGTCCGTCTCCACGTCCGCGCCGCCGGTGACGTCGCGCTGGGCGAAGGCGTGCCGCACTTCGCCGCCCGCGCTGAACTTCCCGCTATCCCAGCGCAACGACGCGCCCACGCGCCCCGTCGGCATGAACGGCAGGGGGGCGCCTCCCTCGAACTCGCCCCGGGTCACGTCGCCCATCACGCCGAGCACGAACCGCGCGCCCAGCTTGGCCTCGCCCTGCGCCTCAATGCCGCGCAGGGTGGCATCGTGCTGCCCGTAGCGGGCGAGCGGCATCGTCTCGCCTTCCACCGTCGTGTCGCGGGTGACGTCTGGCGCGATGAACCCCTGCACGCGGTTCACGTATCCTGACACCTGCCCCGAGACGTTCGCGCCGCCGACGCGCAGGACCGCGTCGAAGCCAAGACTGCGCTCGACGTCGAGCTCGGGATTGCCCAGCTCGTAGCTTGCCGTCGCGGCGTGCACGGCGTTGCTGAACAGCTCCTCAACCGTCGGCGCGCGGAACGCGCGCGCCACGCTGCCGCTCAGCGTCACGTGCTCCGCCAGCGGCGCCGAGAGGCCCAGCGACCCTGAGATGTTCTGGAACGAGATCGTCCGCGCCGCTCCGAACTTCTCGTCCCCCGCCTTCGAAGAGATGCGGTAGGCGTCGAAGCGCGCGCCGAACTGCAGTTTCGGGCCCTCGTCGGGGTGATCCTCGCGCGAATGCGCGCCCAACGGCAGTTCCTGGAAGATGAACGCGCCCGCCGTCGCCGAGTTGGCCGCCGGCGTCAGCGCCTCCTCCCCCTCCGCAGAGTACTGCCGCGTCAGCACCTGCGCGCCCAGCATGCCCGTGAGCCGTCCGAAGTGGGTGGGCGCCGTGAGGCTGGCCGTCTGCGTGCGCAGCGCGAACGAGGTGCCCACCGCGCCATCGGGTTCGATCTCCTGATGCGCGTAGTCCTGCGCCGACCCCTCGAACCGCAGCTGCGAAATGGCGTGCCGCCCGGTGTTCGTCGACAGCTTCGCCGTGCCCTGGTACCGGCGCCCATCGACTCGAATGCCAGCCTCGTCGCTCCCTGGTTCGGAGGGGATGCCGTAGTTGAAGTCGAAACCCTTCAGCGCCACTCCACCCTGCACGTTGTCCTTCACGAACCCGAGCCCGGTCGTCACGTTCAGATTCCGGCTGTCCGTCCCATCCAGCACGCCGCCGCCGCCGATGCGCACCGGATCAGTGCGCCGGCCGCCGACGCGGACACTCAGCGCCGTGCTGCCGCTCACCGCCTGCACTGCTCCGGCGTTGAACGCCGCGCCGGGGTTCACCGATTCCACCTGCGTGGTCACTGAACCGGTTAGGCGCGACGGCACATCCGTGGGGATGTCATTGGAGATCACGTTCACCACGCCGCCCAGTGCGTTGTTGCCGTGCACCAGCGACGCCGGACCGCGCACCACCTCGATGCGCTGCGCCGCCAGCGGATCCGCGGTCGTGGCGTGGTCCGGCGCCGACGACGCCAGGTCCCCCGAGCGCGCGCCATCCTGAAGCACGAGAATCCGATCGCCGCTGAGTCCGCGAATCACCGGCATCGTGGCCGCCGGCCCGTTGTAGCGCATCGCCATCCCTGGCTCGGCCGCGAGCGTCTGGGCCAGCGACGCGCCGAGGGCGCGCTGCAGCGACTTGCCGGAAAGCTCCGACGTGGCCTGCGTCACGCCGGACGCCTCGCCCGATGAACTGGCCGCGGTCACGCTGACGGCCTGCAGGCGCAGCACCGAGGCAGTCATCACGATGGTCACGGACACGTCCGGGCCGGCGACGGGAATGCGCACCACGGCGTGCCCCGGGCGATACCCGAGGAGCAGCGTCGTGATGTGATAGGTCCCGACGGGGAGGCCGCGAAGGACAAACCGTCCCTCCGCGTTGGTCGTGGTCGTGCGTCCGACCTCAGCGACAATCACCTGCGCCAGCGCGAGCGGCGCCCCGGCGGCGTCCTTCACCGTCCCGACGAGGGCGGGAGCAGCGGGCTCCACCGCGTGCCCAGGGGTCGGCAGAATGAGCAACAGCGTGGCGCAGAGCGCCAGGATCTTTGAGCGAGACATGGGGTTCCGGTCCGGATCGTGGGCCGGGAAGGCCGCGCGACGAATGTCGCCAGCGTGCCCGACGCGTCTTGGTGGTCAGCACCCCGCGAGGGCGGGGCGGCAGCTACACCGACGTCGGTGGCGCCCGGGTCCGAATGCGCGCGGTGGGCGCGCGCGCGGCGAGTTGCTCGCTGCGGGTCGGCTCGACGGTTTCGAGCACATGGAGCGAGCAGAGCGCGGTGGGCTCGGCGGGCACCGCGAGCGTCCGCGCCAGCATCTGGCAGACGACGCACGATTCCGGGTGACCCGGCGGGGCGTGCCTCTCACCGGGCTCCTCCACGTGCACCCGCGCCACGTCCTCCGTCGTCGCGCGAGCCATCTGCGCATGCGCGACCGTCGCGAGCACCGGGCTCCCCACCTGCACGACAGCGAGCAGGACGAGCAAGAGCCGGCGAAGCGGGGAGAGACGGAACCGGGGGGTCATGTCGGACAAAAGGTAAATGGTTCAGGCCGCCAACGGGAGCGGGTCCGCGCCAGCCGGCTACGACCAGGCCGACATTGCACCCTCGGCCGCGCGGGCTAGCTTCCTCCGGCGATGCGCCGACACTCCGCCCCTTGGGTTGCGCTTGCAATCGCCGCGTTGGCCGCCTGCAGCGAGCCGTCGGCGCCGCCTGTCGCGCCGCCCGCTTACGACCCAACCCAGCTCTCCGGGGGCCTGCTGTACCGTTGGCCCACAGGGAAGACGATTGCGGTCTACGTCGATCCGACCGCCGTTGCCGCGGGCGTGGATCTCGCGGGTGCCACCAGCGCCGGCATGCTAGCCTGGAAGGCGGCCCTCGGGGGCAGCCAGTTCGCGTTTCGGCTGGCCACGTCAGCCGTCGACGCCGACGTGATCGTGCACGTGAGCGCTGCGCCGCGCCTCGTGGGACTCGCCGGGTGCGCGGCGCCGCCCGACCTCGCCGGTGGCGTCACCTTCCTGTGCCCGGCCCGCGACAGCGCGCTCACGCTCCCCCTGCTGGCGGGTCCTGGCGTCGGCCGCGTCAAGATCGACATCGGTATCAACCCGGCGGCCACGAGCGCCGCCCACTCGCTGCTCGCCCTCGTGACGCACGAACTCGGCCACGCGATCGGCATCGGCGGGCATTCGAGCGACCCGGCGGACGTGATGCACGCCCAGCCCTCCGTCACCACGCCGAGCCAGCGCGACATCGCGACCCTGCGTTGGGTCGTGAGGCAGCCCGTCGCTCTGCGCCTGTAGGCCGCTCGCCGGAGGGGAACGTCCCCTCACCGCCGGCGTGGCGCTCCCGCTATCTTTAGCACCCTATGAAACGCCAAGACGCGCTCGACTACCATTCCCGTGGGCGCCCCGGGAAGATCGCCGTGGTGCCCACCAAGCCGCTCGCCAACCAGCGCGACCTCGCGCTCGCCTACTCCCCCGGCGTCGCCGAGCCCTGCCTCGACATCGAGAAGAACCCCGACGACGCCTACAAGTACACGGCCAAGGGGAACCTCGTCGCCGTTATCTCCAACGGCACCGCCGTCCTCGGCCTGGGCAATATCGGCGCCCTCGCCGGCAAGCCGGTGATGGAGGGAAAGGGCAACCTGTTCAAGCAGTTCGCCGACATCGACGTCTTCGACCTCGAGATCAACACCGAGGATCCGGAGGAGGTCATTCGCTTCTGCCAACTCGTGGAGCCCACGCTCGGCGGCATCAACCTCGAGGACATCAAGGCGCCCGAGTGCTTCCACATCGAGGAGCAGCTCAAGAAGACGCTCAAGATCCCCGTCTTCCATGACGACCAGCACGGCACGGCGATCATCTCGGGCGCGGCGCTCATCAACGCGGTCGAGATGGTCGGCAAGAAGATCGGCGAGGTGCGCATCGTCTTTAGCGGGGCCGGCGCGTCGGCCATCTCGGTGGCCGAGCACTATGTGGCGCTCGGCGCCAACCGCGACCTGATCACGCTCACCGACCGCAAGGGCGTCATCTACAAGGGACGCGAGAAGGACATGGAGCCGCACAAGGCGGCGTTCGCGCACGAGACCAAGGCGCGCACGCTGGCCGACGCGATGGTCGGCGCCGACGTCTTTGTCGGGCTTTCCGCCGCGGGCGCCTGCACGCCGGACATGGTGAAGTCGATGGGGAAGGATCCCATCATCTTCGCCCTCGCCAACCCGACGCCGGAGATCCTCCCGGAAGAGGCCAAGGCGGTGCGCCCCGAGGCGATCGTCGCCACCGGGCGCAGCGACTATCCCAACCAGATCAACAACGTCCTCTGCTTCCCGTTCATCTTCCGCGGCGCGCTCGACGTGCGCGCAACGACGATCAACGAGGAGATGAAGATGGCCGCGACGCGCGCGCTCGCCGAGCTCGCGCGCGAGCCCGTCCCCGAATCGGTGGCCGCGCTCTACGGGCTGTCAAAGGTGCAGTTCAGCCCCGACTACATCATCCCCTTCCCCTTCGATCCGCGTGTCCTGCTCTACGTGGCGCCCGCCGTCGCGCAGGCCGCCATCGACAGTGGCGTCGCCAAGGGGACGATGGAGCCCGCCGCGTATCGCGAGGAGCTGGAAGGCCGGCTCGGGCAGTCGCGCAGCGTCATGCGCGGCATCCAGATGCGCGCGAGTCGCAGCCCGCGACGCGTGGTCTTCCCCGAGGGCGAGGATCCGAAGGTTGTGCGCGCGGCGCACATCCTGAAGGAGGAGGGGATCGCGAAGCCCATTCTGCTCGGCCGTCCGGCCCAGATGAAGGCCGTGCTCGACGAGGTCGGCGTCACGCTCGAGGGATGCACGATCATCGATCCCAACACCGCGGCCGAGCGCGAGCGCTACGCGGACGAGCTGTGGCAGCGCCGCCAGCGCCGCGGCCTTTCCAAGTACGAGGCCTACTCGCGGATGGGACGCGGCATCTACTTCGCGAGCCAGATGGTGAACAGCGGCGACGCGGACGCGGTGGTCGCCGGCCTCAACAAGCACTATCCCGAGACCATCCGTCCCGCCCTCGAGGTCGTCGGCGCCGATCCCGCGACCGGCCTCGTGGCCGGCCTCTACATGATGGTCGTGAACAACCGGGCCATCTTCTTCGGCGACACCACGGTCAACATCGACCCGACGGCCGATCAGCTCGCCAAGATCGCCCAGTCGGCGGCGCGCCTGGTGCGCACGTTTGGCATCGAACCGCGTATCGCGATGCTCTCCTTCTCGAACTTCGGCTCCGTCCGGCACCCCGAGGCGGCAAAGGTGTCGCAGGCGGTGCGCCTCCTGCGCGAGGCCGAGCCGGAACTCGTGGTCGACGGTGAGATACACGCCGACACCGCGTTCGACGAGAACATGCTGGCCCTCCGGTACCCGTTCAGCCGCCTCAAGCAGGCGCCGAACGTGCTGATCTTCCCGATGCTCAGCGCCGGCAACACGTCGTACAAACTCCTCAAGAGCCTAGGCGGCGCGATGGCCGTGGGCCCGATACTCGTCGGCATGAATCACCCGGTCCACGTGCTGGAGCAGGGCGCCGAAGTGCAGGACATCGTGAACATGGCGGCGGTCGCCGTCATCGATTCGCAGAACCGGACGCGGTAGCCCGCAGCGGACACCACCGGGCGGGGGACGCGCGACTCCCCCGCCATCTCCACTCGAGGAGTTGCCATGCCCAATACCACTCCCCTCACCCCGGCCATCGCCCGCGTGGGCGCCAACGGACTCGCCGGCCAGGACCTGAAGCCCTCCGGCACCGTCCACTGGAACCTGGTCGCCCCCGAGCTCATCGAGGCGGCGATTCGCCGCGGCGAAGGTCGGCTAGCGGACATGGGGCCATTCGTGGCGGTGACGTCGCCGCACACCGGGCGTTCACCGAACGACAAGTTCGTCGTGAAAGAGCCGGGCTCGGAGAAGGACGTGGACTGGGGCAAGGTGAACCAGCCCATCTCCGCGGAGCACTTCAACACGCTGCTTGCCGACGTCAAGGCGTACCTGAACGGATTGCCTGAGTTGTTCGTGCAGGACCTCTACTGCGGCGCCGATCCCGCTCATCGCCTCAGCGTCCGCTACATCCTGCCCAACGCGTGGCATGCCGCGTTCGTGCGCAACATGTTCATCCGCCCCGACCAGGAGGCGCTGGCCGCCTTCGCGCCGAACTTCACGGTGTACCACGCGCCGGAGTACCAGGCGGACCCCGCGCGCCACGGCACGCGCACGAGCACCTTCATCGTGCTCAACATCGCTGCACGCACCATCATCATCGGCGGTACGCGCTACGCGGGCGAACTCAAGAAGTCGATGTTCACGGTGATGAACTACCTGCTCCCCAAGGCCGGCGTGCTCTCCATGCACTGCTCCGCCAACATCGGCGACGCGGGCGATACAGCGCTCTTCTTCGGCCTCTCGGGCACGGGCAAGACGACACTCTCCGCCGACCCGGAGCGCGAGCTCATCGGCGATGACGAGCATGGCTGGAGTGCGGCGGGCACCTTCAACTTCGAGGGGGGCTGTTACGCGAAGGCGATCAACCTCTCGGCGGAGGGGGAGCCGGACATCTACCAGACCACGCAGATGTTCGGCACGATCCTCGAGAACGTGGTCCTGGATCCCAACCACCGGCGGGTGGAGTTCGAGAACCAGGGCATCACCGAGAACACGCGCGCCTCGTATCCGCTGCACTACATTCACAACCACGTTCGCAGCGGGCGCGGCGGCCACCCGATGAACGTCGTCTTCCTCACCGCCGACGCGTTTGGCGTGCTCCCCCCCATCGCCAAGCTCACGCGGGAGCAGGCGATGTACTACTTCCTCTCCGGCTACACGGCGAAAGTCGCCGGCACGGAGCGCGGGGTCACGGAGCCGCAGGCCACGTTCAGCGCCTGCTTCGGCGCCGTCTTCCTTGTCTGGCATCCGACCAAGTACGCGGAGATGCTCGGACGGCTCCTCGACGAGCACAAAGCCGACGTCTGGCTGCTCAACACCGGGTGGAGCGGCGGTCCGTACGGCGTCGGCAAGCGCATGAAGCTGTCGTACACGCGCGCGATGGTGCATGCCGCGCTGTCCGGGCACCTCCACGAGATTCCCACCGACGCCGATCCAGTCTTCGGCCTCCACGTGCCCGTGGACGTGAAGGGCGTGCCGCCCGAGGTGCTCACCCCGCGCAAGACGTGGAGCGACGCGGCCGCCTATGACGCGCAGGCCAAGAAGCTCGCCGAGATGTTCCGCAAGAACTTCGAGAAGTTCGGCGCGGTGGATGCGGCGATCGCGGGCGCGGGGCCGAAGGGGTGAACCGAAGTGCAGGGTGAAGAGAACAGAGTGGGGTGCAGGCAGCGGGGAACAGGGTGGGGTGCAGGGTGTCGGGAGGCCAATCCCCCGCACCATGCACCCCACTCCGCACTGTGCCCCTGCACTCCACCCTGCTCCCTGCGCTCTGCACCTCACCCTGCTCTCTTCCCCCTGCACCACCCGATCCACTCATCCACCCTCGCTTCGTTCAGAGTGGAGCCTGACGGAATCGCGAACGCGATGTGCGCCGCCTCGTGCTCGATGCTGCGCACGACCTCATCGAGGGAGCGCCGGCCGACGTTCAGGATGTCGATCTCACGCGCCACGTCGATCTCGCCCGTCGACTTCGCCTGCGCTGAGGCGAGAAATGGTCCCACGCGCCACATGAAGGGGCGCACGACGATGCGGTTCGCCGCCAGGGATCCCTCGAGCACCTCGGCGTAGCGCAGGCAGACGCCGCCGCGCGACTTGAGGTCGGCGATGCGCGTCGCGACGGCGCGCATCACTTCAGCGTCCTCGACTGCCTCGCCGCACCCGGCGCAGCCGTCGCTGGACGCGTCGACGGCTGCGGGAATCGCTGCTGGCGGGGCCGGCGTCGGCAGGACGGTCGCGCGGGCGCGCGCACACCCCGACATCGCCAACCCAAGCAGGGCAGCGATGGCCAGCGAATAGATGCGGCGGCACGGGAGTGGCATCAGGAACTCGGCGTCGGTCCGGGAATACTGCCGCGCCCCTGCCGTCGCCCGCAACCGTCCGCCCCGCGCGCGAGACAACGATGCTGGCCCCATCATGTCCGACGCACCACTATTCCCTTGCATCTGCCATCCGCCATCTGCCATCCGCCATCCTCCATCACCGTCCACCCTCGTGCCGTTTATCCGCGACCCCCTCTGGAACAACATCCGCATCGACGGGCCGTTCCTGCGCCTCGCCGATACGGCCGTCGTCCAGCGGCTTCGCTATGTGCGCCAGCTCGGACTCGCGCACCTCGTCTATCCCGGCGCCACCCACTCGCGCTTCGAGCACGCCCTGGGCGCCTTCCATCTCGCGAGCCGCACGCTCGTCCAGCTTGACGACCAGCAGATGCTGGGCAGCGTGCCGGCCGACGAGGCCGCCGTGGTCACCGCCGCCGCCCTCCTGCACGATGTCGGCCACTATCCGTTCTCGCACGCGCTCGAGGAAATCGGCGTCACGCATCACGAGGACGTGGCCGAACCGATGATCACCACGGGCGAGGTGGCGGCCATTCTCCGCGCGGAGATCGCCGCCGACGCGCCGGAGCGCGTCCTCGCGCTGATGCGTGGCGTCAGCCCCTCGCCGCTTCAGGGGCTCATCAGCGGGTCGCTCGACCTCGACAAGACGGACTACCTCAAGCGCGACGCGCTGATGTGCGGCGTGCCGTACGGCGAGATCGACGTGGACCGGCTGTTGCACGCGCTTGTCATCGTCGACGACCCCACGCTCGGACGCGCGGCCGTCGGCGTGCGCGAGAAGGCGCTGAGCGCCCTCGAGTCGCTCCTCTTCGCCAAGTACCAGATGTACCGCAACGTCTACTGGCACCATGCCGTGCGCAGCCCGACGGCGATGTACAAGCGTCTGGTGGACGACGCGCTGCGCGCGGGCGTTCTGCGCGCCGACGAGCTCGTCGCGCACACCGATGAGGGGCTCCTGCACGCCCTGCGCGCCCGCACCTCCCACCCGATGCTCGAGGCCATTCTCGACCGGCGCCTCTACAAGCGCGCCATGGAGTGCCCCGCCGCGGAACTCGACGGCGTGGACCTCGAGTGGATCGCCGAAGACCACGCCCGCGCCCGCCGCGCCGAGGACAGCATCGCCGCCGCCCTCAACCTCGCGCCGGGGAGCGTGCTGCTCGACTACCCGCAGAAGGAGCAGATGCTCGGGCTCGACATCCCGGTGCTCACCCGCGACGGGCGCGTCGAACGCCTGACGAGCGACGGGATGGCCGGGGCGATCAACCTCCCGGTACTGGCCGACCAGCTCTATCGGTCGGCCCGCTGGCTGCGAGTCTTCACGGTCACGCGCACGCGCATCGCGCGCGACCACGTGCTGCGCCTGCTAGAGGAATCCGCCTAGCGCCCGTCAGCGCGCGGTGTGAGCAGCAGCCAGGACTGGGGCATCGTTCGGTGCTCCTGCATGAGCGCCTCCAGCGCGCCCGGCATGCGCCGCCGCCACGCGCCGCCCACGCCCGCGGGCAGGTCGGCCAGGGCACGCCCTTCCACGCCGATGCGCCGCAAGTCGTGCGTCGGCAGGAAGCGCATCGTCATCACCGCCTCTGTCGGAGTCTCGGCGGGACCGTGGCACTCCACCAGCAGCGTTGCTCGGCGCAGCGCCGGCACGAGTGAGGGATCGAGCAGTGGCACCTCCCCGCCGTCGATGTCGCACGCCACCAGCGTGTCCGTGCCGTCGGCCAGCGCCGCCGCCAGGTCGGACACATCGCAGAAGCCGCCGACGTGCACGCGCTCCCCGACGCCGTTCAGCGCCACGGCCGTCTCGAGCACCACGCGCGCTTCATCGCTCCCCTCGAACGCCAGGATCTCCGCGCGCGGCATAAGCCGCGCCAGACCGATGGCGTAGTAGCCGAAGCGCGCCCCGACGTTGACGACGCGCCGGAACGGCTGCGCGGCGAGCGCCCGGACCGCATCGCCGATTTCGCGCTCATACGTCCCCAGCAGTTCCGGCGCTGCGGGCAGCCCCGCCAGCTGCATACCGGCGAACGGACCGCTCATCACCCGGTCGCCCGAGAGCGCCCGCAGGCGCCACAGCAGGAAGCGCCGCTTGGGACGCAGCAGCCACCGAATGGCATCGCGCACAGGCGCGGGGAGGTTGATGAAGGCATCAAGCAGCGGGCCGCTGCGCTCCACGGTGCGCCGCCCGGTGGCCAACTCCCACACGAGCCGGAAGAAGCCAGGATACCCCGAGCCGGTCACTCGGACTTCGACCGCCCGTACGCCTCGGCGAGCTTCCGGGCAATGCCGCGATAGAACGCCGCGTCGGCCGACTTGCCCTGGTCCTCAAGCGACAACGCGCAACTCTCCAGCGCGTAGAGGATGTTGCCCAGATACAACTGGGCCACGGTGCCCACGGACTC
>VHBQ01000065.1 GCA_016871855.1 Gemmatimonadota bacterium
GCGACCCGCGGCGCCGTTCGCCCAGTTGCCGCCACGCGACGTGCGCGCGCAAGCGGCGGGCGCCGTCGCGGTCCTGCTGATCAGCGGCGACGCGATACTCCCCGGCGCGGCGGCGGCGGCGTTCTCGATGCGCATGGCGATGAAGCCGAACGTCGTGGACCCGCCGATGGCGGTGGGCACGGCGACGATCACGCGCCCCGTGGCCGCGCGGCTCTTCGGAAGGGAGGTGGCCGCGCTGCAGCCCGGAGACGCGGGCCAGACGATTTCCGCGCGCTGGAGCCAGGAGTGGCGGATGTCCGACGCGCCCGCGCGCAATGTGGTCGCCATCAAGCCGGGGAGTGATCCCGCCCTTGCCGCCGAGTACGTGCTGCTCGGCGCCCACAACGACCACATGGGCGCGGTGCCGCCTGTCGACCACGACTCGATGCGCGCGGTCAATCGCGTGACGCGGCGGCAGGGCGCCAACGACCCCGTCTGCCGCCCGACGGCCGACCAGCAGCGCGCCATCGATTCGCTGATCACCCGGGCCCGAAGCATCCGTCCCGTGCGCCGCGACTCCATCATGAATGGCGCCGACGACGATGGCTCAGGCACCGTCGCCTTGCTCGAGATCGCCGAGCAGTTCGCCTTCGAAAAGCCGGCGCGCTCGATCATCTTCATCTCGCACCAGGGTGAGGAGGCGGGGATGCTCGGGTCACGCTGGTTCGTGGATCATCCGACCGTGCCGCTCAAGGACATCGTCGCCGCGCACAACATCGACATGCTGGGGAAGGGGCGGGTGGAGGAGGTGAAGTTCGGCGGGCCGGCGAGTATCCAGACGCTTGGCGCGCGGCGCCTCTCGCGCGAGTTCGGCGACGTGATCGACAGCGTCAACGCCGTGCGCCGCGAGGTGATGGCCATCGACAAGTCGTGGGACGTGACGGCCAACCCGATGAACCGGTTCTGCCGCTCGGACCAGGTGAGCTACGTGCTCAAGGACATCCCCGTGACGTACTTCTCGCACGGGTACTCGCTCGACTACCACATGCCGAGTGACGAGCCGCAGTACATCGACTACGAGCACGCGGCGCGGTCGAGCCGGTTCATCCACGACATCATGATGGCGATCGCCACCCGGCGGACGCGGCCGGTGATCACCGGGCCCGACCCGGCGTATCCGCGCTGCCGGTAGCGGAGGGCGGGGGAACGACCGACGGGGCGCGGCCACCGGCCGCGCCCCGTCGCTTGTGCCCGCGAGCGGCTACTTGATGCCGGCGGCGAGCTTGAATTGCATGCGGATGTTGAGCAGCGCATCCGCCGCTTCGGCGTTCTTCTTGATGACGTCCTCGAGGAGCGTCAAGGCGACCACGTCGTCCTCGACCAGCGTCGGCTCGGGGCCGAGGCGATGGCCGAAACCGGTGTGACGGCCCGGATCGATGACCATCTCGTTCTTGAGCGTGATGTCGTCGCTGCCGAAAAGCACGCGGACGACGCAGAACTTCTTCCCGTGCTTCTCCATGTAGCCGAAGCGCAGTCCGTCGGCGCTCGACGGCCAGGCGGGCAGGGCGTGGGAATTCCCGTCGGTGCCTTCGAAGGCAGAGAACCCGGGGGCGAGGCGGCTGAAGTTCCGCTCGAAGCCGCCGTGGTACATCAGGGCATTTCGCATGATGATGTGGGGGAGAGGGTCAAGGCAGAAAGTAGTGTGCGGGCGGGGACAAGACAACGTGGCGCGCCGGAGGCGGCCTGGTCGCGCGCCCGCCGGCGCGCCCCGCACATGGTAGCTTTCTGCGACTGCCCGCCACCTTTCATGCCCACGGAGCCACTCCCGCCCATTGACGACGCGCTGCAGGCGCGCCTCCGCGCCCTCTGCGCGGCCGGGTGGGAGTTCTTCGACACCTTCGACCGAACGGTGCGCGAGCGCGGGTGGCACTCGTTTATCGCGTCGGACTACGAGCAGGTGCAGGCGGCGCTCGTCGCGCATCGCGCGCCCGGCCTGCGCTTTCTCGAACTCGGCTCGGCGTCAGGCATCATCACGATCATGGCCGATCTGCTCGGGTACGAGGCGGCCGGCATCGAACTCGACCTCTCTCTCGTGGCGACGTCGCGCGAGATGGCGGGGCGTTTCGGTTCGAAGGCGCGGTTCGTGTGCGGGAGTTTCTTCCCCGCCGGCTACGTGTTCCGCGGCGCGGGAGGCGACCTGCGCACTGGCACCTTCGGCGAGGGTGTGTCGGGGTACATGGAGCTCGGGCGCTCGCTCGACGACTTCGACGTCGTCTTCGGCTACCCGTGGGGCGGGGAGGAACCCGTGCTGCTCGACCTGATGCGGCAGTACGGCAGCGCCGATGGGCTGCTGCTGATGCACGGCGTCCACCACGGGGTGCAGGCGTATCGCCACGGCCGGTTGATCGCGTCGCGCTGACGCGCGACGCTGCGACGACCTACGGCGTCACCCAGCGGGCCTTCGCGGCGGCGTCCCACGTGGGACGCGTGGGGCTGTTCGCCACCTCGAGCACCGTGTAGAGGATCATCCGCGCCGCGCGCGCGGCGGCGTCGGCGTCCATCAGGCCGATCGCGTCGCGCGCCGTGTGGAGCTCGGGTTGCGGGCCGTTGAAGAAGAAGAGCGTCGTAACGCCGAGTCGGGCAAAGCTCCATTGGTCCGAGCGGGTGAAGTACGTCCCGTTCCACGCGTCATCCACCAGCCGCATGCCCTCGCCGCTGTGCGCGCGGGAGACGCGATCCACGATGGCGCCGAGCGTGCTGTATGACTTGCCGAGCACGAACAGGCTGTCCTTGGCATTGCGCCCGATCATGTCAATGTTGATAACCGCCGCCGCCTGGGCCAATGGGCGCCACGGCGCCTTGGCGTACGCCGCGCTCCCCCAAAGCCCGCGCTCCTCGCCGGAGAACGCGGCGAAGATCAAGGTGCGCCGCGGGCGCGTCGACATCCCGGCGATGGCGCGGGCGACCTGCATCACCGCGACGGTGCCCGACCCGTTATCGTTCGCGCCATTGCAGATCGAGTCCGCGCCGCTCGCGGCACAGTTCTGCCCGCCGCCCGTGACGCCGACGTGGTCCATGTGCGCGCCAACGAGCACGTATTCGGAGCGCAGGGCGGGATCGCTGCCCTCCAGGATGCCAACCGTGTTCGGGGCGGTGGCGGTCGGGTTGGCGGCGAGGGCGGACAGCGTATAGCGCTGGAGGAACGAGTTGCCGTCGCCGCCGGGGGCGAGCCCTGCCGCGCTGAACGCCGACGCCACGTATGCCGCGGTCAGCTCGAGCTCTCGGCTGGGCGTCCCGCGGCCGCGCATCGAGTCGTCGGCGATGACCGCGAGATGGCGCAGGAAGTCGGCGGCGGTAATGCTGGAAGCGGCCGCGATGGCCGCCTGCGTGTCGGCCGTGTCAACCGCGGGGCCAGCCGGGGCGTCGGCGCACGCCGTCAGGGCGAAGCCCGCGAGGACGACCGCGGCGGCGGGCGGGAAAAAGCGCAGCGTCACGCGGGTCCGCCCGACGTCGGACCGGTGGAAAACCGCGCGCGAATCTCGTCGCTGACGCGCGCGAGCCGTCCCGTCGTCCGGTTGATGGGACACCACATGGTTCGGGCGCGAGCGAGCAGCTTGCGGTCAGCGGCGCGCACAATCTCTGTATGCCGTTCGAACCGGTGTGAATCGGCGGTCCCCACCCAGGTGCGCGCAAGAACGCCGTCGCTGGGGAGCGCTGGGTGTTTGTAGTCGATCTCGTGGCGCACGGCCACCCACGCCACCTCGCCCTGCTGCGCCGCCGTCGTGGCCGAAGACCAATGCGCGATGGCCGCGTCCTGCACCCAACGCAGGTACACGACGTTGTTGACGTGGCCGAGCTCGTCGATGTCGCCGGGGAGGATCTCGCGCGGCAGTTCGAAGACTTCGTGCGGCATCATGGGGCGTCCGGGTCACCAGCAGGCGCCGCGGTCGCGGCGCCTACCGTAAAACTAGCCTCAGTGTCGAAACGCTGAAGGCCGCCGCCGCGTAGTGTAGCTTGATACGGACCCTTTCCCGCGGGAGCCCGCATGCCACAAGCCACCGCCCCCAGCCCGCAGACGGAAGTCGTGGTCGCCCCCGCTGGGCAGGCGCCCACTGTCACCGAGATGTATGAGGCGGCGCGCCTCCAGCGGCGTGAGTTGCAGAGCCAACAATCCGAGTTGCAGGGACAGCGGCGCCGTGTTCGCGAGCAGCTGAACTCCGCGACGAACCCGGCCGACATCAAGGGACTTGAGGGACGGCTGGTGATGATCGACCAGCGGATCGCCGATGTCGAGAAGCAACTCGCGTCGGCGGACGCCCTCGTCGCGACGCGCGCGGCCAATCCGGGAGTCGTGATCGAGGAACCATCGTCGGCCCCCGACCCCACGGAGATCATCGGGATGGGGATGGGCTTCTCGATGGTGCTGCTGTTCCCCCTGTCCATTGCCTACGCGCGTCGGCTCTGGCGGCGTTCGTCCATTGTGCCGCCGACGTTGCCGCCGGAGTTCACCGACCGGATGGCCAATCTCGAACGCGGCGTCGAGGCGATCGCCATCGAGGTGGAACGGCTGGGCGAGGGCCAGCGGTTTGTGACGCAAGTGCTCTCCGAGGCCGATCGCCGGCGGCAGGTGCCGGCGCTTCCTTCGGACTAGTAGCCGCGTTCGCGATCCACGGTCCAGCGGGGGCGCTCGCCGCGCTCGAGCGGCTCGAGGCACTCAAGGAATCCCTCCACCGCGCCGGCGACTGTCGTGGGACCCGAGCAATGCGGCGAGATGAGGACGCGCGGATCGTCCCAGAGCGGCGAGTCCACCGGGAGCGGCTCCACCGCGAACACGTCGAGCGCCGCGCCGCGCAGCCATCCCTGTTCGAGCGCCGCGGGGAGCACCGACTCGTCGAGCACGCAGCCGCGCCCGACGTTGAGCAGCACCGCCCCCTGGCAGCGTGAGAGGATGTCGCGTGAGCCTAGCCCGCGCGTCGCCGGCGTGTCGGGAAGCGCGAGGATGAGCCAGTCAGCGCCGCCCACGAGATCGGCAAGCCGGTCTACCGGATGCACGGTGTCGAACGCGGCGTCTGGCGCGTTCTGCCCGCGCGACTTCCCGGTGCGCGACACGCCAGTGACGGTTACGCCGAGCGCGGCGAGCTTGGCCGCGATGGCCGAACCGACGTCGCCGGTGCCGACGACCACCGCGCGCGTGCCGGCGACAAGCGGCGCGTCGCGCGGCTCCCACCGGTGCGCGCGCTGCGCGGCGGCGTGCTCGGCGAGCCGCTGCTGGATGGCGAAGATGCGTGCGATCGCCCACTCCGCGATGGCCGGCCCGAAGGACTCGGGCGTTCGCGTGAGCAGGATCTCGGGCGCGAGCCCCGGAGCGGCGAGCCACGCGTCCACGCCCGCGCCGGTGCAGTGCACCCAGGCGACGCGACCGAGCGAGGCGGCGCCGGGCGGCCGCTTGAAGCCCACGTAGGCGTCCGCCCAGTTCAGGTCTTCGGCCGTCACGTCAGTGTGCAAACATCCGCGCACCTGCAGTTCCGGCCGCCGCTGGTGCAACGCAGCCACGATGCCGTCGAACGAGCGCGCGGCGACGAGCACACGCCGCGGCGCCGGCGGAACGCGCGGGGCGTTCGTTGGCATTGGCGCGCGTGCGTCGGGAGGGTGCATAGTGGAAGCCGGGTGTCAGCGGTGTGTGCGCTCGCAAGATGCGCGTTCGCTCTCCCCGACACCAGCGCGGCGCCCGTCGGCTTTCGTGGCGCGCGGGGCGGTCGCATCTTCTCCCTCCATGGAACAGCGACGCTTTGGCCGCCTTGGCTGGCCTGTGTCCTCCCTCGGCTACGGCATGTGGGGGCTCGCCAACTGGTCGGACACCGATCCCGACGAGGTGCTGCGTGCGCTCGATGCTGCCGTCGCAGACGGCGTGACGTTCTTCGACACCGCGTGGGGGTACGGGCGCGGCACGAGCGAGCGACTGCTGGGGCAACTCGTGCGCGCACACCCGTCGCGACGGCTGTATGCAGCGACCAAGATTCCGCCGAAGAACATGCAGTGGCCATCGCGCCCGGAGTACGCGCTCGACGACTGCTTCCCCCCAACGCACATCCGCGAGTTCGCCGAAAAGTCGCTGACCAACCTCGGCCTCACGCGCGTGGACCTGCTGCAGTTTCACGTGTGGGAGGATGGCTGGGCGCGCGATGAGCGCTGGCAGCGCGCGATGGACGACCTGAAGCGTGAGGGACTGATCGAGGCGGTGGGGGTCAGCGTCAACCGCTGGGAGCCGACGAACTGCCTCGCGACGCTGCGCACCGGACTGGTGGATGCGGTGCAAGTGATCTACAACGTCTTTGATCAGGCGCCGGAAGACGAGCTCTTCGGCGTCTGCGCCGATCTCGGCGTCGCGGTCATTGCCCGCGTGCCGTTCGACGAAGGGTCGCTCGCCGGGCAGTTGCGGGCGGACTCCACGTTCCCGGAAGGTGACTTCCGCCGCATCTACTTCGGACCGGAGAACCTGGGGCCGACGGTGGCGCGCGTGGAGGCGCTGCAACGCGACGTGCCGGACGACATGACGCTCCCCGAACTCGCCCTGCGCTTCTGCATCTCCGATCCACGCGTCGCTACCGTGATTCCGGGGATGCGGCGCGCGGCGCACGTGCAAGCCAACGTCACCGCGGTGGAACGCGGACCGCTCGACGCGCGAACGGCCGAGCGGGTGCGGGGGCACCGTTGGGACCGCCGGCCGACGGCGTGGAGCCTCTAGTGGCGGCCGCTTCTGCGGCCGCCGCAGCGACCAGCGCTAGCCGTACAGCTCCTGCATCGCTTGCGTCATCGTCAGGCGATACCCGCCGGCGATCACGTGCCGCGTCGCCTTCTCGCCCGGGGCCTCGAGCGCCTTGGCCGCCTCGTACATCGACGCGAGCGTGAAGTCGTCGCCGGCGAGGTGGCTGAGGTACTCCTCGGCGGCCGTGAGATAGCCCATCATCCCGGCGCACTCACACGGGCAGAAGACCTTGTGCGCCTTCCGGAGCACCTCCTCGTCGTCCGGATTCGGCATTACGAGGTTCTCGGAGCCGTTGATCACACGCAGGCGCTTGTTCGCGGCGCAGAGCGCAATGGTCGCACTGTCGAGCGACCCGCCCGCGGCGTTGAGCACCAGCGCGTCCATCGGCTGGCGCAGGAACTCCGCCTTCCCCTCCGCTGGCCAGCATTTCACGCCGCGCTTCTCGAGCGCGGCGCGAATGGCCGGCTTGGCTTCGACGACCAACGGGACCGCGCCATCCTCGAGCAGGTGGTCAATGATGTGCAGGCCGATGTTGCCGGCGCCGATGAGGCCGACCACTGCCCCCTTCATCGGAATGTCCGCCCCCTTCAACTGACCGACGAGCATCCAGTAGTTGCCCTCGGCGGTCGGCGCCCCCGTATCGGAGATCACGCTCCCCTTGTAATGCGCATTCAGGTAGTGCAGGGAGCCGGTCTTCCCGTCGCTCATGATGCCGTGGCCGAGGTCCTGGCCGGTCGTGAGGAAGAACCCCGTCTTCTCCACGTCCTGGAAGCACTCAATCGCGAAGTCCAGCAGGTCGCGATCGCGCGGCTCGCCAACGCGCGAGCCCGGCGTCGGCTGCATCACGCACTTGCCGCCGACGATGCGCGAGAAGTCGCGCTGCACGTGCGGGCCGCCGACCTTGAGCAGGCGCGACCAGTACACCTTCTCATCCATTCCGATGGCGAGGTCAATCGCCTCGTGGTCGGGATTCCAGTCGGGAATGCTGGTGCGGCTTTCCGGCGCGATGCGGAAGCCGCCGAGCGAGAGCATGCGCGAACCTGGATGGGCGTGCGTGGCGATGCTCAGCGTCCACGGCTCGGTGGCGTGCCGGTAGCGGTAGACCCAGACCTTCGCGGTGGGATGGCGACCGATTTCCGGCGCGAGCTTCAGCGTCTCCTCGGGGGAGAGCACGGTCTTCGTATACGCAGGCATCGTGGCAGTCATGGACGTGAGAACCCACAAAGGTACAGGGTGTGCCTGAATTGTCGAATTCCACCCTCAGTAATACATTGGGCAGTCCCCCTATGCAGATGTCATCCAATTCCTTCGCGGCATCGCACGCGCGCCCGCTCGCGGCGCCGGCCGCGGAGGTCGGCTCTCGACCACCTGCCCTCTGCCGTCGACCGCCCAGCGTCGACCGTCCCCCTCAATGACCCACGACACCTTTCCCATCAACGGCACCGACTACATCGAGTTCTACGTCGGCAACGCCAAGCAGTCGTCGCTGTATTACCGGGCGGCGTTCGGCTACCAACTGGTGGGTTACCGCGGTCCGGAAACGGGGGTGCGTGACCGGGCGAGCTACCTGCTCCAGCAGGACAAGATCCGGCTAGTGCTCACCACGCCGCTGGGTCCGGACGGACCGATTGCCGACCACATCCGCCGGCACGGCGACGGCGTGCGCGACCTCGCGTTCTGGGTGGACGATGCGCGCGACGCGTACGCGAAGGCCATCGAGCGCGGGGCCGAGTCGGCGCACGAGCCCGAGGTCGTCAGCGACGCAAATGGCGAGGTTGTCGTCGCCGCCATCAAGACCTACGGCGACACCATTCACTCGATCGTCGAGCGGCGGAACTACCGCGGCCTGTTCCTCCCCGGTTTCGCGGCGGTCACGCCGGAGTTTGCGCCGCCGCCGGTGGGGCTCAAGTACGTGGACCACTGCGTGGGGAACGTCGAACTCGGCAAGATGAATGTCTGGGTGGCGTTCTACGCCAACGTGCTCGGCTTCTTCAACCTCCTCACCTTCGACGACAAGGACATTTCCACCGAGTACTCGGCGTTGATGTCCAAGGTGATGAGCAACGGCAACGGGCGGATCAAGTTCCCCATCAACGAGCCGGCGGTGGGGAAGAAGAAGAGCCAGATCGAGGAGTACCTCGACTTCTATCGCGGTCCCGGCGTGCAGCACATCGCCGTGACCACCGACGACATTGTGGCGACCGTGCGCGCGCTCAAGGCGCGCGGCGTCGAGTTCCTGCGCACGCCCACGACGTACTATGAGACGCTGCAGACGCGCGTGGGGAGGATCGACGAACCGCTCGACGCCCTGCAGGAACTCGGCATCCTCGTGGATCGCGACGACGAGGGCTACCTGCTGCAGATCTTCACCAAGCCCGTGCAGGACCGCCCGACGCTCTTCTTCGAGATCATCCAGCGCAAGGGCGCCAAGGGGTTCGGCAAGGGCAACTTCCAGGCGCTCTTCGAGAGCATTGAACGCGAGCAGGCCCTGCGGGGGAACCTCTAGTGCCGTTCTATCACACGCTCGGGCAGGTGCCGCGCAAGCGGCACATCGTCTTCCGCCGCCCCGACGGCGGGCTGTACAGCGAGCAGTTGATGGGGAACGAGGGATTCACCGGTCCGTCGTCGCTGCTCTACCACGTGCATCCGCCCACCACGGTGCTGACCGTGCGGCGCCTGCGCGACATCGTCTGGGAGAAGGATCCCGACCTCGCGCTACGCCACCGGCACTTCCGCACGCGGCAGCTCCCCAAGGGCGGGTCGCCGACGCTTGATCGCATCCCGCTCCTGTTCAATGCCGACATCGGGATGCTCTGGTCGGAGCCGACCATCGAGGATGCGCACTTCTACCGGAATGCGCAGGCCGATGAGGTGGTCTACCTCGCCGAGGGGGCAGGGACGCTCGAGTCGCAGTTCGGGTATCTCCCCGTGAAGCCGGGCGACTACGTAGTGCTCCCGCGCGGGATCATGCACCGCTGGCGCTTCACCGCGCCGGCGAAGATGCTGATCATGGAAAGCCGCGGGTATGTGCGGACGCCCAAGCGGTACCGGACGGAGTTCGGGCAGATCGCCGAGGGGGCGCCGTACAGCGAACGCGACTTCCGGCGGCCAGCGGAGCTCGTGACGTTTGATGAGAAGGGCGAGTTCCCGGTGATCGTGAAGCAGTACAACGGTCTCACCGAGATGGTGCTCGACCACCACCCATTCGACGTCGTCGGCTGGGATGGCTTCTTCTATCCGTGGGCTTTCAACATCCACGACTTCGAGCCGATCGTCGGACGCATCCACCAGCCGCCGCCGGTGCACCAGACGTTTCAGGGCGACGGCTTCGTCATCTGCTCGTTCTGCCCGCGGCCGTACGACTTTGATCCGCAGGCCGTCCCGGCGCCGTACGCGCACAGCAACGTGGACTCCGACGAGGTGCTCTTCTACGCGTCGAGCGAGTTCATGAGCCGCAAGGGCATTGAATACGGCTCGATCACGCACCATCCCGACGGCCTGCCCCACGGCCCGCACCCCGGCCGCACGGAAGCGAGCATCGGCGCGAAGGCGACGAACGAACTGGCGGTGATGATGGATTCGTTCCGCCCCCTGCACGTCGCCAAGGCCGTGCTTCCGGCGGAAGACCGCGAGTACTATCGCTCGTGGGTGGAGGGCGGGGCAGGGTTTAACCCGCCGACAAGCTAGACGGTTGACGGTGGACGGTGGACGGTGGATCGTCCGCCTCCAACGTCCACCGTCCATCATCAACCGTCCACCGTCAACCGTCCACCGTCTCTTTCGATGCCCCGCGTCGCCTCGCGTTTCACGTCTCTTCCCGCCTACCTACTGGCGTCAATTCCGCAGAAGAAGCGCGAACTGATCGCGCGCGGGGTGGATGTCATCGACCTGGGTGCTGGCGACGCCGACTTGCCGGCGCCGCCGCGCGCCGTCGCTGCGCTCGCCGAGGCGGCGCAGGACCCGGCGATGTCGCGCTACGGCTTCGGACTCGGCCTGCCTGCGTACCGCGAGGCGGTTGCCGCGTGGATGGAGCGGCGCTTCGGGCAGCGCTTCGATCCGCTGACCGAGATCGTGCCGCTGATCGGGAGCAAGGAGGGGCTCGCGCATCTCGCGCTGGCCTATCTCGAGCCCGGTGACGTGGCGATCATCCCCGACCCCGGGTATCTGGCCTACCTCGGCGGCACGCTTCTGGGCAACGCGCACCCCCATCTGTATCCCATCACGCCGCGCACGCAGTTCCTGGTGGACGTCGAGGAGATCCCCGTCGAGGTGCGCGCGCGAACCAAGCTGCTGTACCTCAACTACCCGAACAACCCGACGGCCGCCATCGCGCCGCGCGACTACCTCAAGAAGGTCGTGGATTGGTGCGCCACGCACGACGTGCTGCTCGTCTACGACAACGCCTACAGCGAGATGACGTTCGACGGATACGTGGCGCCGAGCATCTTCGAGATTGATGGCGCGCGCGAGGTGGCGCTCGAGTTCCACTCACTGTCCAAGACGTACAACATGACCGGGTGGCGGCTCGGCTGGGCGGCGGGTTCGCCAGCGTACAGCGGCCCGCTCGCCAAGGTGAAGAGCTTCCTCGACACCGGTCAGTTCATGGCTGCCCAGCGCGCGGGCATCGCCGCGCTCGAGAGTCACGGCGAGTGGCTGTCGGGCAACCTCGCGATCTTCCGCGAGCGGCGTGACGCGGCAGTGGCGGCGTTCCGGGCCGAGGGCTTCGCCGTTGAGGCGCCGAAGGCATCTATGTACCTATGGGTGCCGCTGCCGGCGGGCGTGCCCTCGATGGCATTCCACGAACGTCTGATGCAGGAGGAGGGCGTGGTCGTCCTCGCCGGCAAGGCGCTGGGAGACGGCGGGGAGGGCTTTTTCCGCGTCTCGTTCATCGCGTCGCCCGAACGTCTCGCCGAGGCCGCGCGGCGGGCGGGGCGGCTGCTGCGCAGCATGACGCGGTAGCAGTTCCCCCAGTCTCCGATCCGCAGGTCGTCGCTGTCCTCAGCCCCCGTTCGCTGACGTGCGCAGCGGATGCAGCGTGAGGGGGAGAACGCGCGCGAAGCGCATCAGTTCCTCGCGACCCAGACGGCAAACGCTGCTGCCCACTCCGCCGCTCCTGCCGTTTCTGCCGTATCTTTGATCAGGCCCCCCGCGTAGCCAGCGGCTGGAGTGCACCCATGAACTACCGCAATGCGCAGGCGCCGAGCGCGGGCGTGATGGTCCGCCCGCATCGCTTCGCCGTGAATCCGGAGACCGCCGAAGACAACGCCTTCCAGTCAGGCGCGTCGCTCGCCGACGCCGCGGCCGTGGCCGCGCAGGCACGCGCCGAGTTCGACGAGGCCGTCGCGCGGCTCACCGCCGAGGGCGTCCGCATCCACGTCTTTGATGACTTCGGCCATCACGAGACGCCGGACTCGGTCTTCCCCAACAACTGGTTCTCGACGCACCACGGCGGCCGCGTCGCCATCTACCCGATGTACTCGCCGAGCCGGCGGCGGGAACGGCGCGCCGACGTCATCGAGATGCTGAAGAGCACGTACCGCGTGCAGGAAGTGGTGGACTACTCCGGGCTCGAACTCGACCACCTGTATCTCGAAGGAACGGGGGCGATGGTGCTCGACCACGTGGAGCGGCTCGCCTACGTGAGCAACTCGCACCGCGCCGATCCCATCGTGCTGGAGCGCTTCTGCACGATGGTCGGCTACGAGCCGATGGCGTTCGCGACGGCCGATCCGCACGGCCAGCCCATCTATCACACGAACGTGATCATGAGCATCGCGACGGAGTACGTGCTCGTCTGTCTCGACGTGATGACGGACGTCGCCCGGCGCCGCGAGGTGGCCGATCGCCTGGCCGAAAGCGGGCGCACGGTGATCCCGATCAGCTGGGCGCAGGTGGAGGAGTTCGCCGGCAACGCGCTGGAGATGACCGGGACGCACGGCCGCGTGCTGGCGCTCTCGGCGCGGGCGGCGGCGGCGCTGACGGCCGAGCAGACGGCGCTCATCGAGAAGAGCGCCCGGTTGCTGCCCCTGCGCATTCCGACCATCGAACGCGCGGGCGGGTCGGTGCGTTGCATGATCGCCGGTGTGCACCTGACGGCGCGGTGACGACGACGCCGGCTACCCCATCTGGCCCCCCGCCAGCTCGCAACGCAGAATCAACCACGCTCCCCGTCACCTCTCTCCGTGAGTGACCCCGTGTCTCGCCTGAGCTTCGCCGCGCGCGCTCTTGCGCCGCTCTCCCTGATCGCCTGCTTTGCCACCACGCTAGCCGGCCAGCAGCCGGGCCGCCCGGCGCCGACGCCCGCCTCGCCGCAGGACCGCACGATGGCGGCCATGCACGGCATCTCCAGCCACGTGATTCTCGACTATGTGAAGGAGATGACCGCGGAGAAGTACGCAGGCCGCCTCACCGGCACCGCGGGCTACGATTCGTCCGCCGCGTGGACGGTCGGGCTGCTGCGGAGCTGGGGCTATCAGCCGATGGGGGACAAGGGGAGCTGGTACCAGAAGTTCCCGAACCCGTACACGCTGGTGCGCCCCGGCACCGAGCTGTCGCTGCACCTGCCGCAGCCCGGCGGCGGCACGATCACCAAGTCGTACGCGTGGGAGACGGAGTTCTTCCAGGGCTCGACGTCGGACGCGGGTAAGGTCAATGCGGAAGCGGTGTACGTGGGGTACGGCGTCACCGCGCCGGAACTCGGCTACGACGACTACGCCGGCGTGGACGTGAAGGGGAAGATCGTCGTCGTCGAGCCCGAGGTGCCGATGGGACCGATGCCGGACAGCGCGTTTTTTCGGAAGTGGCGGCCGTACTCGTTCCACTCGTACAAGATCGAGAACGCGGCGAAGCACGGCGCGGCGGGGATGGTCTACGACTACCACATCGCCAACCCGAACGCGCGCTTCGTGAAGGGTTTCATTCTGACCTACGTTGGCCAGACGGTGATGAACGACCTGTTCGCGGGGCTGCCGGTCAGCCATCGCCAGACCGTGGACCAGATCCGCTCGACGCTCAAGCCCGCCTCGCGTCCGCTGGGCAAGACGATGACGCTCGTCAACAACACCGAGCACCATCCGGAAGGGATCGGCTCCAACGTCATCGGCGTGCTGCCGGGCAGCGATCCGGAACTCAAGAACGAGTACGTGGTGCTCGGCGCGCACCTTGACCATCTCGGCTACAACCACGAGATGATGCCCGGGGCGCACGACAACGCGTCGGGCGTGGCGGTGCTGCTCGCGGCGGCCGAAGCGATCGCGAAGTCCAAGGTGCCGATGAAGCGCAGCGTGCTGCTCCTGCTGTTCGGCGCCGAGGAGCAGGGGGTGGCCGGCTCGGAGTATTACGTCGCGCACCCTGTCGTGCCCAACGCCAAGATCACCGCCTTCTTGAACCTTGAGAGTGTCGGGCGCGGCGAGCGCATCGGCGTCTCGTCGGGCGTCGAGTATCCGGCGATCTTCGAGGCGATGAAGCGCGCCAATGACGCCTACGTCCACCGGGCGATGGGCGCCTTCGCCAATCCCAACCTTGCCCGGCCGCGGCAGGACGCGGCGCACTTCCTGTGGGCGAAGATCCCGACGGTGAGCATCGGCACCAGCGGCGCGCCGCCGCTGCCGTACGCGAGCTATCACACCACGAAGGACCGCTGGGAGATCCTGACGCCGGAGATCATGGAGGATCTGGCGCGCATCACCTTCCTCGCGACGCTGGATCTGGTAAACCGCTGAGTGGCCCGGCGGCTGGCGTGGCGGTTCGGTCGCCACGCCAGCGCTTCGCCGCCAGGCTGCGTTGTACTTTATGGACGGGCCGCGTCATGCGCGGCCCGTGTGCTGCCCCGGCTGGACAATCCCGATTTCACGGAGCACCGATGCGCCGGACGTTCGCCCTGATCCTGCTCGCTTTCCCCCTCGCCGCCCAGCAGCCGGCCCCCGCCGCCCCCGCCGCGCCGGCCGCGCCGGCGGCG
>VHBQ01000066.1 GCA_016871855.1 Gemmatimonadota bacterium
CGAAGATCAGCCCCGTGCCGGGCGGCGTGGGCCCGATGACGATCGCGATGCTCCTCAAGAACACGGTGCGCGCGGCGGCGCAGGGCGCGCAGTGAGCGGTCGCCGCGGCGAATCGCCGCGGCGTGGGACGGCGCCGTCGCTGTTTGACGGCGCCGGTTCTGCTGGCGCCCCGGCGCCGGCGCGGCGCGATGCCGCGCCCGGGGAAACGGCGGACACGGCCATCGGCGTCGCCGACCTGACGACGCTGGCGAAGGAAGTGCTGGAGGGGGCGTTCCCGCCGCTGTGGATCCGCGGCGAGGTGAGCGGCTTCCTCAAGCATCGCAACGGGCACTGGTACTTCACCCTCAAGGACGCGAGCGCGTCCATCTCGTGCGTCGTCTGGTCGCGCGACACGGCGCGCATCCCGGCCGCGCCTGATGACGGCATGCAGGTGATGGCCTTCGGCCAGCTCTCGGTCTACCCTGCGCGCGGTCAGATGCAGTTCATGGTGCGCGCGATGGAAGCGGAGGGCGAGGGGTTGTGGCGCAAGGCGCTCGAGGAGACGCGCAAGCGCCTTGAACGGGACGGACTGCTTGATCCGGCGCGCAAGCGGGCGCTGCCCCGCTTCCCGCGGCGCGTGGCGGTGATCACGAGCCCTGACGGCGCGGCCCTGCACGACATCCAGTCGGTGATCACGCGCCGGAACCCGACGGTGGACATCATCATCGTGCCTGCCGCGGTGCAGGGCGAGACGGCGCCCGCGTCGCTCGTCGCGGCGCTGAACCTCGTGGCGCGCTGGCAGGCGGCGGATGTGGTGATCGTGGGGCGTGGCGGCGGGTCGCGCGAGGACCTGTGGGCGTTCAACGATGAAGGCGTCGCGCGGGCGATCGCCGCCTGTCCCATCCCGACCATTAGCGCCGTGGGACACGAGGTGGATGTCACCATCGCCGACCTGGTGGCCGACCATCGGGCGGCCACGCCGTCGGCGGCGGCCGAGGCGGCGGTGCCGGTGCTCGATGAGCTCGTCGCCTGGCTTGGGACACTCGGCCGGACGATGCGCGCGGGGGCGGAGCGGCGCGTCACGCTCGCGCGGCGTGATCTGCGCCGGCTGGCCGGTGACCTGTCGTTGCGCGCGCGGCGCAGCGTCGAGCGGCGGCGCGCGCGCCTGCAACAGGTGGCCGGGCGGGTCGACGCGCTGAGCCCACTCAACACGCTGGCGCGTGGCTATGCCGTGGCGCGAGGTACGGACGGCCGGGCGTTGGGATCGGTCGAGGCGTTCGCGGCGGGGCAGGCCTTCGCGCTCGTCCTGCGCGATGGACAGGTGGACGCCACCGTCACGAGAGTGCGTCCCGGGGGGCCGCCGAGGGCGGCAGGAGCGGCGCAATGAGCTTTGAGCAGGATCTCGAGCGGCTGGAGCAGATCGCGGCGGCGCTCGACCGCGCCGACCTCACGCTGGACGAGTCGCTGGCCCTCTTCGAGGAGGGCATCCAGCGGCTGCGCGCTGCGTCGGAGGCGCTGTCCAAGGCCGAGGGGCGCGTGACGACGCTGGTGGAGCAGGCAAACGGCGCCATCGAGGAGCGCGATGCCGGCTAGCGTCGTCGCCCCGGATTTCGCCGGCCCGCGCGAGCGGGTGGCGCGGGCGCTCGACGCGCTGTGTGATCGCGCGCTGCCAACGATCGGCGGGCCGGTGGGCGACGCTATGCGCTACGCGATCATCGGCGAGGGGAAGCGGCTGCGCGCCGTGCTCGTGATGCTGACGTACGACGCCTGCGGTGGCGCGGGGGACGTGGCGCCGCTCGCCGCCGCGGTGGAGGTGGTGCACGCCTACTCGCTGGTGCACGACGACCTCCCCTGCATGGATGACGACGAGCTCCGGCGGGGCCGCCCCACGGTGCATAAGGCGTTCGGTGTGGCCACTGCGACCGCTGCCGGCATGGCGATGGTGCCGCTTGCGGCGCGCGCCGCGTGGGAAGCGGTGGAGTCCCTGGGCTTGAACCGCGAGACGGGGGCCGAGATCGTGCGGGTGCTCATGCGCGCCTCTGGGGCAGGCGGGATGATCGGAGGCCAACTGCTCGACTTGGAAGGCGAGGGCCAGCACCTGTCGTACGACCAGCTCGAGCGGGTGCATCGCTGCAAGACGGGCGCGCTCATCGAAGCGTCCGTCGAGATTGGCGCGCGCGCGGCGCAGGCGCCCCCCGATCGCCTGGCGGCCTTGGGGCGCTACGGCCGGTGCATTGGGCTGGCCTTCCAGATTGCCGACGACGTCTTGGATGTCACGGCCACGAGCGACGAGCTCGGGAAGACGGCGGGCAAGGATATCGCGTTCCAGAAGAGCACCTACCCGGCGTTGCTGGGCGTCGACGGGGCGGTCGCACGCGCCGAGGCGCTCGTAGACGAAGGGTGCACGGCGCTGGCCGCGGCCGGGAT
Source organism: Gemmatimonadota bacterium (assembly GCA_016871855.1). Lineage (GTDB taxonomy): Bacteria > Gemmatimonadota > Gemmatimonadetes > Gemmatimonadales > Gemmatimonadaceae > PNKL01. Next base: position 2,407 of record VHBQ01000066.1, read on the forward strand.
CCTTACGCCGGCCCTGGAGGCGACGGCCCGGTACATGGTGGCCAGGCGCTCCTGAACCGACGCCCGGAGCGGTTCTGCTGTAGATTTCACGATTCACCGACTGATTCATGACTCTGCTTTCGCGCATCAACTCTCCCGCCGACCTCAAGGGGCTCTCGTCGCCCGAGTTGAAACAGCTCGCCGTCGAGTTGCGGGAGTTCCTCATCTCCACCTGCTCGCAGACGGGTGGGCACATTGGCGCCGGGCTGGGCGTGGTCGAGCTGACCATCGCGCTGCACTACGCCTTCGAGACGCCGCGCGACCAGCTCGTCTGGGACGTGGGCCACCAGGCGTATCCGCACAAGGTGCTGACCGGGCGTCGCGACCGGATGGACAGCCTGCGCCAGGAGGGCGGGCTCTCCGGCTTCCTCAAGCGGACGGAGAGCGAGTACGACACGTTTGGCGCCGGGCACGCGGCCACGTCGATTAGTGCCGCGCTGGGCATCGCCGCGGGACGCGACCTCAACGGCGAGGACTTCAAGGTCGTCGCGATCATCGGTGACGGTTCGATGGGCAGCGGCCTCGCCTACGAGGGGCTCAACAATGCCGGCGCGTCGGACAAGGACATCATCGTCGTGCTCAACGACAACGAGATGTCCATCGCGCCCAACGTGGGCGCGATGCACCGCTATCTGACCTCTGTGCAGCGCAACCCGCTGTACAACCGCTTGCGCAGCAGCATCGGGCACATCTTCGAGCACCACGAGAAGGGCGCCATCCACGACCTCGGCGCGCTGATGAAGCGCTGGGAGGAGAGCGTCAAGGGCTTCCTCACGCCGGGCGTGCTGTTCGAGGAGCTTGGGTTCCGCTACTTCGGACCCATCGACGGCCACGACATCGACGGGATGATTGAGACGCTGAAGGCGGTGCGCGGCTTCAAGGGGCCGCGGCTCGTTCACGTCATCACCCAGAAGGGGCGCGGATTCCCCGCCGGAGAGCACGGCGAGAAGTGGCACGCGCTGCCGCCCGGGCATGACCCGGCGACGGGCAAGCTGCTCGCCGCCTCGAAGGCGAACCCCAACTGGACGTCGGTCTTCGGCAAGGGACTCGCCGAGCTCATGGAAGAGGATCCGACGCTGGTGACCATTACGGCCGCGATGCCCAGCGGCACGGGGGCGAACCTCGTGCAGAAGGCGCACCCGACGCGCTTCTTCGACGTCGGGATCGCCGAGGGGCACGCCGTGACGTTCGCCGCGGGGATGGCCACGCAGGGGCTCCGCCCGGTGACGGCCATCTACTCGACGTTCCTGCAGCGCGGGTTCGACAACATCGTGCACGATGTGGCCATTCAGCACCTGCCGGTCATCTTCTGCCTGGACCGCGCGGGGCTGGTGGGCGAGGACGGCGAGACGCACGCGGGGCTGTATGACATCGCCTACATGCTCGCCATCCCGGGGATGACCGTGACGGCTCCCGCCTCTGGAACGGAGCTCATCGGCTTGCTGCGCACGGCGATGGCTCACCGCGACGACCCGTTTTCCATCCGCTACCCGCGGGACGCGTCGCCGGATCTGGTGGGGCACGCGCGGGACATCGCCGCGGTGCCGTACGGCACGTGGGATCTCCTGCGCAAGGGGCGCGACGGCGTGGCGGTGCTCGCGGTCGGGACGATGGTGGCCGAGGCGATGACGGCGGCGGATGCCCTGGCCGGCGCGGGGCTCGACGTGACGGTGGTGAACTGCCGCTTCCTCAAACCCGTCGATCGCGAGTTGTTGATCGGGCTGATGCACGACCATCGGACACTGCTGGTGGTGGAGGAGGGAACTGTCGTCAACGGCTTTGGCGCGTACCTCGCGACGATTGTCGAGCAGATGGATCCACAGGTGCGTGTGGTGGCGCACGGCGTTCCTGATCGGGTGGTGTACGCCGCGTCGAGGGCGCGCCAGCTGGCGCAATGCGGGCTGGACGCCGCCGGCATCGCCGCCAAGGTGCGCGCGCTGCACGACGCCGAGGCGCTGGCGGGCTGAGCATGCGCATCGGCGTCATCGGCCACGTTCCACATGCCGGGCTCCGCGAGCTCGTGCAGGAGCTCACGTCGCAGGCGCCGGGACTTGGCCTGTCGCTGTTCTTCGAGCCCGACCTGCTGCCTATTGCCGGCGCTGGCGCGGCGCCGCTGGAAGATCCTGCACGCCTCGACGCGATGATGGCCTTCGGGGGCGACGGGACGTTGCTGCGGGCCGCGCGCCTGCTCGGTGAGTCCACCGCGCCCGTCCTGGGCGTGAACATCGGGAAGCTCGGATTTCTTACGACCTGCCGCGCCGAGGAGTTCGCCGGGCTGCTGCCGCGCTTCGTCCGCGGCGAGTACACGGCCGAGCAGCGGATGGCGCTCGAGACGCAGTGGCACGACGAGCACGGTTTGGCGGCGGAGCGGATTCGCGCGCTGAACGATGTCGTCCTGCACAAGGGCGGATTCGCGCGCGTGCTGCACCTCTCGCTCTGGGTGAACGGCGAGCGCCTTGGCTCGCTGGCCGCCGACGGGATGATCGTCTCGACCCCCACAGGGTCCACGGGCTACTCGCTGTCGGCAGGCGGCCCGGTGGTGGACCCGACGCTCGAGTCGATTCTCGTCACGCCAGTGGCCGCGCACACCTTGGCCATGCGCTCCTTCGTGCTGCCCGCGGACGCGGTGATCGAAATGCAACCGGAGGATACGCCCGAGGAGGTTTTGGTAACGGTGGACGGGCAGGTTGGCACCAGACTACGTCCCAACCAACGGCTCGTCGTGCGCCGTTCGCCTCAGCCGGTGCGCATCGTGCGAATGAACGAGACGACGTTCTTCGGGCGACTGCGTCAGAAGATGAGCTGGGGCGGGCTGGCAGGGCGAGACGCGTAACGGCGATTGGGATGAGGAGTTCGGATTGGGATTCTGATCTGGGTGACGATTGGAATCTCGATTGAACTGGGTGATCGCTGAGTCGTTGTTCACCGTCCACCGTCCACCGTCCACCGTCAGCCGTCCACCGTCCACCGTCTGCCGTCCACCGTCTCTCGCTTCCCATCGGTCCTTTGCTGACGACCCTCCGCATCCGCAACTTCGCCATCATCGACGCCGTGGAGCTGCCGCTGGCGCCGCGGCTGAACGTGCTGTCGGGCGAGACGGGGGCGGGGAAGTCCATCATCGTCGGCGCGCTGGGTCTGCTGATCGGCGAGCGCGCGTCGGCCGATTTGGTGCGGCCGGGGGCGGATCGCGCGGTGGTGGAAGGGACGTTCGAGGTGGGAGACGCGCCCGAACTGCGCGCCCAGCTGGATGAGCGCGGCATCGACCTCGAAGATGACGTGCTCGTGCTTAAGCGCGAGGTCCCAGCGTCGGCGGGCGGGCGTGCGCGCGCCTGGATCAATGGCACCGCGGTGACCGCCGCCGTGCTTTCGGACATTGGGCGCGCGCTAGTGAACGTGCACGGGCAGCACGAGGCGCAGGCGTTGCTCGATGTCGAGGCGCAGCGGCGCATACTCGACGCCTTCGCGGGGGCGCAGGGGCAGGCCGCGGCGGTGGCGCGGGCGCACGCGGCGCTCGTCGCGGCGCGCGCGGCGGTCGCGTCGCTCATCGCGCGGCGCGACGCCGCGCAGAAGCGCGCCGACTACCTGCAGCACGTCGCGCGCGAGATCACGGACGCCAAACTCGTCGAGGGCGAGGAGCAGAAGCTCGAGGATGAGGCGCGCCGGCTCACCCACGCTGAAGAACTGCGGGCGTTGGCCGGCGAGCTCTCCGGCGCGCTTGAGGGCGAGGACGAGGCGCTCCTTGGCCGGCTGGGGCACCTGCAGAAGCCGCTGGCGTCGTTGCAGCGGATCGATCCGACCGTGGCGCGACTGCAGGAGCTCTACGATGCCGCGTACTACGCGTTGGAGGAGCTCGCGCGCGAGGTGGCCGCGTACGGGGAGTCGGTCGAGCACGACCCCGGCCGCTTGGCCGACGTCGAGCGCCGGCGCGACCTGATCTTCCGCGTGCTCAAGAAGTACGGCGGCACCGTCGCCGCCGTGCTCGAGACGGGGCGCGAAGCGCGCGCGGAGCTTGCCCTGCTCGACAGCGCCGCGCTCGACCTGCGGGAGCTGGAGGATGCGGTGACCACCGCGGAGGCGGCGCTGCGCGAGGCGGCGACGGCGCTGAGCAAGACGCGGCAGAAGGCGGCATCACGGCTCGGCAAGGAAGTGGAGGCGCAGTTTCCGGGGCTCGGCCTCGCCGACGGGCGTTTCCACGTCGCGCTGACCGCGCGTTCGGAGATCGGCGCGGCGGGCGCCGAAGACGTGGAGTTCACGGTCGCGCTGAATGTGGGGCACGACGCGAGGGCGCTCTCTCGCGTGGCGTCCGGCGGCGAACTGGCGCGCGTGATGCTCGCGCTCAAGACCATCCTGGCCGGCGTGGATCGGGTGCCGACGCTCATCTTCGACGAGGTGGATGCCGGGATCGGCGGCAAGGTGGGGCAGCAGGTCGGCGACGCGATGCGGCGCGTCGCGGCGCATCACCAGGTCTTTGCCATCACGCACCTGCCGCAGATCGCCGCCCGGGCGCATCACCACATCCGGGTGATGAAAGGGGCGAAGGACGGCGTGACGACCGCGGACATTCAGGTGCTGGATGGCGATGCGCGCGTCGAGGAAATCGCGCGGATGCTCGGCGGCGACGCCGACAGCGCCACGAGCCGCGCGCACGCGCGGGAGCAGCTCGCCGCGGGCGCCGCCTCGGCGGTGGCTAGTGCCGCCCCCAGAGGCGGGGATACCAGCGCACGATCACGGCGTCGCGGCTGAGGTGCGGCACGCGCGCGCCGGAGCCGGACAACGTCTGCTGGTGTTCATAGGTCACGTCGAACGCGAGTCGCGCTTCGCCGGTGCGCGTCGCCTCCACCGTCGAGTATGTGCCGCCGATGGACAGGCGCTGCTCGCTCCAGTCCGTCATGCCCGCCCAGGCGGCCGCATCCTCCGCCGCGCCGTCTGGCAGGGTGGACGCGCCTGACGCGTCGACGCGCCAGGTGTCGGCTTCCTGTTGCGCGTAGGTCCACGTGGCGCCGAGCCGAATGTTGCGCGTGAGGCTCACGCGCGGCGTGATCGCGACATCGAGACGGCTGCCGGGTGCGCGGGTCAGCCGCACCGTCCGGTCCGCCGCAACGAAGGGGAAGGGAGCATCGCCGACGGCCGGTGTGCTGGCCGCGGGCACTCGCGCATCGTAGGCGCGCTCCTGCGGGCGCTCGTAGCCGAGTGTCACCGTCGCGGACCAGCGGTCGCCATAGAAGAGGTCGGTGAACGATTGCAGGGCCAGCGCGCCGCCTCCCTCGCCGGCCATCGGGGCGAACACCTCGTCGGCCGCTGGCGCATCGCCGCCCACCATCCGCAGCGACGCCGCGACGGCCTGCCGGATGGCAAACCCGCGAATGCGCGCGGTGTCACCGGGAAGCAGGTCGAACACCCGGGCCTTGGCGCTCACCGTGACGTCGCCCAGCCCGTACGCGTGCACCGCGCGAAGCGGCCGCTGGCGATAACCGTACAGCGAGTCGGTGAGCAGCGCGGTCAGGTCGGCCGGAGACAGCAAGGCGGCCGCCGCCGGCCCCTGCGTGCCGATCGCGGAGTTGCCGAGCACGGCGAACTGGTCGCGATAGCCGAGCATCCGCTGGGCGATTGCCGTCTGCGCCGCCGTGTTGGCGACCGGGACGAACGGCAAGCCCACCGCATTCTTGCGGCCGCCGTAGAGCGCGTTGAGTTGTCCCGCGAACGACGCGGCGTTGGAGACGAGCGACTGCGCGCCTGCCACGTTCGACAGGATCGGCGCGCACCCCGCGGTGGAGGGACTGGCCTGGCATTGGGTGATGCGACGACCGGTCTGCGCCACCGCGCTGTCGAACTGCGCCAAGACGAGCGTGTTCCGGTCGCGGGCCGCGGTGTTGGTCCACGCCGGATTGAGGCCCATCGTCCCCTCGACGCGCCCGGGGTTGAGCGTCACCGCGGGTTCGATGGCGTGGTTGGCCACGCGCAGATGGAGGCCCATCATCAGGCGCCGCGTGACGCCGAGCTCCACGCCGAGTGCCGCGTCGGCGGCGGCATCGCGGCGCTCGATCAGGAGACGGCCGAGCGAGGCGTCGAAGCTCGACACGCCAGAGAGCGCATGCACCAGCGGCTGCGCTGCCGCGAGGCGCGCATCATACTGGCCGTTCCACGCGGCTGGGGAACTCGCCGCGCCGAGCGGGCGCAGCTTGCCGTCGGCATCGTGCCGCTCGTTCGCCCGCTCCCAGATAGGGCCCACGCCGACGCGCAGCATTCCTGCGGGCAGCGTCGCCGCGTCGCCGCCGATGCCCAGCGCGCGCTGCGCCCCGGCGGGCGCGACGCCCGCGAGGGAAAGACCGATGGCGAACGGGAGGGTGAGGCGAAAACGCATCGTGAATGGGCGAGTGACGGTCAATCCGCTAAGTTTGGCATGTCTCCAGCAACCTTGAAACCTAATGCGCGACGCGTCGCTTCCGAGCATCCCCTGGCAGGTGACCGGCAATCACTGGGTCTCGCTCCCCTGCGTACACCCGGTGGACGGCTCCGTTCACGCCCTTGGCGTCTTGCACCGCGGGGCGCGGTCTGCCGTGGAGTTCGCGGGACAAGCCGATTTCCTCGACGGGACGGGTGAGCCGCTGGCGCGGCCTGTCCTGCGGGTGGACGGCGCGCGCGTCGAGCTGGCGCAGGGCGGCATTGCGTGGGAGCGCGCGTTCCACTGGCTGCCGACCTTCACGGCGACGGTGGGCGACCTCATTGTCCGCGGCACGATCTTCGCGCCGTACGGCCTCGACGCCGACATCGCCGGGGCCGTCTATGCGCTCGCGGTCGAGAACCGCGGTTCGGACACCCGCCAGGTGTCGCTGGCCCTCGAGGGAACGCTTGGGCATCGCCAGGTGCGGGTGCGCACGCCGCGGGCGCTCGAGGACGCGTCGCGGGTGAGCGCGGGCGCGGACGGCGTGGTGATCCTCGAGGGCGCCAACGCACCGGGGCTCGCCGCACTCGCGCTGGCCGGGGACGAGGAATGCTCCGTCCACCTGCGCGGGGAGGAAGCGCCGGGCTACGCCATTGAGCGCGTGACGGAGCTCGCGCCCGGGGCCCGGGTGGATTGCGCGTTCTACCTCGCCGCGGGTCCGGAGCGTGACGGGGCGCAGGCCATTCTGGGCGTGCTGCGCCGGCGCGGGTGGCGGGCGCTGCTCGCGGCGACGCGGGACGCGCTGCGCGCGCTCGAACAGAGCACGGGCGCCGAGTCGGTGGACCTGCTGGTCAATCGCAACCTGCTCTTCGCGTATTTCTACGGTGTGGCGCGCGCATTGGACGACGCGCAGTACTACCTGGTGCGCAGCCGGGTGCCGTGGCACCCGGCCGGCGTGACCATCCGCGACTGGGAGGCGCTCTGCTGGACGATCCCGGCGGTGCAGCTCGCCGATCCGCCGCTCGCTCGCGAACTCATCCTGCGGGCCTGCGAAGTGCACGGGTACGCGCCGGGGCAGGGGACGCACTACTTCGATGGCACGCTCTTCGAGCCCGGATTCACGCTGGAGGGCTGCGCTGCGTACGCCATTGCCGTGGACCGCTACATTCGCGACACGAACGATGATCGCATTGTCGAGGAGCCGGTGCTCGCCGACACGCTGTACCTGTCGAACGACGACCTCACGGCGCGCCGGGACAAGGATCATCCGCTGTATCACACCGAGGTGACCCTCGGCGGCGTGCCGGCCCCGCTGCCGTTCACATTGCACGGCAATGCCGTGGTGGCCTACGCCCTGGAGTGCCTCAAGCGCACGCTCGATGAGGAGGCGGCCAAGGCGCTGCAGGATGCGGAGGGGGTGCGCGCGGCGTTGCGCCGGCATTTCGCGCCGGGCGGGGCCAAGTCGACCTTCGTGGCGGCGAGCGACCTCGGCGGAAAGGTGTCGGAGCACGACGATCCCGTTGGATCGGCGCTCTGGCTGCCCCTCTACGAAACGGTGGAGCGGAGTGACTCGACCTATCGGCGCACCGCCAAGCGGATCACATCGCCGGAGGTGCTCGCGCAGCAGCTGGCGCGGCTGATGGGACCCGACGCGAGCGAGGTACTGGGATGGCTGCGGCGCGCGCCGCTCTCGCTCGGCGTGGCGGCGGGTCGTGTGGACGCGGAGGGGAACGCCACGGCGGACGGCGGCGACGCGCCGCTTGCCGGGCTGCTCGCGTACGCGACGTGGTTCGCGGTCCACGCCTACGGTGTGCGGCCGTGAGCCAACCCACGAGCGCGACGCCGATCGCGAACGCCGCACGACGCCACTTCGCGAAGTCGTTCGGCGGCGACCCGTCGCTCGTGGTGTCGGCGGCCGGGCGCGTGAACCTGATCGGCGAGCACGTGGACTACAACGGCGGCGAGGCGCTGCCGATCGCGATCCAGCGGCGGACCGCCATCGCGATTCGCCGGAAGGACGGGGAGAAGGTCACGCGCATCAACTCGGGCGGCACCGGCGGTGTGCTGAAGATCGACCACGCGCGGCTCGCGCGGCGGCGCAAGTGGACGGACTACCCGGCGGGCGTGCTCGACCAGCTGATCGGCGCTGGCGTGGATGTCCCCGGACTGGAAGTCGCCGTGGCGAGCGACGTCCCGTCGGGTGGTGGGCTCAGCTCCTCCGCCGCGCTCGAAGTGGCGTTCGACTTCGCGGTACGGTCGCTGCTGGGACTCGACACGGAACCGCTCGCGCTGGCGCTCGAGTGCCAGCGCGCCGAGCGCGACTTCGTGGGCGTCCCCTGTGGAGCGATGGACCAGGCGTCGGCGGCGTGCGGGCGGGCGGGGCATGCGCTGCACATGGCCTTCTCGCCGCTGGCCGTGCGCGCGGTGCCCTTCGCCGAGCCCATCCTCGTGATCGACACGGCAGTGCCGCGCAGCCTGCGTGGGTCGGCGTATGCCGTGCGCGTGCAGGAATGCGCGGTGGCGCTCGATGCCATCCGGCGCGTGGCTTCCGGCGTCACCGCGCTTGCGGCGGCGACGCTGGACCAGGTGGAGGCCGCTGTGATGCCCGACGCGCCGCGCCGTCGCGCGCGCCACGTCGTGTCCGAGTGCGCGCGGGTGCGGCAGGCCGTCGCCGCGCTTGAGTTGGGGCAGCCCTTTCCGGGCGCGCTGGCGCTCGCGTCGCACGAGTCGCTGCGGGCAGACTACGAGTGTTCGTCGCCGGCACTTGATTGGGTCGTTGATTTCGCAATGCGCCAGCCAGGCGTCAACGGCGCGCGGCTGACGGGGGCGGGGTGGGGAGGCTGCGCGATCGCGTTCGGTTCGCGTGAAGCGCTGCTGGCGCTGGAAGAGGCACTGCCGGCGTCCTTTCAGCAGGCGATCGGGCATGCGCCACGGACGTGGCTGGTGACGGCGGATGATGGGGCGAGGGTGGAAGGATGACGGTTGACGGTGGACGGTGGACGGTGGACGGTAGACGGTTGACGGTGGATGTCGATGGCGGATGGCGGATGGGTGGCCGTTGCCGATGACGCAGGGGGCTGATAAAATCCGAAGCGCGCGGGAATAGCTCAGTTGGTAGAGCACAACCTTGCCAAGGTTGGGGTCGCGGGTTCGAGTCCCGTTTCCCGCTTGATGGCAGAGAGACAACACAGAAACAACAGTGGGCGGGAGCCGCGCGGCTTCCCGCCCACTCTGCATTCGGTACCTTTATCGTCAATCGGAATCCGCCGTCGAGGTCCTGGCTCGCGATCCGGATTCCTGACCCTCAATCGTAGTTCCCGCCGGGGTGGCGAAACTGGCTAGACGCGAGGGACTTAAAATCCCTTGGGAGCAATCCCATCTGGGTTCGATCCCCAGCCCCGGCATTCCGATTGGGCGGCGCCGCTCCGAGCCGTTCGCCTCAAGCCCGTTCGACGGTCCACTCGAACTCTCCACAGGTGTGTCATGTCTCTCGCGGTCCAGTGGCTGAATAACACCCGCGCCGTGCTCGGCACGATCGAGCAGACCCAGCAAGACAACATCCGGCAGGCCGCGCTCGTCATGGCCGATTCCATCGCCGCCGGTCGTTGGGTGCACACCTTCGGCTGCGGCCACGCCACCATCCCAGTGGAGGAGATGTATCCGCGCATCGGCGGCTTCGTCGGCTTCCACCCGATCATCGAGCTGCCGCTCACCTTCTTCACCCATATCACTGGGGAGATGGGGATCCACCAGTTCCTCTTCCTCGAGCGGGCGGAGGGATACGGCGTCGAGCTGATGAAGGGTTACAACTTCGACGCACGCGACACGATGTGGATCTTCTCCCACACCGGGATCAATGCGGTCAACATCGACGTCGCGCTGGAGTCGAAGAAGCGCGGCATGAAGGTCGTCGTCTGCGGCTCGGCGGCCGAGGCGAAGGGGAAGGTGACCCGGCACTCCTGCGGCAAGACGATCTTTGAGCTGGCCGACGTGGTCGTCGACACGTGCGTGCCGGCGGTGGACGCGTCGGTGCCGCTCAAGAACCACTTCGACAAGATCGCGCCGCTCTCCACGATGGCCTTCGTGACGACGGTCTGGATGACCATCGCGACCGTGGCGGAGATCCTCGCCGATCGCGGGGTGCAACTGCACATCCATCCGTCGCACAACGTGCCCGGCGACACGACGGCGCGCGAACGGCTCGACGCCGCGCTCGCCGAGTACAAGCGTCGGGTGACGCAGCTCTAGGCCGTCGGCGGGGCGGGGGCCGCAGCGGCGCCGACGCGCCGCTGATACACACGCAAGGCCACCCACGCCAGCGCGAACTCGGCAACCAGGCAGGCAGCGAGGAAGGCCGGCATCATCGCCGGCCCGGCGACATCCGACAGCACGCCCATCAGGTAATTGAGGGCCATGTTGCCGGGCAACGCGATGGTGAGCACGACGCTGAGCGCCGTGCCAGTCAACGCCGGGAAGAGGTCGGCGACATAGCCGATGAAGACGGGGAAGCCGACCGCGAGGCCGGCGCCCACCAACACGAGCGCCGCGGCACGCCCCGACGTCCCCGGAAGCGCGGCCAGCAAGAGGATGCCGACGGTCGCGACCCCAATGCCCAGCAGGATGGCGCGGCGGCCGGGCAGGCGTCGAAGGGCGGAGGCCAGAGCGAGTCGCGCGAGAGTCATGCCGGCCACGTAGGCGGAAAGCGACCAGAGCGCAGCCGACGAAGACGCACCGCGCGCCTCCTGCAGGTACGTGGTGGTCCAGTTGTTCACCACGCCCTCCACGCCGCTCTGCAGCGCCAGCGTGAAGGCGATGAGCAACAGCCCGCCATCGCGCAGTAGCCGCGCCCCCTGGGCCAGCGGGAACCCCTGCGCGTGCTTGGGTGGAGGGAACGCGATCATGGCGAAGTAGAGCACCGGGGCAAGCAAGACGATGCCGAGCCGCGAGAGCACCAACTCGGCGGGTACCCCCTGCAGCGCCCCCAGCAGCACTGGCATCCCCAGCGCGCCGACACCGAAGAAGACGCCGAGCAGGCTGAGCTGCGCCCCGCGCTCCCCCGACGAGATGTCGGCGACCAGCGCATTCGTTCCGCCGTTGAGTAGGCCGCCACCAAGGCCGATGGCGAATACCGCCGCGCGTACGCCGCCCACCGTGGGCGCGAACGCCAGTGCCTCCAGGCCGCCCACCACCAGGACCGCACTCGCCATGAGCAGTGGGCGATAGCCGAACCGGTCCACCACCGGCCCGAAGATCAGCGACCCGGCCAACAGTCCGAAGGGGAGCAGCGAGACCAGCGCTCCGCGCGCCGTCCCGTCGAGCGCGAAACGCTCGGCGATGCCGGGCAGCATCGGGCCAATGACGAGCAGGGAGACGCCGAACATCAGCATCCCCATGCACGCCGCCGCGAAGACGAACGGCCGCTGGTAGCTCATCGTGCGACTCCTACGCTGGCGAAGTGGCGCGCAGGGCGCAGTACCCGGCGCCGTGCAGCGCCGCCGTGGCTTCCAGCGACGAGGCGACGAACTCCGCG
>VHBQ01000067.1 GCA_016871855.1 Gemmatimonadota bacterium
AGCGCGCCCATGCGGTCGGCCTCGAGCCAGAGGGCCAGCTCCAGGTGGTGCGAGGGCACGGTCTCGAAGTAGTTGGTGCGCTCGAGCCACGTGGAGCCGTTCAGGGTGCCGCCCGCGCGCTGGATCAGCTCGAAGTGCTCATTGGCGGCGACGTTCGCGGAGCCCTGGAAGAGCATGTGCTCGAAGAGGTGCGCGAACCCCGTGCGTCCCGGGCGCTCGTTCGCCGAGCCCACGTGGTACCACAGGTTCACGGCCACGACCGGCGCCGAGCGATCCTCCGAGAGCGTCACCCGCAGGCCGTTGGCGAGCTCGAATGTCGAGAGCGGCAGTTGCATGAACGGCAATCTAGTCGGGTGAGGCATTCGCTACGGGGACGGCAACTGCTTTTACCACGGAGGGCACGGAGGACACGGAGAACGGCAACTGCTTCACCACGGAGGACACGGAGAACTGCAACTGCAAATACTGGGGGTAACGACAGTACGCCACGCAGACGTCGGAGTGGCGAGCGCAGTTAACCCAAGCAGTTGCAGTTCTCCGTGTCCTCCGTGTCCTCCGTGGTGAAAGCAGTTGCAGTTCTCCGTGCCCTCCGTGCCCTCCGTGGTGAAAGCCGTTACCCCAGCGTGATCTTCTCCCCCGCCGCCGGGATATGCGGCCGGTACCCCTTCCCCCGGAGCTGGTCGGCGAACGCCTCCTGCGCCGCGGATTCGCCGTGCACGAGGAAGACGTCCTTCAACCGCGGCGACGTCGCGCGGATCGCCTGCAGCCAGGCGGCAAGCTCGGTGCGGTCAGCGTGCGCGCTGTACCCGTTGAGCACCGCCACCTGCGCGCGCAACGGAATCTCCTCCCCGAACGCCTTGATCACCTCGCGCCGCTCCACGATGCGCCGCCCCAGCGTGTGCTCCGCCTGGAAGCCGACGATCATGATCGTGTTGCGCGGATTGCTTGCTCCCTGCGCCAGGTGGTGCACGATGCGCCCCGACTCCGCCATCCCCGACGCCGAGATGATCACCATCGGCCCCGGCGTGCCGGCCAGCGCCTTTGAATCTTCCTTGTCCGGCGTGTAGCGCAGCAGCGGAAACTGGAAGAGCGACTGCCCGTTGTGCGTGCGCACGAAGCGCTCGCTCTGATCGAAGACGTCCGTGTTCTTCTCGAAGACCGCCGTCGCCTTGGTCGCCAGCGGGCTGTCAATGTAGATCGGCAGGCGCGGGATCTCCCCCGCTTCGGCGAGCTGATGCAGGTCGTACACCAGCTCCTGCGTCCGTCCCACCGCGAACGCCGGCACCAGCACCCGCCCGCCGCGTGCGGCTGTTTCGCGCACCACCTGCGCCAGCTTCGCCCGCGCGTCCTCCACCGTGCCGTGATCGCGGTTGCCGTACGTCGATTCCATCAGCACCCAGTCCGCTTCCAGTGGCGGCTTCGGGTCGCGGATGATCGGCAGCCCCGACCGCCCGATATCACCGGAGAAGACCAGCCGCTTGCGATGCGTCCCCTGCATGATGTCGATCGCCACCGACGCCGAGCCAAGGATGTGCCCGGCTTCGAAGAAGGTGATCATCACGCCGGGGGCCGCCTCAAATGGCTCCTCGTACCGGTGCGCGACCATCAGTTCGGCGGTGCGCTGCGCGTCGCGGATGCCGTACAGCGGCTCGAAGTGCTCGCGCTTGTGCTTGGCCAGGAACTCGGCGTCCTTCTCCTGGATGTGCGCCGAGTCCATCAGCATCGGCTCGCAGAGGTCGCAGGTCGCCGCAGTCGCGTGAATGGCCTTCGAGTAGCCTTCGCGCACGAGCAGCGGCAGGCGCCCCGAGTGGTCGATGTGCGCGTGCGAGAGGACGATCGCGTCGATCTGCTCCACCGGCACCGGCAGCGTCAGGTTCTTGCGCTGCACCTCGCTGCGCCGCCCCTGAAACAGGCCGCAGTCCAGCAGGATGGTCTTGCCGTGCGCCTGCACGACATGGCACGAGCCGGTGACCTCGCGGGCCGCGCCCTGAACGGTCAGTTGCATCGTGCCCTCGGCGCCTTAGTGCGACGCGTCCTGGGTGGCCTGACGCTGGAAAACGACCGTGATGCGCAGGTTGTCCTGCGTCATCATCACCGGCTCCCATCCCGCCCGGCTGCGCTCGTTGAGCAGGTCGGTCAGCGAATCTTCGTCGTCCCGCGCGCGGTCGGCGATGCGGAGGATGACTGCTTGATATTCTTTCATGCCCGCGAAGATACTAGCTTTGCGCCGTACGGTCACCACCCTGACCCCCGACTGCCATGGCCCTCACGGTCATCGAGCACCCGCTCATCCAGCACAAGCTGTCCATCCTGCGCGACCAGTCCACGCCCACCAAGCTGTTCAAGGAGTTGGTGGATGAGATCGCGATGCTGATGGCCTTCGAGGCGACGCGCGACCTTCCGCTGGAGACGGTCGAGATCGAGACGCCGCTCGAGCGGCTGCAGGCGCGGCGCCTCTCCGGGTACGAGCCCGTGCTCGTCCCCATCCTGCGCGCCGGCTTGGGGATGGTGGACGGCATTCGCGCCCTCGTGCCGTCGGCGCGCGTGGGACACGTCGGCCTGTACCGCGACCACGACACGCTCGAACCCGTCGAGTACTACTTCAAGGTCCCGTCCGACCTCGCCCAGCGGGATGTCTTCGTGCTCGATCCCATGCTCGCCACCGGTGGGTCGGCCGTGGACGCCATCACCCAGCTCAAGAAGGCCGGCGCCGTGCGCATCCGGTTCCTCTGCCTCGTCGCCGCCCCCGAGGGCGTGGCAAAGCTCGAAGGCGCGCACCCCGATGTGCCCATCTTCGCCGCCGCGCTCGACCGCCAGCTCAATGATGTCGGGTACATCCTGCCCGGGCTCGGCGACGCTGGTGATCGGCTGTTCGGTACCAGGTAGGGGTACGGGGAACTGCTTTTACCACGGAGATCACGGAGGACACGGAGAACTGCAACTGCAAATACTGGGGGTAACGACAGCGCGCCACGCAGACATTTGCGTGGCGCTCGCAGTTCCCCCAAGAAGTGGCAGTTGCCGTTCTCCGTGTCCTCCGTGATCTCCGTGGTAAAAGCAGTTGCCGTTCTCCGTGGTGAAGGCACTTCCCGTCCCCCCTCGCCGTGACCCAAATCGGCATTTGCGCGTCTTGATCCGGAAACCCGTGCTCTTGTTCGCAATCACGTGCGGTCCTATCTTGCCGCACGTCGCGAATTCCTCCGAAAACCGCCACCGCGACGCGCCGCCTCCACCGTCGATGCTCATCAATCTCGTCCCGGACTTCTTCACGGTCCTGCAAAGCACCGATCCGGTGGCGGCCTACCAGCGCTACTTCGAGACGCATCGCCCCCTCCTCGAGGCGTACTGGCACAACTACGTCCTCGACCCGAGCGGCCCGCACTTCACGGACGTGGTGCGCGAAACGGTCTACGCCGACCGCGATGACCTGCGCGCGATGCTCGAGCGTGTGGACGTCGCCGCGCTGGCGCGGTCCGCCGAGGAGCAGTGCGCGGCGTTGTTTGCACCGGATTCACGAATCGACGTCGTGCTGATGGTCGGCGTCGGCGCCGCAAACGCCGGTGAGCTTGTGGTCGGCGGCAAGGGCATCGCCTTCGCCTGCCTCGAACACTTCACGGGCGTCGCCAACCCCTCCACGCGTGGACTCGGCCTCGAACCCGAGCTCCTCCCCATGTGGCTCTCGCACGAGATCGCACACGCCGTGCGCTACACGTCGTCCAAGAGCCGCAGCGCCATGCGCCAGTTCATCGCCGAGCAGGGCGGCTACTACTCGTACTGGGAGACCGGGCGGCACGTGGCGCTCCGCGAGCACCTCGTCAATGAAGGGCTCGCCGTGCAGGCGTCGCGCCTGCTAAGCCCGGGTCACGCTGCGTGGGAGTACTTCGGCTTCCAGCGCCGGCAGTACCTGCGCACGCGCGAGATGGAGCCGGTGCTGTTCCGCTCCGTCGCCGAGGAACTGGACCGTGCCGCGCTCGGCCTGCGTTTGCGCTGGCTGTCGGGCGGCATGAGCGACGACGCTCGTACCGTGGATCGCTACGTGATCCCCGAGCGCGCCGGTTACTTCCTCGGTGCGCGCTTGGTTGAGGACGCCATTACCGAACACGGCATCGCCAGTTGCCTGCGCATGTCCGCGCAAGAACTGCTCGGCCTGGCGCCCGAAGAGATGGTGGCGAGAACAGCGTAGCCGCCGCACGGCAAAGCCACACGAACAGTAGAGGAACGAAAGCAAAGAGGCGCGGAAATACCCCGCGCCTCTTCTGTTGTCTCTCTGTTGTCTCTCTATTTCCCTATGCAGAACGTCCGAAAAACTCTCTCCATCACATCCTCCACATCTACCGCACCAATCAGCGACTCCAGCGCCATCACCGCCGCCCTGAGATGCGTCGCCGCGACAGGCGCCGGCAGCGTCGCCTGCTCCCACGAGAACTGGAACGCCCGCAACTCCTGCACGGCCCGCCGTAGCGCCGTTTCGTGCCGGGCGCGCGTCACGAGCGGTGCATCCTCCGGCGGTGGCGCGACCTGATCACACAGGGCCGTGCGAATCGCCTCGCGCAACTCCGCGATCCCCTCCCCCGTCACCGCGCTCACCCCCACCCCGCCGTTCTCCGTGAGCTCCGTGGTGAGGGCGTGAAGGTCTCGCTTCGTCCGAACCCGAATCACCGCGCCCGAGCCCAGCCGGGCAACAGTCTCAGCCGCTGCATCGAGTGCCTCGTCGCGTTCCGCGCACACCAGCACCACGTGCGCCTGCGCCAGGTATCGCTCGCTGACCTCGATCCCCATCCGCTCGATGGAATCGCCCGGTGTGCGCAGTCCCGCCGTGTCCACCAGCCGCAGGGGATACGGCGCGTCGTCCACGAACACCTCCACCGCATCGCGCGTCGTCCCCGGTGTGTCGCTCACGATCACGCGCGCCTCCCCGACCAGCGCATTGAGCAGCGCGCTCTTCCCGGCATTGGGAGGCCCGGCCAGCACCACCAGCGCCCCCTCGCGCCCCAGCGCCGCCGCGGGGAGCGTGGCCAGCAACCGTTCGATTTGCTCGATGGCCTCGTCGCACGCCGCCACCACGCGGGCGCGGGTGGGAGGCGCGTCGTCCTCGGCGGGAAAATCAATGTCATACGCGATCAGCGCATCCACCTGCAGCAGCGACTCGCGGAGCGCGTCGAGTCGGTGCGACAGCGCGCCATCGAGTTGCCGCACCGCCGCACGGTGCGCCGCGCGCGTGCGTGCATCAATCAGGTCGGCCACCGCCTCGGCTTGCACGAGATCCAGCTTGCCGTGCAGCACCGCGCGTTCGGTGAACTCCCCCGGGAGCGCCGGCCTGGCCCCGGCACGCACACAGGCTTCGACCACCAGCGCGCTCACCAGCGCCCCACCGTGTACGGCGAGCTCGACCACATCCTCGCCCGTGTACGACGCGGGCGCAGAGAACCAGGTCGCCAAGGCGTGGTCAATGACGTCGCCGTCAGAAGCGCCAGGCGTCCGCACTGCGGTCAGTGTCACCATTCGAGCCACTTCCGGGAACGGATTGGCTACAGACCGCCCAATGGTCACCGCCTGCGGTCCGCTGAGACGCACCACGGCGATGGCCCCGCGCCCGGCGGCGGTCGCCACAGCCACGATCGTGTCGTTGCGGGTCAGCACGGATGCCGCTCTAGCCAGCGCCAGAAACAGGCGCCGTCGACTCAACCCACGCCCTGAACTCGGCCCGGAACCGTGGCACCGAGAACCGTTCCGCGTTCGCGCGGCAGGCCTTAGGGGAGAACGACCCGCCCTCCAGCCTCCGTACCCCCTCGGCGATTGCTTCGGCCGTCTGGGCGCCAAAGAAGACGCCGGTCACCCCATCCACGACGGAGTCCTGCACGCCGCCCACCCCGTAGGCAATCACCGGCGTGCCGCACGCCTGCGCCTCCACGGGAAGGATCCCAAAGTCCTCCTCGGCGGCAAACACGAACGCCCGCGCTTGGCGCAGGTGATCGCGAAGCACATCGCGCGGCGCCGCGCCGAGTAGTTGCACGTTGGGGCCGGATGCAGCGCGCACCTTGGCCATCTCGGGTCCGTCGCCCATGACCACCAGCTGACGGTCAGGCAGGTGCTTGCTGAACGCCTCCGCGATCAGCGGCATCATCTTGTACGGCACCATCCGCGACACCGTGACATAAAAACCACCCTGTCCCCTTCCTCCACTCTGCTCCCTGCTCCCTGCACTTGGCGTGAAGTACTCCGTATCCACCGGCGGGTGGATAATCTTCGATTCGCGTTCGTAGCACCGCCGCACGCGCGCCTGGATGTACCGTGAGTTCACGGCGTAGGCGTGGGGGCGCTTCCCGGCCTCGGCGTCGTCGCGTCGAATCTGCTCCAGCAGCGTGCGCGCCCCCCACCCGCGCCATCCGCGATCGAGTCCGGTCTCTTCCAGGTATCGTTCGCGCAGGTCCCACGCGTAGCGGATGGGCGTGTGGCAATAAACCAGGTGCCGCGCCGTGGCGGGCACGCGCACCCGATGCGCCATCGCATGCGCGCTCGAGATCACCACGTCGTAGCCGCGCAGGTCGTGCCCGCGCACGGCCAGCGGCATCAAGGGGAGGAGTTGGCGGTAGCGTCGGCCGATCCCCGGAATCCGCTGCATCCAGGTGGTCCGAATTTCTCGGCCGGTCGCGCCGAGTGCCGCGCGTTCGCCGGCGTTGAGCGTGTCGATCAGGGCAAAGAGATCGGCCTGCGGGTAGACCGCGAGCATCTCCTTGAGCACCATCTCCGCCCCCGCAACGCCCGTTAGCCACTCCGCGACGATGGCCATGCGGGGTGGTCGGGAGCTGGCGGTGGAGCGCATATTCATCGAGGGAAGTTTACGTTCCCGCCGACCTCAGCGCACGGAGTCTCGTCGTGAATACGCCGCTCGCCCGCGTGATCATCGCCTCACTGCTCCTGACTCCCACCGTCATCCACGCACAAGGTCTGGGAGGCGCATTCGGGGGATGGGCCACCACCGGCGCCCGTCCCGAGAACGAAGTCGCGAAAGGGTTCAGGCTGAGTGTGGCGCTCGACCGTCCGTGGTTGGGGGAGGCGCGCTGGCGGGTGGAGGGCGCTTTCATGCAGGCCGGTTTCACGCGCGACTTTCCGCTGCGTCCCAACCAGCACGTGACGGAGAACTCCATCGAGCTCGCCGTGCACGTCATGTCGCGTCCGCTTGGCGGCTCGTCGTTCCGCGCGTTTGTCGGCCCCGTGGTGAGCGTCGGCATCGGCTGCGGGACCGACGGCTTCAACGACTCCAATGGCCGCGTGGCCTGCGACGGGGACGGCGGTGACGGCACCACTCGCGTTGGCGCCGTGCTCGGCGTCCACGGCGAATGGGGGCGTGCCAATCAGTTCACGCTTGACCTGCAGGGGCAAGCCAATACGGTGGCGGCAGCGCGTGGGAAAGGGGCGGTCATCGCCGCGACGTTGGGGCTCAGGTTGCCGCGCTGATCGATCGCGAGGTTAATGGTAAAAACCAGCGCCGCCTTCTTGGAAGAAGGCGGCGCTTTCAGCATGCTGTCGCACGTGGACCCTCATCAGCTACCGAGGTAGTACCCCCCAAGGAGAGCGCGTGCGGCGATGAGCGATTGCGGCACAGGTGCCCCCGCAGGCAGAGCATTCACGGCGGCGTTGAAGGCCTGCACCGCATTGTTCAGCACGACATAGAGTGCGGCGCTGTTTCCGTTGCTCAGCCAATCTCTATTTGCCTGGCCCACGGCGTTCAGCGCGTTGCCGAGCGCAAGCGCGGCGGCCGGAGGCATCCCGCTCCCAAGGGACTGCACAAAACCATTGACATTTCCGCTGACAACAGCGTTTGCAACCGCGTTCTGCGCCGCGGCGTCTACCGGCACGGTGATGTTACCAACCCGTACATTCGCCGAACCCGTTGCACCAAGGAACCCACTCGACACGCCTCCGCGGGCGGGAGGCATGCCGTTGCTCGCCGGAATAAAGGAGTTTGTGAAGCCAATCGGCAGGAACGCCCCGACGGTCCCTGTGGCGCCACCACCGCCACCGCCAGGTCCGCTGAAGTTCGATCCTGCGGCAACCAGCCCGCTATTCTGCGCCTGCACCGTCACGGCCAGCAGCATCGCCACCAGCCCCGTTCCCATCATGCGCTTCATAATCAGTTCCTCGCTCTCGTAGTCGGTGTGTAGGGGATGGCCTAGCGGAATCGCATGCCGATGCCGGCGCCCAGCGTGAACCGCATCTCCTTGTTCGCCATGCCCGCCACGTCCACCAACGCCGGCGTGAAGACGATCGGGAACTTCGGGAACGGCGCCAGGCTCACGCCCAGGTTCACGTCCTGCCCCGTGTAGTCCGCGATCAGGCCGATGTACTTGTTTGCGCGCAGCCCCACCGACGCGAACACGTTCGCGCTGCAGTCCTTCGTCCCGAAAACGTCCGTCGCCACCTCTTCGGCCGCGCAGAATCGCCCGTTCCCCACGCCGATGTTCAGCGTCGCCTGGCTAAACGGCGTGGCGTCATTGCCGCCATCGCGCAGGGCCACCACGCGCGAGGCCACCGCGAACCAGTTCGGGTCCGCGCCGCTCTCGCCGTTGAGTTCAATCCCTTCGATGCCGAAGGCGATCCCCGCGTTGCCCGGCAACGTTTTGTGCGCCTTGAGCGCCATCATCGTCCGCTCGAAGAGCCCGGAGCGCACCGTGGACGCCGAGACCAGCACCACCTCGAGGCCGATCGCCGTCTGGGCGTTGCCCAGACCGAAGCCGCCCGAGAGGGAGCCGTCATCCCCGCCGTCATTGCGCGTCGTCCCCTGATAGCCGACGCCGAAGAACACGTCGCCGAAGTTCGGGCCGAAGGCCAGCGGCGAGGCCGTGCTCACGCCCGGCGCCGACTGACCAAAGATGCCCGGCGGCCGCGGGGTCCATCCCTCCGGCAGCGGCGGCAGCAACAGCTGCTCCTTTGTCGGCTGCTGGGCCATGCCAACCGAAGGCATCGCGATCGCCGCCAGTATCAAGAGACTGTTGATCCACTTCTTGCCGACCATAGGAAAATCCTCTCGGATGGATGTGCAGGCAACCATATAGCGGCAACGCACAACTCGGCGTCTGCGCCCGAATGTCGGGCCTCCGCCATAAGTTGTCAAGGCAACTCGGCTTACGGCCCTTGGACGCCGCAGTGGCTAGAATGTAACGCGGGCGTCAGAACATCGTGAAATGGCGCATGCATTGATCGGCCAGGCACGCCGGTTGATCCACGGAGAAGTTGCTGTCATTATATGCTAAGACATTGAAAACATTGATCTTACGATAATTCTAACAGGAGCCTCGTACCTTGCAGCGACTTCGGCCCCTTCCAGTGCTACAAACAGTCCGTCCGTAGGCTGCTGTTGGCGGTTGCCCATGCTGGGCAGATCTCGCTCGGCGGCGTTACCTTACCCCGCCACTATCAATTCCCGCTACCTCTCCCGATATGCGCATTCTTGTCTTCGGTGTTGCGTGCCTCTCCGCGCTGCTCATTCCGAATGCCACCGCTGAGTCGCAGAACGTCACGCCCCAGCAGGCGCAGGCCATTCTGCAGTCCCGTCCCGACCTCGCCGCGCAGGTGCGAGAGCGGATCGGCAGCAGTGGCCTGACCCAGGCGCAGATCAGGGACCGGCTTCGCGCCCAGGGGTACGATCCGGCGCTGCTCGACCCGTATCTGGGCGCGGCTTCCGCTGGAGTCGTTGCGCCCGGCGCTGATGTGATCAGCGCCATGCAGGCGCTGGGACTCTCTGAGGCCGAACTCACCAGCGGCGCGCGGTCTCCCGTGGCAGAGAAGGCGGTGGACGGCAAGGCTGAGGTGACCACCGGGGCGGCGTCGGAAGGTGAGCGCATCTTCGGGCTCGACCTCTTCCGCAGCACCACCAGCCAGTTCCTGCCGAACTTGGACGGTCCCGTCGATCCGGACTACCGGCTCGGCCCGGGTGACGAACTGGTGCTCATCCTCACAGGCGACGTCGAGCTGGCGCATACGTTGCAGGTGTCCCGCGAGGGGTTTGTCGTGATTCCGCAGGTCGGGCAACTGAGCGTAACGAACCTCTCGCTCGCCCAACTTGAAGACCTGCTCTACGCTCGCCTCGGCCGCGTCTACTCCGGTGTCAAGCGTGGCGCCGCAGCCACCACCCACTTTTCGGTGAGCGTAGCCCGACTGCGCTCCGTGCAAGTGTTCGTCACTGGCGACGTGGTGGCGCCCGGCGCGTACCGCATCTCGAGCGCCGGCACGGCATTCACGGCGTTGTACGCCGCGGGTGGTCCGTCGGACCGCGGAACGTTGCGGCGCATCGAACTGCGGCGCGGCGGCAAGGTGGTGAACCAACTCGATGTGTACGACTACCTCCTCCGCGGCGACGCCTCGCGTGACCTGCGCTTGCGCAGCGGCGATGTGGTCTTCGTTGGCGTTCACGGCCCCCACGTGCGCATTGACGGCGAGGTCATCCGCCCCGCCACGTACGAGCTCCGCGACACGGAAAAACTCTCGGATCTGATTGCCGCCGCCGGGGGCCTTCTCCCCGCAGCCTCGACGCGGCGGGTGGTGATCGAGCGCATCATTCCCCCCCGCGCAACGCACCGCGCCCGGACGTGACCGGGCCGTGCTTGACATTCCGTTCGAGACCATCGGCACCATCTCTCTCGAGCCGGGTGACGTGGTGCACGTCCGGCAGGTTCCCGACCGGGTGCGTGGACGTGTGGTGGTGAAGGGACACGTCTGGCAGCCCGACGTGCTCAGCATCGGGACAGGACTTTCGCTCTCGCAGGCGTTGCGCCGCGCGGGCGGCCTGAAGCCCGACGCGTACCTGGGTTCGGTGCTCATTTCCCGCCTGCGCGCCGACTCCACGCGGGTGCAGCTGCGCGCTGAGGTACGCGACACCACCGGAGCGGTGGCAACCGACATTGCCTTGCAGGAAGATGATGAGGTGACCGTCTTCTCCCGCACCGAGTTCCGCCCCGCGCGGTATGTGGCCATTGCCGGAATGGTGCGCAGCGGTGGTCGGTACCCGTGGCGTGAAGGGATGCGGCTTCGCGACCTTGTGCTGCTGGCTGGAGGGTTGACCGAGGGGGTGGCCACCGACGCTGTCGAGGTCGCCCGGCGCCCCGAAGTGCTCGCCCCAGGTGAGCTGGCAAAGACCATCAAGGTCTCGATCGACAGCAGCTACCTCTTTGACGAGGGCGCCGTCAGGAAGAGCGCCGAGGAAGTGCCGCTGCAGCCGTATGACAACGTGCTCATCTTCCGGCGTCCTGACTGGGAAGAGACTCGGCAGGTGAGTATCACCGGTGAAGTGCAGTTCCCGGGCACCTACACGCTGCGCACCAAGGATGAAACGCTTGCCGATCTCGTGCGGCGAGCCGGCGGGCTCACGCGTTATGCGAGCGTCGACGGTGCGTTCTTCACCCGTGCGAGGAGCGGCACAACCTTCGCCAGTCGGGATGCGAGCCGGGTGCGGGTGGGGGTGGACTTGGCGCGCGCGTTGCGCGACCCCAAGTCAAACGAGAACCTCACCTTGCAATCGGGAGATGCCATCGATGTCCCAGCCATTCGGGAAACCGTGGACCTGCAGGGCGAACTGAACTCTCCGAGCGCCACGACCGTGGTGAATGGCAAGCCGCTTGGCTACTACATTCGTGCGGGCGGCGGCCCGACCGTGAAAGCCGACGCCAAACTTGCCTATGTGATTCAGCCGAACGGCAAGGTAGAAACTCGTCGACGTTTGCTGTGGGTGATCACGCTTGATCCAACCCCCCGCGCAGGCTCCACAGTCGTGGTGCCAACCAAGGATCTCGAGAAGACGACTTCAAACCTGATGACGAACATCACGACCACGGCCCAGTTGCTGGCTTCGCTCGCCGCTGTCTGGGCAATCACCCGGTAGCAGTCGCTGTTTTCCCGAACGCTTTTTCGAACCCACGCGTGATGCGCTCCTAGTGCTTGCACGCGATTCGAGCCTATTATATCCGTCACATGGCGATCGGCGACGAATCCTCCACGACCACGGGCCTTTCGGCGCGCCGGACAATTCGGCGGCTTTCGGGTACTGCGCCACGAGTCGCATCGGACAGTCGCGTGGTCGTGCTGGGTCAGGGCGCGGACATCCACCGGGCGCTCACCCATCCCGCCGTGGAGTCGGGGCGTTTTGCCATCGTCGATGCGTTCGACATTGACGTCGAACAGGGGCTGAACGACGCGAACCGTCGGAGTGTCGAACAGCAGTTCGAGACCTTCGCTGCCGACGCGCTGCTGTTAGCCGGTCCCGTTGGCCCCTCGGCGGCCACCTGGGCTACGGATGTCGCGATGGCGCACGGCATTCCGCTGTGGGCGCTGATGCCCACCGAGCTCACCGAGGCGTCAGATCCTCGTGTGGTCTGGCCGGGGAGCCAGCCGCTGCTGCAACTGGCCGGCTATGAGAAGAGCCGCCTGGCGCTCACAGCCAAGCGGGCGATGGATGTTCTCGGCGCCTTGGTTGGAATAGCGCTCTTCGCTCCCGTCATGCTCATCTGCGCCCTGCTCATTCGCGCGGAGAGCAAAGGGTGGCCGCTGTTCCGGCACACGCGCGTGACCAAGGGCGGGCGGCGTTTTGGATGCCTGAAACTGCGCACCATGTACGACGACGCCGAGCAGCACCTTGAGGAGAACGAGGCGCTGTACGACGAGTATGTGCGCAACAACTACAAGATCCCCGAAGAGCGCGACCCGCGGGTGACGCGCGTGGGGCGGTGGCTGCGGCGCACGTCGCTGGACGAAGTGCCGCAGCTTTGGAATGTGCTGGTTGGGGATATGTCGCTGGTCGGGCCGCGGCCGCTGGTGCCGGCGGAGTTCGAGCACTATGCCGGGGCCCGGAAGCGGCTGCTCCTCTCAATGCGCCCTGGGCTCACCGGGGCGTGGGCGGTGAGTGGGCGGCATGGGGTTTCATATCCGGAGCGCGCAGAAATTGAGCTATCGTATGTGCGGACGTGGAGACTTCAGAGTGATATTCTGGTGGTGCTTCGTACGTTCCGTGCGATTCTGAGTTATTGAGTTGTTGTTGACGCTTCTCTGACGTAGTGGTTCTAAACTGCGCCGAGTTTGGTTGACCGGTTTCGCAGCTCGAAATCGGTCTTTTTGTTCCGGCGATCTTCTCCGTAACGGATACCTCATGAATCAGTTTTCCACACAGCTCGTCGCAAAGATCGACTCCCGCCAGGCCACCTGCGCCGTGGTCGGCCTTGGCTACGTGGGACTCCCCCTCGTGATGGAACTCTGCGAGGCCGGCTTCCACGTGATCGGCTACGACGTGCAGCAGCGCGTCTGCGACCTCCTGATGCGCGGCGAGTCGCACATCCAGGACGTGCCGGCGGCGCAGGTGGCCAAGCACGTCAAGGCCGGCCGCTTTGAGGCGACCACGGACGAGGCGCGCCTCGCCGAGGCGGATGCGGTCTCCATCGCGGTGCCGACGCCGCTGGCCAAGACGCGCGATCCCGATATGTCGTACGTGATCGCCGCCTCCGAGGCGGTGGCCCGGCAGGCGCACCCCGGGATGCTGGTGATCCTTGAGAGCACCACCTACCCCAGCACGACGCGCGACTTGCTCCTCCCCGCGCTCGAGGGGCGGGGGCTGACCGTGGGCGAGGACGTCTTCCTCGCCTTCTCGCCCGAGCGCGTCGATCCCGGCAACCCGACCTGGCACACCAAGAACACGCCCAAGGTCGTCGGCGGCATCACCGCCGCCTGCACCGCGATGGCCTCGCGCCTTTACTCCACGTGCATCGACTGCACCGTCCCGGTGTCGTCGCCCGAGGCCGCGGAGCTGGTGAAGCTGCTCGAGAACACGTTCCGCTCGGTGAACATCGGCCTCGTCAACGAGATGGCGATCGTCTGCGACCGGCTGGGCGTGGACGTGTGGGAAGTGATCGATGCCGCCGCCACCAAGCCGTTCGGCTTCATGAAGTTCACGCCGGGGCCGGGGATCGGCGGGCACTGCATCCCGCTCGACCCGCATTACCTGGCGTGGAAGATGCGCACGCTCAACTACAAGACCCGCTTCATCGATCTGGCCAGCGAGATCAACAGCGCGATGCCGGCGTACGTGGTCGAGAAGGTGGCGCGCGCGCTGAACGAC
>VHBQ01000068.1 GCA_016871855.1 Gemmatimonadota bacterium
GACCGGCCGCCGGCGATGTCTGGCTCCTCAACGATCCGTACCACGGCGGATCGCATCTTCCCGACCTCACGATGGTCGAGGCGATCGCCGACGGCGGCCGCATCGCGGGCTTCGCCGCGGTGCGGGCGCATCACGCGGATGTGGGCGGCATGAGTCCCGGCTCGATGCCGTTCGGCGCCACTGAGCTCGTACAGGAAGGGATCGTTCTGCCGCCGGTGCGACTGGTCGCGCAGGGAATCCTCGATGAGTCACTGCTTGCCCTGGTACTGGCCAACGTGCGCACGCCCGGTGAGCGGCGCGGCGATCTCGCCGCGCAGCTTTCCGCCTGCCGCGCGGGCGCGACGGGCTGGCTCGCCTTGCGGGCCCGCGAGGGAACTGAGCGCGTCGATGCAGGCGCGTCGGCCCTGCTCGACTACGCTGAACGGCGCGCGGTGGCTCGTCTCCGCGAACTCGGCGATCGCGACGCCGAGGCGGAGGACTTCCTCGAGGGTGACGGCGTCACTGACGCGCTCGTGCCCGTGCGCGTGATGCTGCGGGTGCGCGACGGACGGCTGTCGCTGGATTTCCACGGCACCAGCCCGCGCGTACGGGGCAACATCAACTGCCCGGTGGCGGTCACGCGCGCCGCCGCGCTCTTTGTGCTGCGCTCATTGCTCGAGGACGACGTACCGACGAACGACGGCATCGCGCGTCCCATCGAGATCATCACCCCCGACGACTGCTTCATCGCCGCCCGCTGGCCGAGCGCGGTGGCCGCCGGGAACGTCGAGACGTCGCAGCGGATCACCGACCTGCTGTTCGCCGCGCTTGCCGCCGCGGGGGTTCCCGCGCCGGCGCAGGGGCAGGGGACGATGAACAACGTCACCTTCGGCGGGGACGGCTGGACCTTCTACGAGACGCTCGGCGGTGGGCAGGGAGCGAGCCATCGCGGTCCGGGCCCGAGCGCCGTGCACGTGGGGATGAGCAACACGCGCAACACGCCCATCGAGGCGCTGGAGCAGGCGTATCCGATTCGCATCGAGGAGTACGGGGTGCGAAGGGGGTCCGGTGGATCGGGCCGATACGCCGGGGGCGACGGTGTGGTGCGGCGCTACCGCGTGCTCGAGCGCTGCACGGTGACGCTGTTGACCGAACGGCGCGTGCGCTCGCCGCGCGGCTCGCAGGGCGGCGCCGACGGCCTGCCCGGGCGCAATCTGCTCAACGGGAAGCCGCTGCCCGCGAAGTGCCGGATGGAGTTGCAGCCCGGCGACGTGCTGAGCATAGAGACGCCGGGCGGGGGAGGGTACGGCTGAGCGCCGTGCCGGTCTTCGACCGGCTGTTGCGCCACAGCGACAGGCGCTAGTCGCGCCCCCGCGCTTCGTTCGCGCGCTTCCCGGCCTCCGTGAGGTAGCCGGGCTCGATGTCGAGCAGGTTCGCCAGCTTGCGGAGCATCATCGACTCCGGATCCTGCACCTTGCCGTCCGCGAGGATCACACCGTACATCACCTCCGCGAGCACCACACGCTGGCCCACGTCGAGGTGCTCGGAGAGCATCCGCGTGAACTGGAAGTGATCCACCGCCCGACGGCGTTGCGCGTCGGCGAGCGTCAGCAGGTCGTGAACGCTCGGTACGTCCAGGTTGAAGTGTCGCCCCAGCGCCGATTCGATGTGCCCTCGCTCGGGGAGTGTGAACTCCCCGTCCGCAAACGCGAGATCGAGCAGCAGCGCCGTGGCGGCGAGTTGGATCTCGTCGTGGGGCGACTCAGGGGCGGCCGAAAGCTCCACCGATCGTCGCTCGCGGATGAACTGGCGAAGGGGCTCGAGCATCTCCCCAATTGACGATTTAGCCGGAGGGGGCGTCTCGCCCAGCCCGCCGGGGCCGCCCAGCCCCGGGGCCGCCCGGCCCCGCCGGTCCCCCGGTCCCCCGGCCCCCCGGTCCCCAGGTTCCCAGGTTCCCAGGTTCCCAGGTGCCCCCAGCCGTCCCAGGTGCTCGCGGGGCGCTACTTGTGCGACAGCGACCAGACGTACGCGGCGACGGCCTCTACCTGCGCGTCGGTGAGGTTCATCG
The DNA here is from genome assembly GCA_016871855.1 of Gemmatimonadota bacterium. Lineage (GTDB taxonomy): Bacteria > Gemmatimonadota > Gemmatimonadetes > Gemmatimonadales > Gemmatimonadaceae > PNKL01. Next base: position 2,048 of record VHBQ01000068.1, read on the forward strand.
GGCCGCCACGCGCGCGCATAGCGAAGCGATGCGACGCGTCCTTGATGTCCTCCTTCGCGACGCCTTCGCTGATGACCTTCACGATCTCGTCGAAGCTCCCGGACTTGAGCTGAAGCCACTTCTTGCCATCAAGGGCCGGGGCGTTCTGTCCTCCGACGCCCCCCTTGCCATGGCACCGCTGGCAGGCGCCGGTGTTGAACAGCGAGTCGCCAAGGGCGACGTTGACCGGGGTGACCTGCGCCGGCTTGCGCACTCGGCCGGCGTAGCAGGCCGAGACGGCGACGAGACCTGCGCAGAGCGCGACGAGGCGGACGGAGTGATGGGTCATGGCGGGCTGTGGTGTGAGGGGGCGGGGAAGGCGTGACGCGCTCTCTCGTGACTGGCAGAATACCCCGCACCCGCCGGACCCGCCAGCGGTGCTAACCCGGCGCGCCGCCTTCAGCGGGTCACTACCTCGGGGTCGCCGGCGAAATCGAGGGCGAGCACTGAACAGACGGGATCGCTCGCCCGCTCGGGGAGCGTCACTGCCACGCCGCCGTCCACCAGACGCGCCCCAAGGCGCTCCCTCGCCGACGCTCCCAGCATCCGCACGGCGGTCGGCGTCGTGCGCAACCCAGGGAGCAGCAACTCGCGCTCGGCGGGCCAGGCGGGGAGGAAACAGTTGAGTCGGCGCGCGCCGCGCGTCACGCGGAATGACAGGCCATCGAACGGCGACGCCTGCGTGCCGTGGATGGCCTCGCCATGCACGCGCATCCATCGGGCGAGCCCTTCGAGCCGTTCCACGCTGGCCTCGGGAATCGAGCCGTCCCCCTTGGGGCCGATGTTGAGCAGGAGATTCCCGCCCTTCGATGCCGTCTCGGTGAGCAGGCCCACGAGCGTCGGCAGCGACTTCCAGTCCTGGTCGGCGCGGTTGAAGCCCCAGTTCTTGTTCATCGTGATGCACGACTCCCAGTCCACGCCCGACAGGCCGCGGTCGGGGATCTTCTGCTCGGGTGTCCCGAAGTCACCGAGCTTGGGGCGGGTGAGCGTGGCCTCGAGCCCGTTCGCCGGCTGGCCCACCACGCGGCTGTTGATGAGCGTGCGCGGAGCGAGCCGCCGCACGTGCGCGGCCAGCGCCTCGCCGCGCGGGTAGGTCCACGTCTCGCCCTCCCATTCGCCGTCGAACCACATCACGCCGATGTCGCCATACCAGGTGAGCAGTTCCTCCACCTGCGCGTGCAGGTAGGCCACGTACCGGTCGAAGTTCGCCCCCTCCGCGGTGCGTGCGCCCTTCTCCCAGTCGCGACGCGGCAGGTAGTCGGGGTGGTGCCAGTCCATGATGGAGTGATACCAGCACGGCACGACGCCGTGACGGCGGCAGGCGTCGGCCACCGCGCGCATGAGATCGCGCCGATAGGGCGTGCGCGCGACGCTGAAATCGCCCTGCTTTGTCGGCCACAGCGCGAAGCCGTCGTGGTGCTTGGTGGTGATGACGAGGTACTTCATCCCCGCGGCCGCGGCGAGCGCCGCCATCCGGTCAGCGTCGAACGCGGTCGGGTTGAAGCGCTCGAGGAACGTGTCGTACTGCTCCAGCGGGATCTTCGCGTTGTTGCGGATCCACTCGCCGTAGTCCGTGCGACCGTTCCATTCGCCGGCGAGCACGGAGTACACGCCAAAGTGCACGAACATCCCGAACCGGGCCTCGCGCCACCAGGCCATCCGGTCGGGCTCGGCCGTCGCGCCCCACGGCGCGGGCAGCGCGGGAGGGAGCGCGGTCGCCACGCGCGGCGCGGCGAGTGAGCCGAGCGCCGCTCCGGCGCTCGCACGGACGAAGTCGCGGCGGTTCATCATGGTGGCAGTAGTGTACGACAGGCAGTAAGCTCCCGCGAGGGACGAGGGATGGGGAACGAGGGGTGGAACGGAGCGGAGGCTGAGACTATGGCGAGGAGCACGGAGGGACGGAACGAGCACGGGAGCTTCTCCTTCCCCGTTCCACATCTCGTTCCCCCTTGCCGAGTCTCAGTCTCCTCCCCGTTCCGCCTCTCGTTCCTCCTGCTCCTCTTGGCGAGCCTCGCCTCAGCCCAGACTCCTGCCGCCTCGCTCGTTCCACGCGCGGCGCACGTGGCGGAGGTGCCCGCGGCAAGGCCGCTGGTGCTGCGTAGTCCGGTCACGATCGTCGTCCCCGCCGGCGCACCGCGGCTCGCGGAGGTCGGCGACTTCCTGGCGAGCGAGTTGCGCGCGCGCGCCGGCCTCGAGGCACGCGTGGTGCGCGGCGCGTGGAGCGGCGGGCCCGCCATCCGTCTCGACACGGCGTATTGGTCGCGCGATGACGAAGCCTACGCGCTGACCGTGCGTACCGAGGGAGCCTCCATTCGCGGGGCGGGGGTGCGCGGCGCCATCTGGGGAGCGCAGACGCTGCTGCAGCTGCTCGAGCGCGACTCGACGGGGGCGTGGCGCGTCGCCGCCGTGCACATTGACGACGCGCCACGCTTCGGATGGCGTGGGTCGCTGGTGGACGTCGGCCGCCACTGGTTCCCGGTCCGCGACCTCGAGCGGCACATTGACCTGCTCTCGCGCTTCAAGATGAACGTCTTCCACTGGCACCTCACCGAGGACCAGGGGTGGCGCATCGAGATCAAGCGATATCCGCGGCTCACCACAATCGGGGCGTGGCGCACCGAGGCCAACGGCGAACGCTACGGCGGCTTCTATACCCAGCGCGACGTGCGCCGCATCGTGGAATACGCCAGACGGCGCGGCATCACCGTCGTCCCCGAGATCGAGATGCCCGGGCATTCCTCCGCCGCGCTCGCGTCGTATCCGCACCTCGGCTGCACCAAGGACACGATCCAGGTCCCGAATGCGTGGGGTGTCTTCGCCGACATCTACTGCGCGGGCAAGGAGAGCACCTTCGAGTTCCTGTTCAACGTGCTCGACGAGGTGATGGTCCTCTTTCCGTCGCCCGTGATCCATATCGGCGGCGACGAGGTGCCCAAGGACCGCTGGAAGGCGTGCGCGCCGTGCCAGGACGTGATGCGGCGCGAAGGGCTGGCCGACGAGGAGGCCCTGCAGAGCTGGTTCATCGGGCGCGTCGCCCAGCACGTCGCCAAGCGCGGACGACGCGTCATCGGCTGGGACGAGGTGCTCGACGGACCGTACATCACGGGCGGCATGGTGCAGTCGTGGCGCGATTCGTCGTTCACACGGAACGCCGTGGCACGCGGCCATGACGTCGTCGCCTCGCCGAACGCGTTCACCTACATCAACCAGCCGGCACACCAGGTCTCGCTCACTGACGTCTATCGCTTCGCGCCCGTTCCTGCGGGACTGGACGCAGCGGCGGCGCGGCGCGTCCTCGGCGGCGAGGTGACGCTCTGGAGCGAGCACATCACGTCGGGCGCGAACCTCGAGCTCATGGCCCTGCCGCGCCTGCTCGCCTTCGCTGACATCATGTGGAGCGACGCGCCGCGCGACCTCGTCTTCCTCGAGCGGCGGCTCGCCGCGCGCCATCTGCCGGACCTGCGCCGCGGCGGCTACGCGGTCGGCCCCGCTGACGCGCCGCTCGCCGTCTTCGGGGCGCGAGTGGACTCCGCGTCGCGGCGTCCAGTCCTGCGCGTCGCGCGGCTCGCCGATGGCGTGGTAGTGCGCGCGACGACCGACGGCCGACCGCCGCGCGCCGAGTCGCCGATCGTGCGCGATGGCGATCCGCTCGAGGCGCCGTCCGTGGTTCGCCTGCAGCCGTTCTGGGGAACCTCTCCGATTCTGGAGGAGCGGCAGGTGCGCTTCGCGCGACACCTCGGGGTCGGCGCGCGCGTCGCTGTGTCGCCGGCCGCGGACTCCCGCTATCCTGGCACCGGCGCGACCACGCTCGCCGATGGCCTGCTGGGCAGCGACGCGCACGGCGATGGGCTTTGGCAAGGGTGGTGGGGACCCGACGTGGAAGCCGTGCTCGACTTGGGGGCCGCTCGCCGCGCCGACAGCGTTTCGGTGCGCTTCCTGCAGAACGTGCGGTCATGGATCGTGCTTCCCGCGCGCGTCGAGTTCGCGTGGTCGGTGGACGGCGCGACCTGGCGCGACCTCGGCGGCGTGGCGCACACGGTGCCGGTGATGCGTGAGGGGGCGATCACCCGAGCGTTTGCCGCCGCGCTGCCAAGCGACGCGACGCCGCGCTACCTGCGTGTACGCGCGCGCACCGCTGGGCCGCTCCCGATCGGGCATCCGGGGGCGGGTCAGCCGTCATGGCTCTTCGCGGACGAGATCGTCGTGCGGTAGTCGCGTGAGGCAACCCCTGTACTTGCCGTAGGGGATACCAGTGCGACAGCCCCGCCATTGCCCTACAGGCCGGAGCGGGGTATACTCTTGGAGTCGCAGTTGGCTGGATGCGCGGTCGTTCCGGGCCCCAGCATCGGGCAGACGCTCGGTGCCGGCAATGACCCCCAGCTTGAGAGCTGCATCCTCAGGGTGCATTGCGGAGAGGCCGGCCACCCGTGGGTGGTCGGCCTCTCCGGCTTTTCGCATGGTGGACGTCCCCTCGCGCTGCGCTACGCGCCGTTCCGACGATCGCTTCGCATTCCCTTGCGGGCGAGCAGTTCCGCGTCCGCGCGCTCCATCGCCTCGGCAAGCGGGAGGGCATGATCGAGGATGCTCACGCCCAGGCTGGCCTTCACCGCGAACGGCAAGCCGGCTGGACGGAGCGCGGAGATCGCGCCGGCCAAGCGGGCGCCGAGCTGCTCGGCCATCGTCTGACCGCCCTCACCGATGAGGGCGACGAACTCGTCGCCCCCCCAGCGAGCGACAATGTCGGACTCGCGGAGCACTCCCTTGAAGGCCTGCGCCACCAAGCGGATGGCCTGGTCGCCGGCGGCATGGCCGTGCACATCGTTGATCTGCTTGAGCCCATCCACGTCCGCGAAGACGACGACCACCGAGGGCTGGTGTTCGCGGCGCGCGCGCGCGAGTTCCGCCTCGGCGAAGAAGGCGAACCCGCGCCGATTGGCGAGGCCGGTCAGCTCGTCCACGAGCGCCAGCGCCTGCAAGTCGCGTTCGTAGCGCAACTGCTGGGCGATATCCCGCGCGAGCAGCATGACGGCCGGCTGGTCGACGTAGACGCAGGGACCGACCGTGACCTCGACATCCACCAGACGCCCTGTCTGGCTGCGCAGTTGGCCGCGCACGCGAGGTGCGGGCGTGCCTTCCGCCGGCTCCGACGTGGGCGTGGCAAGCGACTCCCTGAGCTCCGGCGGCGCGAAATCGGCGAGCGCGCGCCCGCGCAGCGCCTGCTCGTTCTCCACCCCGAGCAGCCGCGCGGCGGCCACGTTGGCGAAACGGATCTCGCCATCGGTATGCACGAGGATCGCGTCCGGGGAGAGCGCCAGCAGCTGGTGGTAGCGCGCCTCGGTCTCCTGCAGGCGGCGCACCTGCTGGTGCGCCCGGTAGCGCCCCGTGTAGAGCCACGCGGCCGCGAAGAGCGAGAGCGCCAGCGCGGTGTAGAGCCACGACACCGGGATCCCCCGTCGCACCGGCTGCGGGACGCTGACATCTGCGCGGGTGCGGGGGACGATCTGCCAGATCAGCGGATCGTCGTCGTTGTCGCGATACGAGGCGATGACGCCGGCCACGGTCACGCTGTCCTCGTACTGCACGCGGGAGAGGTCGATCGGCTCCCCGTGGTTCGACGGTACCCAGATCGTGAGCGTGCCCGTCTCCTCTGGGTTCAGGTCGCGCAATCGCAGGAACTGCCCGCCCTCGCTGGTGCCGAAGCCGGCGACGCGGCCCCGCACGCGCACCAGCCGGCCGGAGAACTGCGGCAGGATCTCATGGTCCACGGCAATCGTCACGGGCGCGATCTTCACGCGCGGCACATCGACGATCTGCAGCTCGTTGCTGACAATCTCCAGCATCCCGCGGTAGCGCTTGACGACGCCGGTAGCGATCACGCTGTCGCCGACCGTCACCGTCATCTCGAGCACCCGCGAGAAGACCCGAATGCCGCCGGTGGAGTCCTCGAGGGCGATGTCGAAGACCGTGCCCTGGAGCTAGCCCGTCCCGGCCGTGGCGCGGCCGGCCACCCGCACGGTATCGCCAGAGTCGAGCGTCCTGAGGGCCTGGGCGATGCTGATGATGGGCCGCTGCGTCTGGGCGAGGACCAGCGCGGGGCAGGCGAGAAGGGTCGCGATGAAAAGTCGCATGTGCGGCGGATGCGGGAGGGCCGTCGAACCCGTGGCGATGGGAAACGCCCAATGTAGCATCTGGCTCCCGGCACCGCACTACCGGGGCGCCAACGCAACGCGCCACGCGAAATCCGCGTGGCGCGTCGCCCTGCCCGTGCGCCGGCAGCCGCCCCGAGCGGCGCCGGCGAGCCTCGAGCGTGCCCTTTCGCTACTTCCCGGCGTTGAGGTCGTTCCAGTTGAGAATGGCGTTGAAGCCCAGCGGGTATGTCCCGTGCGTCTGCCAGCGCCAGAATGGACGAATCGCGAACATCACGACGTGCCCCTTGCCGACGGGCGCGTCCACCAGCTGCGCGCGCCCGCTGAGTACCTGGCCATTCACCAACGAGCCCGAGAGGAGCATCTCGTCCGCGTTCGTCGGGAACGACAGGATGACGCGCGGCCGATCGCCAGCCGGCGCCTGCGCGCCGAAGCCGCCACCACCACCACCGCCGCCACCACCACCCGGGCCGGCCCCGGCGCCGCCACGTCCGGCGCCACCCGCTGCGCCGGCCGCTGGTGCTGCGCCCGACGGATCCCACGGCGAGAGCCGCGGCAGGTTGGCCGGCGCCATCGGCGTCACCATCTGGCTCTGCGACGCGCCACGCCCGCCGAAGCCGCCGAAGCCGCCGCCGAACCCGCCGGCGTTGAGCACCGGTGCGGTGCTGAAGTAGACAGGAAGCTGATTGCCGGCCAACCCATAGGTGAGCGGGCTCTTCTTGTCGGCGATGATGCCGCGCATCACCGATCCGCGCACGAACAGGTCCGTCGGCGTCTCCACCGTGATGCCGTTCGTCAGGTTGTACGACGGGAAGATCGTGGACGTGGCGCCCTCGGTGATGAGCGTGCCGCCTTCCTGCACGAACTTGTACAGGTTCATCAGCCCTTCGACGCCCATCCCGCCGCGGATGTCATCACTCTCGTCGGGCGTGCCGAGGTGGGGCGTGTCCTTCGACTTCTTGTAGGGCAGGGGCTGCGTGCCCGTGTTGGCCATGCCGGTCACCATGGACTGCGCGGTGCCGCCGACGTGCGGGAAGATGATCACGTCGTACTTGGCGCGCAGGCTGCCCTCGGTGCGCAGCTTCTGGTCGGCGAAGTACGTGTACGGCACGCCATACGTGTCGAGGGCGCCCCGCACCCATCCCTCGTCCTGCGTGCGCGTCCAGCTGTGCACGTAGCCGATGCGCGGGATGTCGAGGTCGTGCGTCTTCACCTTCGGCGCCTCGGCCACGGCGACAGCGGTCAGCCCCAGCGCCTTGAGCTGCGGCTCGAGCTTCGCGCGGTCGGCGTTGGCGATGATGAACGAGCCCGCCAGGAACTTCTTCCCGCCCGCCTCGAAGTCCTCCTCCGCCGCCGCCATCGCGACGCCGGCGTTCTTGAAGCGGAAGGTCACCAGGTTGTTGTCGCTCGTCGCCGAAACGATGAGCGTGCTCCCCGCGCCCTCGACGCCACCCGCGGCCGTCACCGGCGCGGTGACCGGCGCCATCGCCTGCGAAAGCAGCGCCTTGTCGGTGACCGGGAAGAGGGCGAGGTTGCGCATGTACTGGAACGTCCACCCCGTGTCGTCGTACGGCGCCGGGTTGGTCGCCGCAAACGCCTGCACCGAGAAGTAGATGTCGGCGAGCGTGCGATACGGCTGGTCGCCGCGCACGATGTAGTCTCCCGCCTTCACTTCGACATTGCCGGCCTTGAACGCCGCGGTGGCGCGGTGGAACTCGAGCCCCTGCGTCATCAGGTCGTTGACGGCCTGCGCGGCCTCGGCCTTGCGGTGCTGCGCGGCCGGGATCACCCAGCCAAACGTCGGGCCGTTCTTCCCCTTGTCCACGGCGCGCCGGTTCTTGAGCCAGTAGTTCTCGAGGAAGTGCTCGCGATTCCGGGCCACATGGCCGAGCGTGATGATCAGCGCGGACTGCTGGATGTTGACGTTGTTGCGCGGCCCCCAGTTGATGCTGGCCAGCGGCGGGTTCGGGCGGAACCACTCGCGGCTCGTCGTCGTCGCCGGCGGGCGCACGACATAGTTGTCAGGCCCGTAGCTCTGGGTCTCGTAGAACCGCCCCGTCGCGTTGTGCGCGTGGGCGACGTAGAACAGGTAGTTCGGCGTCCAGCCGTCGTAGAACCCGTAGGTCCACACGCCGGGCACGCCGCGCTTGGTCATCTCCTGCACCTCGTTGATGGCGAGGTTCCACCACTCGTTCACGGTGATCGCGTCGAGCGACTCGTTGTACGGGCCGCTCCCGGTCGAGGCGTACAGGTAGGTCACCGACTCGTGCAGGTCGTGCATGATCGTCGGCGTCCAGTCCAGGAAGAACTTGTTGGCGTTCTTCGTGAGGGCGAGCATCTGCCCCATGCCATCGCGGTTGTTGTCGTGCTGCACATACTTGCCCCAGTACATCAGCGGCAGGCGCATCTCGCCGGTCGGCCGCTTCTTGTTGAAGTAGTACGTGTCCACCTGCTTCTCGCGCCCGTCCACCTCGAGCACCGGCGTGATGAAGGTGATCACGTTCTTGCGGATGTTCTGGTAGTGCTCGCTGTTGTCCACCACGAGGCGGTAGGCGAGTTCCATCAACGTCTCTGGGCCGCCGTTCTCCGGCGAGTGCAGCCCCGACGTGATCCAGTAGATGGGCTTCGCGCTCTTGATCAGGCGCCGCGCCTCGGCCTCGGCCGTCTTCCGCGGGTCGGTGAGGGCCTTGAGCTGTCCCTTGTAGCTGTCGAGGCGGCTGATCGTCCCCTCGTCCGCGACGGCGAAAACCACCATGTCGCGCCCTTCCTCGGACTTGCCGATGGTCCAGAATTTCGCCCGTCCGCCCGAGGCCTTGGCCACCGCCTCAAGGTACCGGTGAATGTCCTTGGCATAGGTCAGCTCGCCGGGCGTCCCGACAATGCGGCCAAGGAACTTGAGCGGCGTGGGGACCTTGCTCGACGCCGGGAGGTGATCCACGAACTCCGTGGTGATGCGGGCGTCCTGCAGGTGCTCCTTGATCTTCTTGGTGTACTCCTGGTCCACGCCCTGCTGGGCGCCGGCCAGGGCGACCGAGGCGAGCAACAGCGCGGGAACGAGAAGCAGACGGGACTGGCGGGGCATGAAGAGCCTCGGGTGGGAGTGGGTACGGAGGGAATACGCTGGCGAGGATGAAAACGCTAGCGGAACGGGGAGGAGGAGCGGCAGGTGCAAGGACGCGGAACGGGGAGGAGGTAGAGGCGACGGGACGAGGGCTGGGGGATGGGACGAGGATGCGGGCCATCGACGAGGCCCTCGTCCCCCGTTCCGAATCGCAGTCCTCGTCCCTCCGCCTCTACCTCCTCCCCGTTCCGCGACCGTCTCCGTCTGCCTCTACCGCCTCCAGCATCCGCCGCTCAGGCCGGTGTGATCCGTCTCCCCGCCGACGACCTCCGCCCCTCCCCCGGGTGCGTCGCCTCGAACACCTTCGCCTCGATGAACGCCGACAGCAGCACCGTGTCCACGTGCCCGTGCTTGGCCTCGTCGTGCAGGATGTCCAGCGCCCGCTCGGCGGTCACGGCGCGCTTGTAGGGCCGGTCGGTGGCGGTGAGCGCGTCGTAGATGTCGCTGATCGTCATCATCCGCGTCTGCACCGGGATGTCCTCGGCGCGCACACCGCGCGGATAGCCGGTGCCGTCGAGCTTCTCGTGGTGGCCCCAGGCGATCAGCGGAATCCCCTTCAGTTCGCGCGTCCAGGGGATCTGGTCGAGGAACCGATAGGTGTGCGTGACGTGGCTCTCGATCTCCCGGCGCTCGCGCGCGTCCAGGTTGCCGCGGTTGATCATCAGGTAGCGCAGCTCGTCGTCGCCGAGCAACGGCTTCTCGGTGCCGTCGAAATCCACGTACAGCCGCGCGTTGATCTCGGCCAGCTCCTCGAAGGTCCCCTCGGAGAGGATGGTCGGCTCGTTGGCCCGCACGATCGCGTCGAGGAAGCGCTGCAGCTCGTCGCGCACGTCGCCGCGCGAGCGCTCCAGCCTGGCCAGCGCCTCCTCGTAGTTCGTGCGCCCGTGCTCCCACAGGTACTGCGCGCGCTCGCGCTCGTACTGCAGGTCGGCGCGCTGGAGCAGGAACTGGAACCGGTGCCGGATGATCGCCAGGTCCGACGGGTACAGCTTCTTCTGCTTCACGAGCACCTGCTCGCGCACGCCCACCTTGCCGAAGTCGTGGAGCAGCGAGGCGTAGCGCAGCTCACGCAGCTCCTCGCGCGAGAAGCGCAGGCGCCCGTACGGGCCGCTGTCCACGCGGTCGATCGCCGTCGCCAGCCCGGTGGTGTAGATGGCCACGCGCGAGGAATGGCCCGAGGTCGTCGGGTCGCGGCTCTCGATGGCCGTCACCGACGCCATCACGAACCCCTCGAAGAGCCGCTCGATGTCCTCGTACAGCCGGCCATTCTCGATGGCCACCGCCGCTTGCGATGCGAGCGCGCTGACCAGCGACACGGCGTGGGCATCGAAGGGGAGCACCTCGCGCTCCACATCCGCGGGGGTCGCAAGCCGCGCCGCCGCGTCCCGTTTGCGATTGATGAGCTGCAGCACGCCCACGATCTCGTCGCGGTGCGTCTTCATCGGGATCGTCACCATGCTCTTGGTGCGGTAGCCGAACTTCTCGTCGACCGAACGGTTGAACTGGAAGCGGTCGCCCGGGCCCAGCGCGTAGGCGTCGTCGAACACGATCGTCTCGTGCGACACCGCCGCCGCACCGGCGATGGAGGACGCGTTCAGCGGCACCGTGAACTCGCTTAACGGCAGGTCGGGCAGGGTGAAGTTCTGCGAGAGCTTGAACCGCAGTACCGCCTCTCCCGCCCCTCGTTCCGTCTCCCGCCCCCCCTCGCCTGGTCTCGGTCCCCCATCTCGTTCCACCAGATACAGCGACCCCGCATCCGCGGACGACAGCCGCCGAGCCTGCTCCAGAATCATCGTCAGCAGGGTGGGGAGGTCCCGTTCCGTGGAGAGCGCGACGCCGATGCGCGTGAGCTCGGCGATCTCCGCGGTGCGTTGCGACGCCTCAGCCGCCTCGCGGCGGGCGGCGACGAGCGCTCCGGCGTGTCGCAGGGCCGCGCGCAGGGCCAGACGCGCCTGGCGCTCGCTCGCATCCGCCGCCAGGTAGCCGCACAGCACGCCGTCAGGCACACCGTCGGCGGGTCCGTGGGTGCCGACGGCGCCGATCCCGAGCAGGGCGGCGCGCTGGGAGAGCGCTTCCAGATCCGGCGCCGTCGCCGCCAAGGCCGCGTCGAGCAGCACCACGACGGGCTGTTGTTCGTCGGCGGGCCAAGGGTCGCCGAGCGATGCGGCGGCGCGCTCGACAAGGCGAAGTTCCGCGATGAGCGCGGCGAGAACCGGCGGGGTGCGGCCGGCGGGGGCGAGGAGAAGGGGCGTGATGGACACGAGGAGATTAGGCACAGAACGCCGGCGCCCGTCGGGGGCGCCGGCGTTCTAATGTGCGGAGGCGCGAACGCGCCCGCTACACCGCTACTGCAGCTTCTTGAGCTCGGCCTCGGCCTTATCAAAGGCCGGGAACTTCGACAGCGCCTTGTTGAACAGCGTCACCGCTTCCGCCTTGTTCCCCGCGTCCTTGGCCGCGAGCCCCTTGCTGTAGAGCGCGATCGCCTCGTAGGGCACCTTCTTCGCGGCTTCCTTGCGGGCCTCGCTAACGCGCGCCGGAATGTCCGGGAGCTTGGCGCCCTTGTTGATCTTGTCGGCCAACTGCACCACGAGGTCCATGAAGTCGTCCACCTTGCCATTGACCACGCCCGTCGGCCCGCCCGCCGCGGGGAAGACGATCTCGCTGGTCTCGGTCTTGAAGACGCGCGCCGTGAAGCGCATCCGG
>VHBQ01000069.1 GCA_016871855.1 Gemmatimonadota bacterium
CCGCCTGCGGGGCCGCCGGGCGCGTCGGCGCTTGCGCCGCGGGCTGTGTCGGAGCCGGCGCGGCCGCCATCTGGCCGCCGGGCGCCTCCGAGCAGAACGGACGATCCGCCGATCCCCCCGTGCCGGGCTGCGACACCACGATGAAGCACGTCGTCGGCTACAGCTGCGGGTGCGTCGCGTTCGCCGCCCAAGACCGTGTCGACGCATACGCCATGGTGATATTGGCGCCACTCGCCGGCGTGAAGCCCAGTGCGCGAAGGTCGGTGGTGAATGCGCGGTTCTTCTCGTACCAACTGCGCTCGAGGTCGGCGAGTCGCGACAGGTCGGCTCTGACGGCCTCGGCGATGTTCGCCTTGTCGCCACCCTGCGCGCCGGCCGCAACCGTGACGCCGACCAGCGCAACGACGGCAAGGGAGGCGCGGAGGAGAAGTCGCGCCATCAGAGAGAAACTGCTGCCTCGCGTGGGATTCATGTCGCGGGACTCGAGCGCCATATGAACGGATCTCCAACTATAAATGGAGAGGGTGCCGCGGAGAGATGCGCACTGCGCAATGACCGCGACTAATCTGCTCCAGCGCAATGGCTTCCGCAACATCGGCGCACGGGATGTTCCCGCCTGCCGCGAGACGGACCGGGTCCCTGACGGCTACCGTTCGGGGCGGCGCGCCGAGGCCGGGCGGCCAATCGCGTCGCTTTCCCGCAGGATCAAGCGCACGGCCTGCCGTGCGCGCTCGCGAACCGCTTCCAGCCCCTGCTCGCGGGCCAGGTGGGTGACATCGCTGGGCGACATCCCGAGCGTGCGGGTCAGGAGCCGGCGGGCCGCGCGGACATCCGGCAGCGCGGCCATCCGTCCCTTGGCGCGCGCTCCGCCACGTTCCAGCACCCGCGTCACGACGTTGAGCACGCGTGCCACGTCCACCAGCCGCGAGGGAGACACCCCGACTTTCGACAGTTCGCGGTGCAGCGCGAAGCGCGACCCTTCCGGTGTCTTCGCGGCCCAGGCGCCCACCGAGAGATCCCCCGTGTCGCGCAGCAGCAGGTCCTCGAGGAACGGGTGCAGGATCTCGGGCGCGCTTTCGTGCGCCAGGCGCAGTGCCTCGACTTTCTGGCGGCACCGGTCGCGGTCCAGGCTCCAGGCGGCGACCAGCGCATCCACGCGCTCGCAGTCGGTGAGGATGATGTCCTCCACCTGCCCCGACGTGATGAGGGCCCGCCCCAGGTGCCAAGCCGGCTCGCGTGAGGTCGTGACAACGATGATCGGCACCAAGGCATCGCGCAGCGCATGGCGCAGGCGCGCCGGCAGGCGCGCGTCAGCAAAGGGCGGCACTCCATGGATGACGAGCAGGTGGGCGGGCCGGGAGATGCGCTGCAGCAGCTCAGGCTCGCTCGTCACGCACTCCACCTGCGCGTACGGCGCCATGGCGTCGCGCAGCCGCAGCTTCATCGCCACGGAGTCGGACAGGATCACCACGGACCGCGACGACCCGGACATGGGGGGCATACGCTCGCGACGAGGAGGGGCCTGATGCCCGGCACCCTGCATCGCGGCGTGCCGGGGTTCCGGCCGTCGGTGGTGACGGGCCCGAGAACCGGCATATAGTAGACCACTTTGCCATGTCCCGCCAGCGCGCGCGGGCGCCCGCTGCGTCAGGGAACCGGCCGCTCGCTACGCGTCACCGCCCTCGGACAGCTCCATCTGCGCCTCAGGAGTTCCGTCGTCCTCGGCGCCCTCCACGTCCTTGTCCTCCGCCACGAGGCGCGCGATGGCGGCGACGACGTCGCCCATGTCGAGTTTCTTGAGCTGCACGCCCTGGGCCACGCGTCCCGTCTCGCGAATGTCCTTCACCGCGCAGCGCAGGGTCTGCCCGCCGCGAGTGATGAGCATCATCTCATCCTCGGGGAGCACCTCGAGCAGTCCGACGACGTTGCCCGTGCGCTCGGTGCGCTTGACCGTCAGGATGCCCTTGCCGCCGCGTCCCTGCACCCGGTACTCGTCGATGTTCGTCAGCTTCCCGAGTCCCTGCTCGGTGACGACAAGGAGCGAGGCCTCGCGCTTCACGACGACCATGCCGACCACCTGGTCGCCGTCGCCAAGGGCGATGCCCTTCACGCCGGTCGTGTCGCGCCCCATCGCGCGCACGTCCTGCTCGTGGAAGCGGATGCTCAGGCCGTGCCGCGTCACCAGCACCACGTCGTTGGAACCGCTCGTGATCTGCACGTCGATCAGGTGGTCGCCGTTCTCGATCTTGATGGCCTTGATGCCCGTGACGCGCACGTTCGAGTACTCGCTGAGCGCCGTCTTCTTCACCGTGCCGTCGCGCGTGCAGAACAGCAGGAACTCGTCCTCGCTGAACTTCTTCACCTGCACCACGGCCGACACCTGCGTTTCGGCCGACACGTTGATCAGGTTGGGAATCGGCTTCCCCTTCGCGGCCCGGCCGCCTTCGGGGATCTCGTGCACCTTCAGCCAGAAGCACCGCCCATCGTTGGTGAAGACGAGCAGGTAGTCGTGCGTCTTGGCGGTGAAGAAGTGCTCGACGAAGTCGTCCGTCTTGAGCTCGGTCCCCTTGAGCCCCTGCCCGCCGCGCTTCTGCTTGCGGTACGTCGCGATGGACGTGCGCTTGATGTAGCCGGCGTGCGAGATGGTGACGAGCACCTCCTCGTTGGCGATGAGGTCCTCGATGGAGAACTCGCCCTCGTCGGCGATGATCGCCGTGCGCCGGTCGTCGCCGTAGGTCTCGGCCATCGCGCCGAGCTCCTGCTTCATGAGCGCCATGCGCGCCGGCTTGCTCTCGAGCAGCGCGACGAGGACCTTGATGGCGGCGCGCACCTCGGCCAGCTCCTCCTCGAGCTTCTCGCGCTCGAGACCGGTGAGCTTGGCGAGCCGCATGTTGAGGATCGCCTCGGCCTGCTTCTCCGAGAGCTTGAAGCGCTTCTGCAGCTCGGCGCTCGCCGACTCGGGGTCCTCGGCGGCCCGGATGACCTTGATGACCGCGTCGATGTTGTCAACGGCGATCTTGAGCCCCTCGAGGATGTGCTCCCGGTCGCGCGCCTTGTCGAGGTCGAACTGCGTTCGCCGGACGATGACGTCATGGCGGTGGTGGATGTAGTGCAGCAGCGCCTCGCGCATCCCCATCACGCGCGGCACGAGCCGCTTGGTCGCCGGATCGGGGACCAGGGCGAGCATGATCACGCCAAACGTGCTCTGCATCGCCGTGTGCTTGTAGAGCTGGTTGAGCACCACGCGCGGGATCGCATCGCGCTTGAGCTCGATGACCACGCGCAGGCCGTCGCGGTCCGACTCGTCGCGCAGGTCGCTGATGCCATCGAGCTTCTTGTCGCGGACCAGCGAGGCGATGTCCTCGACGAGTCGGGCCTTGTTCACCTGGTACGGCAGCTCGGTGACGACGATCTGCTGCTTGCTGCTGCTCTCCTTCTCCTCGATCACCGCGCGCGCGCGCATCACGATCTTGCCGCGCCCGGTCTCGATGTAGTCCTTGATCCCCTCGCGGCCGTAGATGAAGCCGCCGGTCGGGAAATCCGGCCCCTTGATGTGCTGGCGGATCGCCGCGGCATCCATCTCGGGATGGTCAATGAGCTGGAGCAGCGCCGCGACGGTCTCGCGCAGGTTGTGCGGCGGGATGTTCGTCGCCATGCCCACCGCGATGCCCGCCGACCCGTTGACGATGAGGTTCGGGATCCCCGACGGCAGGACCGTCGGCTCCTCGAGCCGGTCGTCGAAATTCGGGGCGAAGCCGACCGTGTCCTTGTCGATGTCGGCCAGCATTTCCACCGCGATCCGCGTCAGCCGCGCCTCGGTGTAGCGGTACGCCGCCGCCGGGTCGCCGTCCACGGAGCCGAAGTTCCCCTGTCCATCCACCAGCGGATAGCGCAGCGAGAAGTCCTGCACCATGCGCACGAGGGCGTCGTACACGGACTGATCGCCGTGCGGATGGTACTTGCCGAGCACGTCGCCGACGACCGTCGCCGACTTCTTGTAGGCGCGTCCGGGGACCAGCCCGAGTTCGTTCATCGCGTACAGCACGCGCCGATGCACGGGCTTGAGGCCGTCGCGCACATCGGGAAGCGCGCGCGACACGATGACGCTCATCGAGTAGTTGATGAACGATTCCCGGACCTCTTCGTCGATCAGCCGGGGGAGGATCCGCTCGCGGTTGTTCGGTGCGGTCATGCGCCGTCTCAGGGGGGTGGAAAAAGACCAGCGACCAATCCGGAAAATTTACCGAAACGCCACGGGAAAAGCAATAGCGGAATTGGCTTGTAAGTCATTGTTTTTCAATAGTTTAGCGGGCCGCGATTTTGCACTGCAACCGCGAAGGTCGAAGGACGCTAAGCAGTGCCGGTTTTGCGCGGTCGCACGAATGAAAAAGGCGAGCCAAATGGCCCGCCCGTTCAGCCGCCGTTTCCGCCATCCGCCATCTGCCGCCTGCCATCTGCCGTCCACCGTCCACCGTCCACCATCCACCATCCACCGTCCGCAGTACCTACACCCACGTCCTCACAATCGCCAGCAGCCTCCACTCATCGTCCGCGAAGTGCCACAGGTAGGTCGTGCCGCCCGCGCCTTTCTTCAACGCCATCGCCGCCATCTGCTCGGCGGGACGGTTGACGGCCACGACCGCGTAGTCGCCCCACACGACGGTGGCGATCACGTTGGTGTAGGTGAGGACGGAGGTGCTGTCTCCGCGATGCGCGGCGAAGAACTTGTTGCGGATGTCATACAGTCCGTCCGCGCCGAAGCCGATGGTCAGCGGGGCGCGCGGCGGACGCGGCATCGTGAAACCCGTGAGCTTGGGGAGGAGCACGTACTGCGGCTCGGCGGGGACGAACGGTTCACATCGCTTGCTGTCGGGATTCCAGTACTCGCCGGCCAGTCCGGCGGCGATCACGCGGTGCGTGACGGCCCCCGCGGGGACGTCCCAGTTGGGACGCGACATACCGACTTCCCATCCCACCAGGCCGCGCAGCAGCGCATGACCACGCGGGGTGTCGATGGGATCCTCCACGCCCTGCGCGATCACCAACCGCTCAAGGCGCGCGAGCAACGCGGCGGCGTCCGGCCCGGCCGGCGCGCGCGCGGAATCCGGGAAGGTGCGCAGGACGCCCTGGTCGCACTGGGTCGTGTCGAGATGCACGAAGCGCGCGGCGGCGAGGATGGCCACGCGCAGCGAATCGGCCGCGCGTACCGCGGCGAGGCTGTCGTCCGCCGCCGGTCCGGCCAGCGCCAGCGCCAGCGCGAGAGGGGCCAGCACGCGCTACGCTCCCGGCGCCCGTGGCGGCGCGCCCCCCTCGCCGGAGAGCACGTCGGCCTCCTCCGCCTGCACCTCGCGGTCGATTGCGTCCCGCTCCGCCTTGTAGCGCTCGTACCACTCGCGCGTGATCTCCGCGGCCAGCTCGCGGTTGCCAAGCCCGAACGACAGCGCCAGGGCAAGCGCGATCGCGCCGAAGATGATGGCGAACGCTGTCGTGACGATCTCGGTCGCCACGCCGAGCTCCTGCAGCGACATGAAGACGGCGAGCAGGACTACGCCCCCCTTGCCGACCCGCGCCAGCGTCGGTCCGCCGTGCAGCGAGATGGTGCTCGCGCTAATCAGTCCGCCGACGAAATCGCCGAGCACGATGCCGACGATGATGATCACCACCGCGGCGACGACGCTCGGTACGTAGCCAACCAGTTCGCTGAACAGGGAGGCGAGCGACTCGAAGCCGAGCGCGTTGGCGGCAAGCAGCAGCGCGCTGAACATCACCAGCCAGAACAGCAGGTTGGCGATGGCGAGCGTGGGGTTCAGGTGCGCGCCGACACGGTCGAGCGGCACCACGCCACCCTTCTTGAGCACGTCGTTGAGGTGGAGGCGGCGCAGCAGGCGCGCCGCGGCTTTCTGCACGAGCTTGGCCAGCAGATAGCCGGCGAGCAGCACAACGACAGCGCCGAAGAGCGCCGGGATGTAGTCCCAGAACTCAGCGAAGCTGTCGCGCAGTCGATCGAAGAAGTTCACGGCAGGGGACTCGATAAGGGTCCCCGAAATGTACTAGAACGTGAACCGGACGAGGGAATGGGCGCCGGGGGCGCGGGCAGCGGCCAGCGCGAGCGCCTGCGGGTCGACCGTCAGGCGAGCGCTCCTTCGCTGCCCGGCGTCGGGACGCGACCCCATCCAGCGCTCCACCATCCAGACGCCGCCCGCCGCGCCCACCGCGCCAAGCCCGGCCGTCGCCCCGTTGAAGCGGTCGCTGGACCCGACGATCACGGCGACGCCGCCGCCCATGAGCGCGCCCGCCAAGGCGCCAAGTCCGACGAGCCCGGCCTCGCCGCGCGAGTGATCGATGCGGCGCGCGAGCAGCCGGTCGCCCGCAAGTATCCCCATCGTCGCCCCGCCGAGGACGGCCAGCGTCGTTGTCTTGTGCCCCGGATGTCCGTTGGCGACGAAGGCGCCGCCGCCTGCGGCGCCGATGAGCGAAGAAACCCACAGCGTCTGCACGTCGCCGGCCGTCACGTTGTAGCGCGAGTAGGAGCCGTACATCGCGCCGAGCTGCGCGCCGACCACGGCCGCGGCGGCGCCGATCGCCGCGCGCCCCCGATCATCGCTGTAGTCCTCGTCAAAGGCGTACATCGTCGCGACGGAAATGCCGGCCAGTGCCTCCGCGCCGAACACCGACGCCACCGCCGCGCCGGGGGTGAGCCGGCGGCCAAGCGTGAGCGCGCTGGTGGCGCCGAGCATCGAGCCGACGAAGACGCCGGGCGCGTAGTCGTGCGTACCGGAAATCGCATACTGCGTGGCCGCTCCCACCGCCGCGCCGATGATCGGCGCCCGCGTGGCCAGCAGCGCCATGCCCTCGGTGATGTTCACGGTGCGCGAGATCTCGGCAGCCGCGAAGAACGTCCCGCCCGCCATCACCAGATACGCCGCGGCCGCCGCCACAGGGCGGTCAGCGACAGTGACCGCAAACGACGGCGCGTAGAGCACGAGGCCGAGCAGCGTCTGGTCGCGCACGAAGGGCGTCGAGGTGAGGCGCACGACGGCGGCGACGCCGGTGTCGCGCACCGCGCGCGGCGTGGGACGGCGGGCTGGCGGCTCGGGCACGCGGCGGGTTGTCGAGTCGCGGAGGTCGGGGCGCGGTTTGGGAACACCCGGGGGATCCTGCGCGAGGAGGGGAAGCGCAGTCACCGCGATGAGCAAGGGCAGACGAAGCATGTGGATGCGTTTGGAGGGTCGCCCTTAAGACGGCTGTCCCGCCCCGCCCGTTTCGCGAGGAGCGGCGGGGCAGTTCACACGTTCGACCCCCGGGCTCAGTTCCGTGTTCCGCGCTGCACGTCAAAGATGACCGACCGCCGGCAGGAGGGGCACGTGAGCCACTCGCGGCGCCTCGCGTAGCCCAGCCCGAAACTCCCGCCGCCGATGGCGCGCGCATGCAGGGAGACGCCGCACCGTGGGCATTCCGCGGCGCCGTTGGCCGCGAAGGCCTCGCGCACCTGACGTTGCTCCGCGGCACTGAACTGCGCGGACTCCCGTCGCGTGGTCACGACGCGGCGATCTGCAGCACGACCTTTCCGAACTGCACGCCGGACTGCAGACGCTCCAGCGCTTCGCGCCCGCGCTCCAGCGGGAAGGTCGAGTCGACCGGAAGTGGCAGTCTCCCCGCGATGAGTTCGTCCGCGGCGGCGTTGAACTCGGCGTCATTGCCCATCGTGGAGCCCATGATGGTCCACTGGTTCCAGAAGAGCCGGCGCACGTCGGTGCGGAGTTCGTGCCCGGTAGTGCCGCCGCACGTCACCAGCCGTCCGCCGCGGCCCAGCGCGCCGAGCGACTGCTCCCAGGTGGCCGTGCCCACGCTGTCGATGACCACGGTGACGCCGCGTTTGCCCGTGCGCGCGCGCACCTCGCGGCCGACATCGATGCCCGTGTGATTGATCGTCTCGTCGGCGCCCATGGCGCGGGCGCGGGCGAGTTTCTCGTCGGAGCCCGAAGTCACCCACACGCGCGCCCCGCGCGCTTTGGCAAAGCAGAGCGCCGCCTGCGCGACCCCGCCGCCGATGCCCCAGATCAACACGTCGTCGCCGGGCCCCACCGCGGCGCGCGAGACGACCATGCGCCACGCGGTCATCGCGGCCAATCCAAAGGCGGAGGCGGCCGTGTCGGACACCGACGGCGGAATCGTCCGCACGTTGGTCGCCGGAAGCACCAGTTCCTCGGCGAACGTCCCCGGCAGGTGTTCGCCGAGCACGCGGTACTTCACGCACAATGGGTGCTCGCCGCGGTCACAGTACTCGCAACGGCGGCAGGAGAGCCCCGAGTTCACCACGACGCGATCGCCGACGCGCACGTTGGCGACGTCCTCGGCAACCTCGGCCACGATGCCCCATCCGTCCGACCCGATGATCCACGGGGCGCTGATCTGCATACCGGGAAGACCGCGGACGGTCCAGAGGTCGAGGTGGTTGAGAGGGGCGGCCTGCATCCGAAGGCGCACCAGCCCCGGCCCGGCGAGTGCCGGCGACGCGATATCGCGCCGGAACTCCACGTGGTCGACGGAGCCGGTGGCGGGGATGGTGAGGGCGCGCATGGACGACAGACGGTGGACGGTAGACGGTGGACGGTGGACGATGGACGATCACAGACCGCACGCGGCGCGACTCCGCGCGAATTGGTCGAATATATTAGTTTGCAGAGCGAAACCGTCGTCACGCTGCGACGGTCCACCGTCGACCGTCCACCGTCCACCGTCTCCCTCTCGCATGCAGATTCGAGTTCCCCCCCTCGGCGAATCCATCACCGAAGCGACGATCTCGCGCTGGCTGAAGCGCGAAGGCGACGCGGTGAATGTCGGCGACACACTGGTCGAGCTCGAGACGGACAAGATCACCGTCGAGGTGCCGGCGACGAAGGCCGGCGTGATTGGCCGGCGCGCGAAGCTCGAAGGGGACGTGGTCAAGGTGGACGAGGTGCTCGGCGACCTGGACGAGGGCGGAGTCGCCAGTGCCGCGCCCGTCGCGGCCGCCCCGGCGGCGCCTGCTCCGGCGATTGCGCCAGCGATCGCAGCCGCCGCGGACGTGCGCGCGGCGCCGAGTGCCGTGCGACTCGCCGCGGAGACGGATGTCGATTTGCGCACCGTGCCGGGCACCGGGCGCGGCGGCGTTATCAGCAAGCCCGATGTAATCGGCGCGTTGAGTTCGCCGACTCCCGTGCGTTCGATGCCCGCGGTGCCGGCGGTGCCGGCAGCCCCGGCGACGGTAACAGCGCCCGCCCCATCCACCGTCAACCGTCAACCGTCCACCGTCTCGACGGTCGACCGTCCACCCTCCACCGTCTCGACCGTCGACCACCCAGCGTCCACCGTCTCCACCGTCGACCGTCCACCGTCCACCGTCACCTCATCGCCCCGCGAGACTCGCGAGACTCGCGAGAAGATGACGACACGGCGCAAGCGCATCGCCGAGAACCTCCTGCAGGCGCAGCACGCCACCGCGCATCTCACGACGTTCAACGAGATCGACATGAGCGCCCTCACGGCGCTCCGCGAGCGGATGAAGGAACGGGTGGAGAAGGAGCACGGCGTGAAGCTCAGCTTCATGCCCTTCTTCGCGAAGGCCGCCTGCCTGGCGCTCAAGGCGTTCCCGACGGTGAACGCGCAGGTGGACGGCGAGGAGATCCTCTATAAGCACTATGTGAATCTCGGCATCGCCGTGGCCAGCGACGCTGGGCTCGTCGTGCCGAACATCAAGGACGCCGATCGCAAGTCGATCCTTGATATGCAGCGCGACATCGCCGCGCTCGCCAAGAAGGCGCGCGACGGCAAGCTGACGATGGAGGACCTGACCGGCGGCTCGTTCACGATCACGAACGGCGGCGTCTTCGGGTCGCTGCTGTCGACGCCGATCATCAACTTCCCGCAGGTGGCCATCCTCGGACTGCACAAGACGCAGGATCGCCCGATGGCGGTGAACGGCGCGGTGGTGATCCGGCCGATGATGTACGTGGCCCTGTCCTACGACCACCGCATCATCGACGGTCAGCAGGCGGTGCTCTTCCTCGTGAAGATGAAGGAGTTGCTGGAAGATCCGGCGACGATGCTGATCGACTAACCGCGCGCGCTGAGCAGCGCGATGAGCGTCCGGAGCCACCACGGTTCCGGACGCTCGTGCATCTGGCAGATGGCGGCGGCGTCCGCGGCGGCGGCGGCGACTCGGGCGAGCACGACCACTGCGGGGGGATGGATCGGCACGCGGCGCGCGCCGCGCACGAAGACGCGGAAGGGGCGCCACGCCGGAAGCGGTTCGTCGCGGAACACCTCGGCGCGCGCCGGGGCGGCGGACTCATGAATGCCGAAGACCAGTCGGCGAAGGTAGGTCGGCGACAGGCGCCCACCGTGAATGCGGTGCACCACGGACATGCCCGGCACGACGCCCACGTGCTGGCCGCCCTGCACGGCCAGCCAGTTCAACTGTGCATCCTCGCCTCCACCGAGGCGTCCACGCCGCCGCGACGCGTTGCGCAGCACGCCGCGTTCCACGCCGTCGGCGAACGCCAGCGCGACGGAACGCCGCACGGCCATACCGGTCCCCGGCGCGTAGTATGCCTGCCAACTGCGGCTGGTCCCGTGCTCGATGGTGGCAAACGTCCGCTCTTGGAAGAGCTGAAGCACCCACGGATCGCTCGCCCACGCGGGGGCGTCCTCGAGCAGGCGCACCTGAATGCGGCCCGCTCCGAAGACGGCGACGTGTGGCAGGTCATCTGCCGCGGCGACCAGCGCCCCCAGGTATCCGCGGTCCAGCACGTTGTCGTCGTCCACCGTGACCAGCAGCTCGCCCTGGGCCGCCCGAATGGCGCGCGACCGGACCACGGAGAGTCCGTCCGTGTCGTCACGCACGACCCGCGCGCTGGGAAGCTCCTGCAAATGCCGCGCCACCGACGGTCGCTCCGCCATCGGCACGGTGCTCGCGTTGTCGACGAGGAGATGCTCGAATAGCCAACCGTCGGGGACCCGCAGCGCGCGCACGGCGGCGAGCACCTCGTCGAGGCCGGCGTCGTCCGGGTTGCGTGTGCAGGTGATCAGCGAGAGGAGCCGGGTCACACCGAGAATGTGCAGAGGGCGCTCCGGAATTCCAATGGGGCGTGATTGGTTAGATTCTCACTCGCCACCCGATCTTCCTGTTCCCGAGGCTTGTTGTGTCAACGTTGACTCCGGATGTGCTTGTCATCGGCGGCGGCCCTGGCGGCTACGTCGCCTCCATTCGCGCCGCGCAGCTCGGCCTCTCGACCGTGTGCGTCGAGATGGACCGCACCCTAGGCGGCACCTGTGTGAACGTCGGCTGCATTCCATCGAAGGCCCTGCTGAGTTCGTCGGAGCACTTCGAGTTCGCGCGCCTGCACGCCGCCGAGCACGGCGTTGACTACCAGGGGGTGTCGCTCGACCTGGCGCGCATGATGAAGCGCAAGGACGAGGTGGTGTCGCAGAATACCAAGGGCGTGGAGTTCCTGTTCAAGAAGAACAAGGTCACGTGGGCCAAGGGCTTTGGCACGCTGAAGCCCGGCAACGTCGTCGAGGTAAAGGGCGAGGACGGCACGGTCACCACGTACACGCCCCGCCATGTGATTCTCGCCACGGGTTCGGTGCCGGTGGAGCTGCCGTTCCTGAAGTTCGACGAGGAGCGCATCGTCTCCAACGTCGGCGCCCTCAAGCTGCACGACGTGCCGCAACATCTCATCGTGATCGGCGGCGGCGTGATCGGCCTGGAGCTGGGCTCCGTCTGGCGGCGGCTAGGCGCCAAGGTGACCGTCATCGAGTTCATGCCGACCATCCTCCCCGGCAACGACGACGAGATCACGAAGGAGGCGACGCGGATCTTCAAGAAGCAGGGGATGGAGATCCACACGTCCACGAAGGTGACCGGCGGGCGTCGCGAGGGCGACCAGGTGATCATCGAGGTCGATGAGAACGGCCAGCCGGCCACCTTCACGGCGGACTGCGTGCTCGTCTCGATCGGCCGGAAGCCGGCGCTCTTCGGCGTGGATGCGGAGGCCTTGGGCCTGGCGCTCGGCTCGCGCGGCGAGATCACGGTGGACGACCAGATGCGCACCAACCTTCCCGACGTGTTCGCCATCGGCGACGCGGTTGGGGGCAAGCTCCTCGCCCACAAGGCGGAGGAGGAAGGCGTGGTAGCGGCTGAAGTGATCGCCGGGCGGAAGGCACACATGCACTACCACAACATGCCCGGCGTCGTCTACACGTGGCCCGAAGTCGCGACCTGCGGCCTGACGGAGGCCGAGGCGAAGGCGAGCGGCCGTCCCTACGGCGTGGGCAAGTTCCCGTTCACCGCGAACGGTCGCGCGCGATCCATGGCCGAGACGAACGGCTTCGTGAAGTTCATCGTGGACGCCAACACCGACGAGATCCTCGGCTGCCACATGATCGGGGCGAATGTGAGCGACTTGCTCAGCGAGGTGGTGCTGGCGATGGAGTACCGCGGCACCGCCGAGGACATCGGGGTGACCGTGCACTCGCATCCGACGCTCAGCGAGGTGGTCAAGGAAGCGGCGTTAGCGGCGCTGGGGCGAGCGATACATATCTGAACGGCAGAGAACGACAGAAGACGACAGAGAACGACAGAAGACGACAGAGGGCCAGCCGACGGCCGCTGTCGTTTTCTGTCGTTCTCTGTCGTTCTCTGTCGTTCTCTGTCGTTCTCTGTCGTCTTCTGTCGTCCGCTCACACCCCGTATCTCTCCGCCAGCACCTTCGCGTGGTGCCGTTCGTGCCCTGTTGCGATCCACGCCAAGCCGCGCACGCTGATTTCCTTGCCGCTGGCGGTGCCGCGGCGGGTCCAGGCGGATTCGGGGAGCCAGCGCAGGAGGGCCAGCGTCGCGCCGCGGACGGCGGCGAACTCGCCGAGCAGTGTGTCGAACGACCGGTCATTGGCGCCGCATTCGGCGGCGTAGGCGTTCTCGTCGAACGAGGCGAGCGGCGTGGTGTCGCCGCGGGCGATGCGCAGCAGGCGATAGGCGAAGATCCGCTCGGTGTCGGTGATGTGGCACATCACCTCCTTGACCGTCCACTTCCCCGGCGCGTAGGCGGAGCTTGCCTGCGCCTCGGAGAGGCCCTTCAGACGCGTCAACAGCGCGTCGCCCTGCTCGGCGAGCGTGCGAGTGACGTCGCCATCCGGGACGGCGGCGACGTATCCGGCGTAGAACGGAGCGAATTCGTCGGCCTCAGGGCGTACAGCGGCAGCGATGGTCATCAAAAACCCCCTCTGAAAGTCCACTTTGAAGGCACAAACTAGGGTGTAGGGGTTTCGTGGGGAATTGCCTCACAAAACTTCCATAATTGCACCCCATTCCGAACCCCTGTTCCAGACTAGACATTCCCTCTGCGATCGGGAGCGCGCTGAACAGACACGGCGATGCCCCGGTGAAAAATAAGCAGGACGCAGGGCCGCTTCGAGCGGCCCGGCGTGTCGCGGTAGGATCAGCGGGGGGCGCGTACAGTGCGCCGGGGGGCCGTCACTGGCTCGTCAACCGCTGGCCTACCGCGACTCGTTAACGGCAGAGAGACAACGGAAAGACAACAGAGAAACAACAGAGAGACAACAGACACGGCGGCGGCCTGCTGTTGTTTCTCTGTTGTTTCTCTGTTGTTTCTCTGTTGTTTCTCTGTTGTTTCTCTGTTGTTTCTCTGTTGTTTCTCTGTTGTTTCTCTGTTGTTTCTCTGTTGTTTCTCTGTTGTTTCTCTGTTG
>VHBQ01000070.1 GCA_016871855.1 Gemmatimonadota bacterium
CCGCGCCTTGGCGCTCCTGCACCTCCATCGCGGCGGCGGCGCGTCTGCCGCCGGCCGGGCCGTCGGCCTGACGCCGCAAGCGGTGCGGCTCATTGCGAAGCGGTACCGCGAGGGCGGTCTGGCCGCGTCGAGGATGGCGCGTTTGCGGTCAGCATCGGGCTGCTCGGCCGCCGCGCGGCAGAAGGCGACCACGGAGCGGTAGTTCACCGAGTGGTTGAGGGCCGTCTTCGAGTAGACTAGCCCATCGACCAGCGTGACCGTGACGCAGACCGGGGCGCCGGAGGCCACGGCCAGCATCAGGCGGCTGTTGTGGGCGCCGTGGAGGTACAGCGTCTCCGGCTCCGCCGCGTCGTACTGGTAGGTCATCGGGATGACGACGGGGCCTTGGTCGTCGGCGATGCCTACGTGCGCAACGATCCCTGCGGCGAGGAAGGCCGGTGCGTCGTCGAGGACGGCGCGTTCGCGGTGTTGGTGGAGGGTGGCGCGGGATGCCGACGGGTGCATTGCGCTGGACATGAGGTGCGGGATTGGACGTCTGGAAGATAGCGCGCGCGGTCTACTGCGGCCCCGCGTGGGGTACGGCGGGCCATGGACTGCGCGGGAATCCTCTCTGGTGGCGGCCAGATATTGCCGCGAGGCTCCGCGATCTCGGGTGGTGCGTGCCGTGCAGGGCGTACCAGCCGTAATACCGCGTGGTGACGTGGCCCTTGGTGGTCGGGAAGATCCTGTTGTTCGTGGTGCTCCTATTTGCGCTGGCGGCTTGGATCGTGAAACAGGTCTTCAAGCCGCACGACGACTTGGCGCCACCGGCGCCCTAGCGCGAACGCTGGAGTCAGGGCAGGCCTGAATAGAATGCGGGCTTCGGCGCTCTTGACATTTCGCTGGTGATACGTATTATCTGATCGCTTATGCGTATTGGCAGAAGGCGTGTAACAGCGTCGGAAGTCGCACAACGAGCTGGCGTGTCCCAGCCCACGGTCTCGCTGATCCTCACCCGCAACCCCAAGGCGCGCATCGCACAGGCGACGCGCGAACGGGTGCTGAAGATCGCCGAGGAGATTGGGTATCGTCCCAATCGCCTGGCCCAAGCCCTCGTTGCCCGCCGTTCATTCGCCATCGGCGTGATTGTGCCCGGCTTCGACAATCCATTCTATGCGCACGTGCTGAGTGGTGCCGAGAAGGTGGCGGCAGAAGCGGGCTATGCGGTGCTCCTCGCGGAAACCGGCCCGACCGACGGCGTGCAGCATCTCCGGGCGCTTCGTGACCGGCAGGTCGATGGCGTGATCATCGCCGGGGTGGCCGCGACGACCCTCCCGCCGAGCGAGCTTGAGGATCTCAACGTCGTCCTCGTCAACCAACCGTCATCACGCTATGCGTCCGTTGCCGGCGATTCGGAACGCGCGGGACACATGGCGGCGGCGCACCTGCTGGAACTGGGCCACCGCCGCTTCGGTTTCATCGGGCCGGCCACGCCGATTCCCGCATTCCGTCTGCGTGAGCGTGGTTTCGTTCAGGCAATCCGGGCAGCGGGGGGCTCCATTTCGTCGGAGAGCCTGGTGCGCGCCGAGGCGAGCATCGAGGGTGGCGTCGTGGCGATGCGCCGGCTGCTTGGTCTCCGCGGTCGGCCCACCGCCGTCTTCTGCGCGAATGACCTCGTCGCGCTTGGCGCGCACAAGGCCTGCGGGGGAGCAGGTGTCTCGCTCCCCGGCGAGCTCTCACTCCTTGGGTGCGATGACATCGAGATGGGATCGCTCGTCACGCCGGAGCTGTCCACGATCAGCATGCCGCAGCGCGAACTCGGGGCGCGCGCCGTGCGCCAGCTGCTTCGTCAGCTCGAGGGCACCGCAGTGCCCACATCCGCCGCGCAGGTCCTGCCGCCGAAGCTCGTAGTGCGCGGCACCACGGGACGCCCGCCGGACCTGCTGGAGCCCGGGCGATGAACGCCGTGCGGCACGCCGTCATCACGGGCACCGGTCACGCCATCCCGTCGCGCCTCGTCACGAACGACGAGCTCGCCGCAGTCCTCGGCGAGGACATCCACCCCTTTGTCGAGGGAACGCTCGGCATACGCCAGCGGTACTGGTGCACCGACGACGAGAGCACAGCGACGCTGGCTGCGGCGGCGGGGCGCCGTGCCCTGGCCGCAGCCGACAGGTCGTCGCTCGACGTCGACCTGCTCGTTGTCGCCACGGACACGCCGGAGTTCATCTCCCCGCCGACATCGAGCGTCGTGCACCGCGACCTCGGCACGGTGCGTGCCGGGGCGTTCGATCTCAACGCCGGCTGTGCGGGGTTCGTGTCCGCGCTCGACACGGCGTGGAAGTACATCCGCGCCGACGAGCGCTACCGCTGCATCCTGGTGATCGGCGCGTATGCGATGAGCAAGTATCTGGACGCGCACGACAAGAAGACGGTGACGATCTTCGCCGACGGCGCGGGGGCGGCCGTCGTGGAGGCGTCGGACCGTCCCGGGGTGCTGGCGAGCGAGCTGTACGCCGACGGCACGCTCTGCGAGGGGATGGGCGTCTTCGCGGGGGGTACGCGCACGCCGATCACGCCGGGCGTCCTCAGGGAGGGCCGCCTGAACCGGCTGCGCTTCATCCAGAAATACCCGGCGTCGGTGAACGAGGAGGGGTGGCCGCGCATTGTCCGCTCGGTGCTGGGACGCATTGGCAGGACTGAACGCGATGTGGATCTCTGGCTGTGGACGCAGGTGAACCGCTCCACGATCGGGATCGTGATGGAGACGTTGGGCCAGCCGATGGCGAAGGCGCACACGGTCATGGGGCAATGGGGTTACACAGGGTCGGCGTGTCTGCCGATGGCGCTCGACGACGCCCACGCGACCGGGCGGCTGACCGACGGCGACCTGGTCATGTTCACGGGAAGTGGTGCCGGCCTGGCCATGGGATGCGTGGCCATGACCTGGCGGAGTGTGCGGTGATGCAGACCATCATCGACGCCCTGCGACATCATGCCGAGTGCCGGCCCGACCGCGTGGCGTTGCGCACGATGGCCGGCGACACCGTGACGTGGGCCGCGCTGGCGGTACGGGCTGACGCGGTCGCGCGCGCCTTGGTGGCGAGCGGCGTGAGGCCGGGCGACCGCGTGGCCGTACTTGCGAAGAACGTGCTCGCGTGGCCGTTGGCCGACCTGGGGACGCTCCGGGCCAGCGCCATCAGCGTCGGGGTGTACCCCACATCCTCGCCAGAGCAGGTGGCCGTCGTGCTCGCTGACTGCGCGGCTCGCGTCCTGATCGTCGACGACGACACGCAGATGGAGAAGGTGCGTGCGGTGCGCGCGCAGGTGCCATCGCTCGATCTGGTGGTCGCGTGGCAGGCGACGGGCGACGGGGCCACCCCGTGGGAGGCGTGGCTGGGAGGCGCACGCGGCGAGCTGCCGCCCCCGCCGCGTCCCGACTCCGACGCGGCGCTGATCTACACGTCCGGCTCGACTGGCGTACCCAAGGGGGCGCGCATTTCCCACGCCTGCCTGGTGGCCACGGCCGAGTCGCTCCGCGGCGTGCTCGGCTTCACGCCCGACGACTCGTCGCTGGCGTTTCTTCCGTTCTGCCATGCGGCCGAGCGGATGTTCGGCCACGCCACGCGCGTGTGGATCGGCATCGAGGCCATGCTGGTGGAGGATATCGCCGATGTCTTCGCCGCGGCGTCCACGTACCACCCGACGATCTTCGGCGGCCTGCCGCGCGTGTTCGAAAAGGCGTACGAAGCCATGTGCGGGGCGGAGGCGCGGGCGGCGAACCCGGACGAGGCGCGCGCGCGAATCGGGGAAGCGCGGCTGGCGCACTTCGGCTCACGGGTGCGACGCGTCACGTCCGGCGGCGCAGCGCTCCCGGTGGCGGTTGCCAGGTACCTCGACGCGCACGGTGTGCGGGTGCTGGGAGCGTACGGCCAGACGGAGCACCTGTGCGTCGCGATGCACCGGCCGGACCGGTACAACTTCACGACGGTCGGGCTGCCGATGCCGGGCACGGAGTGGCGCATCGCGGACGACGGGGAGGTGCTCGTGCGCCGGTCGGCGCTGACGTTCAGCGGCTACTGGCAGCGCGAGGACGAGACGCGCGAGGCGTTCACGCCGGACGGCGCGTGGCTGCGGACGGGTGACCTCGGCGCGGTGGATGCGGAGGGCTTCCTGTCAATCACCGGACGCAAGAAGGAACTGATCGCCCTGAGTTCCGGGAAGAAGGTGGCGCCTCTGCCGATCGAGGCCGCGCTCACCGACGGGCCCTGGATCGAGTATGCGGTGCTCTTTGGCGAGGGGCGCCACTTCATTGCGGCGCTGTTCACCCTGCGCGGCGAGACGCTACGCGCCTGGGCGGCGGCCGCGGGGGTCCGGGGCAGCCTCGCCGAGTTGCAGGGGCACGCGGCGGTGCGCGCGGCGGTTCAGGCGCAGGTGGATGCGGTCAACGCGACACTGTCGCGGCCGGAGCAGGTGAAACGGTGGGTGCTGTCGCCGGCGTCGTTCACGGCAGACGCTGGCGAGCTCACGCCCACGCTCAAGCTCAGGCGCGCCGACGTGACGCAGCGGTACGGTGCACTGGTGGCTTCCCTCTACGAATAGCCCATGACGACTCGACTCGCGCTGACCGCCCTCGTCCTGAGTTGCACCGCGATTGCCGGTGCCTACCTGCTGGCCTTCCTGCCCGGCGGGGCGCCACCGTGGGCGCCGTGGGGGCTGGCCTTCGGGAGCGCTGGCGCGCTGTCGTCAATGATGGCGCTCGGCGCAGTGCGCGGTGGCCGCATCCGCCCCGTGCCCCTCGCGGCCGCGGTGCTCACGTTCCTCGTCGTCTTCGCGTCGTTCGCCCTCGCGCTCGTCCTCCCGCCCAACGAGGGGCCCGGAGCGCCGCTGCTGCTGGGCTTACCGGTGCGGGCCGCGATCGTGCTGTACGGCGTCGGGCTGGTGCCGATCCTATTCCTGCCGTGGATGTACGCTGCGTCGTTCAACGCCGACACACTCAGCGACGCGGATCTCGAGCGCGTGCGTCGCGCCGGCGCGGAGCGGCAGCCATGACGGGCTGGCTCGACATCCAGGCCGGCGCGCCGGCGGCGATTCGCCACCCGGCGATCATCGGCATCGCCGTCTTCTACTTCGTCGTCGTCAGCCTGATCGGCGTGTGGGCCACGCGTCGCACGAAGAGCGCCAGCGACTACTTCATCGCTGGACAGGGCATCGGCATCGTGACGCTGGCGATTGCGGCGATGGCGAGCACGCTGTCAGGGTTCGCGTTCATCGGTGGTCCCGGGCTCGTGTACAGCGTCGGCACCGGCGCGGTGTTCCTCGTGCTCTCGGCGTCGATCACCAACACGATGGGCGCGTGGGTGCTCGCCAAGCGGATGCGGCTGCTCGGGGAGGCGCGCGGGCTGATCACGGTGCCCGACGCGATCGCGGCGCGCTTCCGCTCGCCGGCGGCGCAGGGGCTGTCGGCGGTGGCGATCCTCGTCGCGGTGATCGGCTACATGGCGACGAACTTCCTCGCGCTCGGACTCGTGATCGACGCGATGTTCGGCACCGGGCTGACCCTCGGCATCTGGTGCGCGATGCTCGTGACGCTGTCGTACACGGTCGCCGGAGGCATCCTCGCCGGCGTGTACACCGACCTGTTCGAGGGGCTGGTGAAGACGGCGGCGTCGGTGACCGTGTTCTACTTCGTGCTGAAGGCGGGGGGCGGGCTGGCGGGAATCTCGCGGGCCATCGCGGCGGTCGACGCGGCGTTCCTAGGGCCGTGGGGGAAGATGCCGGCGATCACCGCGCTGTCGCTGTTCTTCGTGTTTGGCCTCGGCTCACTGGGCCAGCCGCACGTGGCCCACAAGTTCTACATGCTGCGCGATCCGCGGCGCCTCAAGTGGTACCCGGCGCTGATGAGCGTCGCGATGGCCCTCACGCTGCTGCTCTACGTCGGCGTCGGACTGGCGATGCGCGCCAAGGTGGCGAGCGGCGTGGCGCCGGCGCTGGTGCGGGCCGACGACGCGACGCCGGCCTTCGTGCTCGGCTTCACGCCGAGCGTGGTGGCCGGCATCGTCTTCGCGGGCGTGATCGCCGCGGGGATGAGCACCGTCAACTCGTTCATGAACATCGGGGCGGCGGCGCTGACGCACGACTTGCCGCGCGCCTTCGGGCGACGGGTGTCGGATGAGCTGCGCTGGGGGCGCGCGTGGACCCTGTTCCTGTCGCTCCTCGCCGTCCTGGTGGCGCAAGTGTCGGGCACCCTCGTGGCGTTCCTCGGCATCTTCGGCTATGGCCTGTTCGCGGCCACGCTGGTGCCGTCGCTGGCCATCGGCCTCAATTGGCAGGGTGCGACGCGCGAGGGGGCTGTTGCCTCCGTTGCGACCGGGCTCGGACTGACGCTCGTGTTCGAGACGCTGGCGTACTTCCGGGTGTTCACGCTGCCGGCGGGCGTGACGGTGAGCGGACTGGCGCTGCTCGCCTCGCTCCTGGTCTTCTTCGGCGTGTCGTGGCTCACGCGTGCGCGGGCGGCGTCGCAGCTCGATGCGGACGTGAAGCTCGTCATGGAGGTCTGATGCGATTCGACGAACTGCGAGTCGGCCTGACGGCTGAGCGCGTGCGCGACGTGACCGTCGAGGACATCCAGGCGTACGCGGCGCTGACGGGCGACCACAACCCGGTGCACGTTGACGCCGACGCCGCGGCGAAGAGCCGCTTCGGCGGTATCGTCGCGCACGGGATGCTCGGCGCCGGGTTCATCTCCGCGGTGCTGGGCATGGACCTGCCGGGTCCCGGTTCGGTCTACGTGGGGCAGACGATCCGCTTCACCCTTCCCGTGCGCCCGGGCGACGCGGTGACAGTGCGCGTGGAGATTCTCGAGATCATCCAGGCGAAGCGCCGCGTGCGCCTGGCGACCACCTGCCGCAACCAGAACGGCGAGACCGTACTGGACGGCGAGGCAACCATCCTGATGCCTGAGGAGCCCGGCTGACGGCCTGACCCAGGCCGCGGCTCCGTCAACGGCATCGCCACCGCGAGTCAGAGCTCCGTTCCCACCCCGTAGTTCCCATTTCCAGCAAGGAGAGCCTGATGTCCAACACATTCCTCAGCTCGATGCGCCGCGCGACGGTGCTCCTGCTGGCTGTCGCGCTTCCCGCAGCGTCGCAGTCCGGGCGCATCACGGGCCGCGTGACCGATGCGGCAAACCAACCGCTCGTGAGCGCCCAGGTGCTGGTGGTCGGCACGGCGCTCGGTGCCGAGACGAATGCCGACGGCAAGTTCACCGTGACTGGCGTGGCCGCCGGCACCTACGCGGTGCGCGCCCAGCACATCGGCCACAAGGTGGCCCTGAAGTCGGGCGTCACCGTGGCGGCGGGCCAGGCGGCGACCGTCGAGTTCCAGCTCGACGCCACGCCGGTCACGCTGGGCGGCGTCGTGATCTCGGCGTCGCGGCGAGTGGAGAAGATCACCGACGCGCCGGCCACGGTGTCGCGCCTTGACGCACTCGCCCTCGCCAACTCAATCGGCAACGGCTTCGCGCCGGCCCTGAAGGAGGTCAAGGGCCTCGACTTCCTGCAGGTGGGCATCACGGCGGTGGCGGTGAACGCGCGCGGCTTCAACTCGTCGTTCAACAACCGCATGCTCCAGATGGAGGACGGGCGCATCGGGGTGCTTCCGGAGAACGGACTCCCGGTCGGCGGGTTCTCGCCGATTCCGAAGGTTGACCTGGGGGCCGTCGAGGTGCTCGTCGGCCCGGGCTCCGCGCTCTACGGCCCGGATGCGTCGAACGGCGTGATCACGCTGCAGGCGAAGGATGCCAAGCAGCACCAGGGCTTCAGCGGGGAGTTCTCGACGGGATCGCGCTCGTTCGTCGACCTGCAGGCGCGATACGCGCGCGCCACCAGGAGCGGCAAGTGGGCGTACAAGATCTCGGGCGAAATCCAGAGCGCCGAGGACTACCATTCATCACCGGTGTATCCGGCGGTCGGTACGAGCGGTCCCCTCACCGAGAAAGGCACGGACTACCGGACGGACGTGAAGCGCGGCTACGGCGCGGTCACGTACCACTTCGCGCAGGGCGGGCGCCTGGAAGTGGCTGGCGGCGCCAGCGTGAGCAACGGCATCGGCCAGACGAACGTAGGGCGCAACCAGCTGGTCGACTGGGGCTATCGCGTCGGCCAGGTCAAGTTCACGTCGCCACGCTGGTTCGCCCAGGCCTATCAGTCGCAGTCGTTGTCCGGCGGCACGTACCAGCTGAACGGGTACACGCAGAACCGGGTGCGCTACCCGACGATCAGCGACGACTCGGTGAAGCGCCTCTCGGACTTCCCGGCCAAGGGCATCCTCAACGCGGCGGAGGTGCAGAACAACTTCTCCATCGGCATGCTGGGAAAGACCGGGGCGAGCGCGATTGACAACACGCACGTGATCTGGGGGATCCAGTACCGCAACGACAACGTGACCTCGAAGCGGCAGTGGTTGAGCGACCGGCTGACCGGCGAGAACATCACCGCGTCGCAGTTGGGCGGCTACCTCCAGTTCGAGGCGCCGCTGCCAGGCGACGTGCGCCTCGTCGGCGCGGGGCGGTATGACAAGCATGAGAACTACGATCCGCAATTCAGTCCCAAGGCGGCGCTGCTGTGGACGCCGGTCCAGGACCAGACCGTGCGCGTCACCTACAACCGCGCGTTCAAGTCGCCGACGCTGCTGCAGACGAACTTCTACTTTCCGAACTTCTCGCCGTTCGTGGGCATCTTCGGCAACAAGGACGGCTTCCAGGTCAAGAACGCGGCAGGGGCCGTGGTCGCGGCATACGATCCCATCCAGCCCGAGACGAACACCACGTACGAGCTCGGCTACAAGGGCGTGGTGAAGGACCGGCTGTACATCGACATCGCCGCGTACAAGGCGACGTACGACAACTTCCTCAGCCCGCTGATCATCATTGCCAACCCGCTGCTCGGCGCCGCGGCAACGAACGCGTACAACGCAGCGACCGGCAAGATGGTGGGGTCCGAGGTGAATGCCGGCCCGCAGGTGGCGCTGACGTACGTGAACGTCGGCAAGGCGAAGATCTCAGGCGTCGACGCCGGGGCGCGCCTCTACATCACGCCACAGCTCACGCTGAGCTCGAACATCAGCATCCTGAAGGTCGACACGATTGAGACGCCATCGTCCGGGTCGCTCGTCACGGCAGCGACCGAGGCGACGGCGTTCAACAGCCCGACGCTGAAGTGGACGGTGGGCCTCGACGACGCGCAGCTCGTGGGGCACGTCAGCGGCGGCCTGATGCTGCGCACGGTCAACGAGTACTTCTTCCGTTCGGGCGTGAACGTGGGGCGGCTGCCGGGCTTCACGACGCTTGACCTGAATGTCGGTGCCGACTTGCCGTGGCAGGGAACGAGGCTGATGGTGCGGGTGCAAAACCTGTACACCTGCACGACCGGCACCACGACACCGCCGGCCGCCGGCGTCTCCGGCACGCGCACGGCGACGTTCGGCAAGGAGCGCGCGTGCGGCTTCGGGCGCCAGCACCAGGAGATGCTCAACATGCCGCTCATCGGCCCGATGGTGTTCGCCGGCGTGCGGTACGGCAAGTGAGGTGAGGGTCCTGGCCCTGGGCCTGGCCTGCGCCATGACTGCCGATCCGCTGGCCGTAAACGCTCAGGCGTTGGGTACGCCAGCTGGTGTCGCACCTGCGGCGCCGGCTGGTGCCTATCGCACCGGAACGCTGGCAACCGGTGCGGGTGACCTCGACTACGCCGTGTTCGTGCCGGCGGCGCTGCCGCCGGCCGGACACCGCGCACTGGTCGTGATGCTGCACGGCTGCACGCAGGACGCGGCCGACTTCGCGCGCGGCACGCGCGTGAACTTCGCGGCGGCTCGCGACGGTTTTGTCGTGCTCTGGCCGCAGCAGCGGCAGGCGAATCACCTCCAGAAGTGCTGGAACTGGTACGTGCCGCAGCACACTCGCCGGGGGAGCGGCGAGGTGGAGCGGCTCCGCGCCCTCATCGCCGCGACGGTGGCCGAGCACGGCGTCGAGCCTGAACGCGTCTACCTCGCTGGCGTGTCGGCGGGTGGAGCCATGGCCCTGAACTACGCGGCGGCCTACCCACGCCACGTGCGGGCGCTGATGGTCCACTCGTCGCCGCCGGCGCTGGTAGCTGATGCCATCCCGTCGGCGCTGGCCGTCATGCGCGACGGACCGCCGGAAGACGCGGAGACGCTGGCCAAGCGGGTATGCACAGCGATGGGCGGCGACGCCCATGCGATCCCGCTCCTCGCGCTGCATGGGGCAGACGACCCCACGGTCACGCCGCGCAACTTGGACGCCCTGGCGGCGCAGTGGCGGGGCTGGCACGCGCTGATCGGGGTGCCGGCCCGCGTCGAGACACAGGTGATTCCGGGGCTCGCCCACGCCTGGTCGGGTGGCGATGCCTCGGGGAGCTACACGAATCCCCACACACCGAGCGCGACGGCGATGATGCTTGCCTTCTTCCGCAGCCTCGGGCTCCCGGGGAAAGGATGATGCCGCCGCCGCTCGGGGCGCTGGTCGATCCCTTCCGGTGGTGGAGTGCTTTGACGCCGGACAAGGTCGCGGTTGTTGATCGCGTCCAGGGTACGCGCGCGACGTACCGCGAGATGGATGCGGCCGCACGGCGTTGGGCGGATTACCTCGCGACGCGCGGCGTGAGGCGCGGTGATCGCGTGGCGCTCCTGGCGCTGAATCGGATCGAGATCATCGGGTTGTTCTATGGCTGCGTACGCCTCGGCGCAGCGCTGGTGCCGCTGAACTGGCGTCTCGCCGAGCCCGAACTGGCGCGCGTCCTCGCGGATGCACGCGTGGCGCTAGTTCTGGGCGAGGCGAGGTTCGCGGCGGTTGGCCGCGCCGCCACCGGGGTGCCGTTCGTCGCCTTCGAGGACGCGTGCACCGCCTGTACGGCCATCCCCTGTCGCGCCGAGGCCCCGCTGGGCGCCGAGGCCATCGACAGCGAGGCGACCGCGCTCATTCTCTATACCTCGGGGAGCACGGGCAGGCCCAAGGGGGCGATGCTCAGCAACCGGCAGCTCCTGTTCAACGCGGTGGCGACGCTCATCGGCTGGCAGCTCGGCGCCGGCGACATTGGACCGATCTCAACCCCGTTCTTCCATACCGGTGGGTGGAACGTGGTCGCCATCCCGCTCTGGACGGTCGGCGGCACCGTCGTGCTGCTCGATGCCTTCGACCCGGCGCGATTCCTCGACATCCTTCACGAGGAGCGCGTGAGCATCGCGTTTGCGGTGCCCACGCAATTCGTGATGCTGCTCGCCCAGCCCAACTTCGGCCGCCCCCTGCCGCGGTTGCGCAACTTCATGTCCGGTGGCGCCCCGCTCCCACAGTCGGTCGCCGACCGCGTGCGCACCGGGGGCTACGCGATCCGCGAAGGATTCGGCATGACCGAGTTCGGCGTGAACTGCTTCATGATCAGCGAGGCGCAGGCGCTGGCGAAGCCCGGGAGCGTGGGGTGGCCGATGCCGTTCGTCGAGATGCGGCTCGTGGACGAGGCGCTCGCCGACGTGCCTGATGGCGCGGTCGGCGAACTGCTCCTACGCGGACCGCAGCTCTTCAGCGGCTACCTGTTCGACGCCGAGCGAACGGCGGAGGCCATGACGCCGGATGGATGGTTCCGCTCGGGCGACCTAGCCCTGCGTGAC
Organism: Gemmatimonadota bacterium; assembly: GCA_016871855.1. Taxonomy (GTDB): domain Bacteria; phylum Gemmatimonadota; class Gemmatimonadetes; order Gemmatimonadales; family Gemmatimonadaceae; genus PNKL01. Next base: position 11,659 of record VHBQ01000070.1, read on the forward strand.
CCCGACGGCGCGTTCCACATCCGTGGCCGCCGTAAGGACATGTTCATCTCCGGGGGCGAGAACGTCTTCCCGGGCGAGGTGGAGGCCGCGCTGTCCGAATGTTCGGGCGTGAGCGAGGCCGTGGTCGTCGGCGTGCCGGACGAGCGCTGGGGAGAGGTCGGGCATTGCTTCCTCTTCCCGAAGGAGGGCCGGGCGCTGGACGGCGGCGCCGTGCTCGCGGAACTGCGGACGCGCATTGCCGCGTACAAGGTGCCGAAGCGCGTGACGGTGCTGGGCGAGCCTCCGCGCCTCGCCTCCGGCAAGCTGGATCGGACGCGACTCGCGGCGATGGCGGGGCCGATATGAGCCCCCTGATGGCGAAAGGCGCTGCGTTGCACGCGACGCTCGAGTACTTCGACCAGCGCGATCCCGACCTTCGCACGCGCGTTCTGGCGCGCCTCACCCCGGCGGAGCGCGCCGCGGTCGAGCGGCTTGGGCCCACCAGCGAGCTGCCCTACGCGTTGATGGTGGCCGTCTGGGAGGCGGCCGACGCCGAACTGGGCGGCGCGGAGCCGACGTGGATGGAAGAGGCCGGGGGATACTCGATCCGTGCGCGCGGCGCCCAGATGTATGGCGGCATCCTGCGGAAGAAGAGCCCGCTCGAGTTCCTGACCCAGAGCATCTCGCTCTTTCGGCTGTTCTACCACCCCGGAGACATGCAGGTCGTGGACGAGCAGGTCGGCCGGGCGGTGCTGCGCCTCGACGGTTTCGACGCCACGACTCCGCTGTTCTGCCAGCGGCAGACAGGCGGCCTTGCCGCCGCGCTCGAACTCGCCGGCGGCGATGAGCCGGTCGTACGCCACGTGCGCTGTGCGCTGGAAGGCGACGCCTTCTGCGAATGGGAGCTGAAGTGGCGGGTGCCGCGGGCGTCGCGGACGAGCGGGGAGACGGCGAAGGTGTAAGGCTGACGGTGGACGGCAGACGGTGGACGGCAACGCGGTGGCTGGTGGGCTCTGCTCGCCGTCCGCCCCATCGAAGAAGCCGGTCCGGGAGGCGAATCCGGGCCGCCGTTACGCGTCTACTTCAGCACCGCCTTCGCGATCGTCTGCAGCTGCATGTTCGACGTCCCCTCGTAGATCGCGCCGATCTTGGCGTCGCGATAGAACTTCTCCACGGGGTAGTCCTTGGTGTAGCCGGCGCCGCCCAGCAACTCGACGGCGAGTGAGGTCACCTGCTGGCAGACCTGCGAGGCGTACAGCTTGGCCATCGCGCCGGTCACCGCGATGTCCATCCCCGCCTCCTTCATGCGCGTGGCGTTGTAGACCATCAGCCGCGCCGCCTCGAGCTCCGTGGCCGCCTGCGCCACCTGGAACTGGATCCCCTGAAACTCGGCGAGCGCCTTGCCGAACTGCTTGCGCTCCTTGAGGTAGGCGACGGCGGCGTCGAGCGCGCCCTGCGCGTTGCCAATCATCTGCGCGCCAATGCCGATGCGCCCCTCGTTGAGCGTCTCGA
>VHBQ01000071.1 GCA_016871855.1 Gemmatimonadota bacterium
TGCACCTCCCACCCCAGCGCAGCGAAGTGGGCGACCATCTCCGAACCGATAAGACCGGACGAACCGGTGACAAGAAGCCGTGACATGGAGGAGAAGCTATGGCGCCCAACGACGGAGGGAAGGAGTCGGTCCCCCGCACCCTGCACCCCACCGTGCCCGTTCCCCTGCACCCGATGTAGTAGATTGTCGGTTCGATGAAGAAGCCGCTGAAGATCCTCCTGATCGGCGCCGCAGCTGCCGGCGGACTCGGCGTACTCGCCCTCGGCGCGGGCTGGCTGCTCGTCTGCCGTGGCGACGCGTGCCCGTCGATCAGCGTGCTCGAGAAGTACAACCCGCGGCAGACGTCCAAGCTGTACGCGGCCGACGGCCGCTTCGTCGCCGAACTGGGGCTCGAGCGCCGCACGCTCATCCCGCTCGAGCAGATCCCCAAGGTGCTGACCGCCGCGTTCATCATCACCGAGGACAAGCGCTTCTTCACGCACAGCGGCATCGACGTCATCGGCGTCTTTCGAGCCGGCGTGACGAATGTGCTCCGCGGCGGCTACGTGCAGGGCTTCTCCACCATCACGATGCAGCTGGCCCGCAACGTCTTTCCGCGGCAGCTCACCCGCGAGAAGACGCCGCTGCGCAAGCTGCGCGAAGCCCGCGTGGCGCGGGCCATCGAGGCCAAGTACAGCAAGGACCGCATCCTCGAGCTGTACCTGAACCAGATCTACCTTGGCGGCGGCGCCTACGGGGTGGAAACCGCCAGTCAGCGCTTCTTCGGGAAATCGGTGCGCGAGCTCAACCTCGCCGAAGCGGCGATGATCGCCGCCCTGCCGAAGGCGCCCGGGCGCTACGACCCGCGCCGGTTCCCGGAGCGCGCCATCCAGCGCCGGAATACCATCCTGGAGCTGATGCGACGCGAAGGGGCGATCAGCGATGCGGACGCGTCCCTCGCCAAGGCCTACCCGCTGCGCCTGGCGCACGGCGGCGGCTCGTCCGCCGAGGTCGCTCCCTACTACGTGGAGTGGGTGCGCCAACTGCTGGAGGCGAAGTTCGGCGAGCGCATCTACCAGGAAGGGCTTCGCGTGCACACCACGCTCGATCTCGAGCTGCAGGGGGCCGCCGAGCGCTCGCTCGAGCGGCAGCTCAAGGCGGTCGAGGGTGGGTCGGCTGGGGCGTTCCCGCACCGCACCTACGAGCAGATCATGGCCGCGGCCGCCGCGGCCGATGAACCCGCCGCCGAGGCGGTGACGCCGTACCTGCAGGGGGCGTTCATCGTGATGGACCCGCGCACCGGCGCCGTGCGCGCCCTTGTCGGCGGCCGCGACTACGATGACTCCAAGTTCAACCGCGCCACGCAGGCCACGCGGCAGCCGGGGTCGACGTTCAAGCCCATCGTCTACGCCACCGCCGTGCAGAGCGGGCGTCCGCCGTCATACATCCTCGACGACGCGCTGGTCGAGCTTCCGCAGGTCGCCGGCGACACGTGGCAGCCCCGCAACTACGACCTGAAGTTCGAAGGGCCGATGGTCATGCGCCGCGCCCTCTACAACTCGCGCAACCTTCCCGCCATTCGGCTGGGCATGGAGCTGGGCGAGCAGAGCGTCGTGGACATGGCGCGCAAGTTTGGCCTCACCACGCCGATCCCCGAGTACCCCTCGATCCACATTGGCTCGTCCGACGTCATTCCGCTCCAGATGGTCGCGGCCTACTCGACCTTCGCCAACCTCGGCTGGCGCGTCGCCCCGGTGGCCATCCTCCGGGTCGAGGACGCGAAGGGCGAGGCGTTCTGGACGCCGGAGATCACGCGCGAGCAAGTGCTGACGCCCGAGGAGTCATGGCTGATGGTGGACATGATGAAGGACGTCCTGCGCCGCGGCAGCGCGGCCGGCGCCGTCGCCGGGACGGGATTCTCACTGCCCGCTGGCGGCAAGACCGGGACGACGAACGACTACACCGATGTCTGGTTCATCGGGTACACGGCCGATCTCGTGGCCGGCGTCTGGATGGGCTTCGACAGGCCGCAGAAGATCATGCCCAATGCGCAGGGTGGCCGCTTGGCCGCCCCCGCCTGGGTGCAGTTCATGGTGGAGGCCTACCAGCGGAAGCCGGCGCCGCCCGACTGGCCGAGACCCTCGTCGCTAGTCTCGCGGCAAGTGGACGACCTGTCCGGTCTCCTGGCCAATCCGGGCTGTCCGGGCGAGGACGCGTACTACGAGTGGTTCATTCCCGGCACGGAGCCGATCGCCGAGTGCCCGCCGCGCGCCGCCGGCGAGCGCCCAGCGCCGGTCAAAGACACGCGTCCTCCGCGAAAGGCGACGGTCCCGCCCGCGCCTGAACGCAAGCCGTGACCGCCGGACGCACCCGATACCACGCGCGATGGGTGCTCCCCATCGTGGCGGCGCCCATTGAGAACGGCACAGTCATCGTGGACGGCGATCGCATCGCCTGGGTCGGGCCGCGCGCGCACGCGCCCGCCGGTGGCGCGGACGACGATCTCGGCGACGCGGTCCTCCTCCCCGGCCTGGTCAACGCGCACACACACCTCGAGCTCACCGCGATGCGCGGCTTCCTCGAGGACCTGCCGTTCTTCGAGTGGGTGCGCACGCTCACTCGCGCGCGGCATTTCGTGCTCGACGCCGAATCGCTGCTCGACAGCGCGCGGCTTGGTGTTGTGGAGGGACTGCGCGCCGGCGTGACCACGTTCGCCGATACGGGCGATTCGTCGGCCCCGTTTGACGCGCTGTGCGAACTGGGCGCCCGTGGCGTCGCCTTCCGCGAGGTCTTCGGCCCCGATCCGGCACAGGCCGAGGCTTCGCTCGCCGGCCTGCGCGAGAAGGTGGCCGACATGCGCCTGCGGGAGACACCGTTGGTGCGTGTCGGCGTCTCGCCCCATGCGCCGTACAGCGTGAGCGATGCGCTCTTCGCGGCCGTGGCCCGCTTCGCATCGGCCGAGGGGCTCCCCGTCGCCGTGCACATCGCGGAGAGCGAGGCCGAGTCGGTCTTGGTCGAGCGCGCGCAGGGGCCGTTCGCCGACTATTTGCGCTCGCGGAATCTCGACGTCGAACCGCGTGCGCGCTCGCCCATTGCGCTGCTCGAACGCTGCGGCGTGCTCGACGCGCGTCCACTCCTGATTCACGCCGTGCGCGCCGACGCGCCGGATATCGCCGCGATCGCCCGCCATCGCTGCGGTGTGGCGCACTGCCCGGCCAGCAACGCCAAGCTCGCCCACGGCATCGCGCCGTTGATGGAGATGCTCGACGCGGGACTCGACGTCGGACTCGGCTCCGACTCCATGGCGAGCAATAACCGCATGGACATCTTGGGCGAGGGCCGCCTCGCCGTGCTGCAGCAGCGAACGCGGACCGCTCGACCGGACGCAATTCCCCCACAGACTGTGCTGGAACTCGCGACGCGCGGCGGCGCCCGCGCGCTGCGGATGGCCGATCAGGTCGGCGTCCTCGCCGAGGGTTTTCAGGCCGACCTTGCCGCCTACGCGATTGCGCCGTCCCTGCGCCCCGTGCATGACATCGCGGCGGCGGTCGTGCACGCCGGGGGAACCCCGGCGTTGCGCACGGTGGTTGCCGGACGGATTCTCGTGCGCGACGGTGCGGTATTGCAGGAGGACCCAGCGCTGGCGCCGCGCGTGCAGCAGACGGCGGACGCGCTCCAACGCTGGCGCCGCGCTGACCCCGGACAGTAGAATTCGAAGGCCCCTCTCCGAGAGCCGGCCACACCGCGTCGTAGTCTGTCGTTCTCTGTCGTCTTCTGTCGTCTTCTGTCGTTCTCTGTCGTCACGGGAGCTCTTATCGTGTCCCACCAGCCAGCCGCGAGCGGCGCGACCAAGAAGATCTGGCGTGACGGGCAGCTCGTGGACTTTCAGGACGCCACCATCCACGTGATGAGTCACGTGGTGCACTATGGGTCGTCGGTCTTCGAGGGCATCCGGTGCTATGAAACGCCCGCGGGCGGCGCGGTCTTCCGCCTGCGCGAGCACATGCGCCGCCTTTTCGACTCGGCGAAGATCTACCGGATGGACATCAAGTACTCGTTGGATGAGCTATGCCAGGCGGTGGTCGATACCATCGCGGCCAACGAGCTCAAGGAGTGCTACATCCGTCCGCTCGTGATGCGCACCGGCCAGAACATGGGTGTGCACCCGGGCAACGCGCCGATCGAGACGTTCATCATTTGCTGGATCTGGGGGCGGTACCTCGGCGAGGAGGCCTTGGAGCGCGGCGTCGACGTGCGCGTCTCGAGTTGGCGCCGCGCCGCGGGGAGCACGTTCCCAACGATGGCCAAGGCGGGCGGCAACTACCTGAACTCGCAGCTCACCAAGATGGAAGCCAAGGTGGACGACTACATCGAGGGGATCATGCTCGATGTGAACGGCCAGGTGGCTGAAGGGAGCGGCGAGAACCTCTTCCTCGTGCGCGAGGGCGTGCTGTACACGTCCACCATTGGCGCCGGCATCCTGCAGGGCATCACGCGCAACTCGGTGATCCGCATCGCGCGCGATCTGGGCATCGAGGTGCGCGAATCGCCCATCCCTCGCGAGATGCTGTACGTCGCCGACGAGGTCTTCTTCTGCGGCACCGCCGCCGAGCTGACCCCGGTGCGCTCGATTGACCGCATCACGATCGGCGAGGGCCACCGCGGCCCCGTGACGAAGGCCATCCAGGACAAGTATCTCGGGATAGCGTACGGGCGCATTCCCGACCCGTACGGCTGGCTCACGCCCGTTCCCGCGCTCGCGGCCGCGAGCAGTAGATGACCATGCGGCCGCCGCGCATCGCCCATTCCCCCGTGGAGGCGTAGGTGCTCGTCGGCTGCCTTGCCCTCAACTCGTCGTTCGAGCCCCTCACGCTCGTGCCCATGCGGCGCGCGCTGCGGCTCGTCATCGACGGCAAGGCCGAGATCGTCGAGGCCGACCGCGGTCGGCTGGTGCGCTCAGCGAACCGGCACTTCCCGCACCCGGTCGTCATCCGGCTCACCAAGTACGTGCACGTCCCGCGGCGCTTCCGCCGCCACGTGACCAACACGTTCCTGTTCGCGCGCGACCACTACCGGTGCCAGTACTGCGGCCGCGTCTCGGCGGCGCTCAAGCCGCGCGAGTCGCTCACCCGCGACCACGTCGTCCCGCTCTCGCGCGGCGGCGACAACTCGTGGCGCAACGTCGTCACCGCCTGCTCGTCGTGCAACACGCGCAAGGCGGACGCCCTGCCGTCGGAAATCGGCATGCGCCTGCTCCACGATCCCGTCGAGCCGCACTTCGTGCATCTCTCGTGGGCCGTTCGCAAGCTGACGCCGACGCAGGCGAAGTACATCCGGCTCTTCTACGGCGCGGCCACGTTGCAGGAAGTGGCGAAGAGCGTGGATGGACGGCGGTAGTTACTGACGGTGGACAGTTGACGGTGGACGGTCGACGATCCCGCCCGTCCACCGTCTACCGCCCACCGTCCGCATCAAAGACCCCAGTCCTCGCCACATACTCCCGTCGCTCGCCCCCAAGCAGGCGCGACGCCAGCGTCTTGAGCCCGCGACCGAGCACGGTGCCCGGGTTGCGCTCCCCGCGTACGGCGGGCCGCAACTCGCCGCGGAGCCAGCGCTCCACCTCATCCAGGTCGCTTATGGACAGCGTCTCGACGGAGAGTCCGGCCTGGTAGTACTGCCGGACCATGCCCGGTACGGCGACGATGGGCGCCCTCGTCGGGCGCGCCACGGCGGCCGCGGCGTCGGCGAGCTGGGTGAAGCGGCCGAGCGAAAAGGGCCGGTCGCCGACGACTTGCGTGACTTCATAGACGTTTTCCACCGCGAGCCGACGCACGACGACATCCCACTCCACCACACGCTCAAGGGCGTTCGTCCATCCGCCGACACTCCAGAGCTCCACGGTGAAGTGAAGCCGCGCGGGGAATCCGCTCTCCAGCGCCTCGCCCAACTTGCGCCCACCGAGCATCTGCGATGCCACGACTATCGGGCCGGCGCGCAGCCGCTCCCCCGGCGCCGGCGCGGTGATCGTCAGCGCCGGACGTCCGCCCTGCGCCGACGCTGCGTGCGCCGCCGGCAGAATCAGCACGGCGGCGACGATCAGCGCGCGGAGCGGGGAATGACTCATCTAGAAGCGATGCCGGAAGCGGACGATCACGTTGACTGGCTCGCTTGCCGTCGTCGTCGCCTTGGCGACATAGATGCCCAACGACCCGAAATCGAATCCGGCCCCCACATCGGCGCGGAACGTGGACAGCGGCGGGACGTCGTCCTTGGCGTACGTGGTCGCCAAATCCGGCGCGCCGACACTCCATCCGCGCCCGGCGTCGGCGAAGAGCACGAAGGCGGCGTGTTGGTTGAAGCCGGGCCGCCACCAGTCGTCGCGCGCATCGTTGCGCACCCACCCGACGTGGAAGTCGGTGCGATACTTCGCCTGGAAGAGCATCACGCGGTCGCACAGCGCGGGCGACCCCGGCAGCGAACTGCCGCCGCACGTGAACGGGTCGGGATCCACCCGCCACGACCGCCGGAAGTCATAGCCGGGGAGTGTCCCCGGACCGCCGACTGAAAGGCGGCGCTGGGTCGGCAGCCGGTCGCCGGACATCCAGCCCCCCGTCACGAATCGCAGGTTCAACGCCGTGCCCGGTGCGAGCCGGGTATAGCGCCGCGCGTCGATGAATCCGCGCGTGTATTCCACGCGCTCGGGGCGCGGGATCACCGCGAGCAGCCCGGGATCCCGGGCCAGCGTGCCGCTCCCGCGCTCCACCTGCGCGTCCAAGTACCAGCCGCCCCACAGCGCGCTCCCGCGGCGGCGCGTGTCCACGCGCAACCGCGTGGTCGCGAGATGCATCGTCCCCTCGTCCATCGCGGGGTTCAGCCGCCACGGCTCGTCGCTGTTGAACACGGAAATGGGCGCGCGGTCTCTCGCGCTCGCCCAGCGCTCGTCGCCGAACGAAAAGGTCAGGTCGGCGTCCGCCCCGGCGTGCATGCGCACGAAGCCGAGCCCGCCGTGCCGGCGATAGTAATCGCGATTGTCGCGCCGCAGGACGAAGGCGGCCAGTCCGACCTCTTCCGCACTGTACTGCCAGTCCTCCACCGCGTCGACGATATCGAAGGTCCGGCCACCGACCCCGACGCCGGCCTTGCGGCCAAGCTGCAGCTCGCCGGTCACATCATGACCGAGCGTGCCGCGATCCCACCGCACCGGTCCAGCGGTGCGCACCACACCGAACGCGTCGAGCGTGAAGCGCCCCCACTCGGTGTTCTGCCGAATGCGCGGCCCAAGGAGAATGGGCAGCCCTTCCACTCGGTTGTACGTGTGTGCGCTGGTGAACGTGAAGTCGCTCCACGAGCGGTCGTCCGGCACCGGCTTGCGCCGGGCGCGACGCTTCCACCACGCCTCATCGTACGTGGGCTCCGCCTCCGGCACGAGGCGCTGCTCGGCCAGGTGGTAGCGCAGGAGTTCCGGCTGGCGCATCACCTCGGTTGCGATGGTCGCCTGCTCCTGTCCGCTGATGGTCCCGCCGACGACGACGAGTCCGCCAAGGACCGCGCCGGGCGAGAGCTGGACGTCCGCGTTGATCGCGGCGAGCGTGCCCGCAATGCGCCCCGCCACGCGCACGGGGCCGTTCAGCACGGCGACATCGCCGTCGACGCGCTGGTCGGCGGTCACCTCGAGGACGCCGGTCACGCGCATCGTGCGCTCGGCGTTGTACGTCGCCACCGCCAGGGCGGCGGCGGTGCGCGGTGGTGTGTCCCGCTGCTGTGCGTCAATGGGAGCGGTGGCGAACGCGAACCCGGACGTGAGCAGCGCGAGCAGTCGGATGCGATGCATGGTCAATCCTCGGTCACTGGAGATGACCTCATCGTGAGCAGGGGGCGTGCCGCGCTCGCCACGGTGCGCAAGCGCCGTCGCTGCATGCGCTTGCCGCATGAGCCCGTCGCCTTGCGATGCCAGCCGTCGCCGGAAGTGGTCAGAAGCGTGTCGTTTCGTCACTCGCCGTTGTCCGGTTGGAGGCCGAGGCGCCGCATGCGCCGATACAGGTTGGGACGGTCGGTGCGGAGTCGCCGTGCCGCCTCGGCCACCACGCCGTTCGCCGCGGAGAGAGCTCGAGTGATCAGCAGCTTCTCATACTCATCCAGCGAGTCGCTGAGCGTGAGCTCTGGCTGTTCGAGGTCGGGGAGCGCCGGCGCGGAGAGCGGGGCGATGGGAAGCACGCCCTGCACTTCGCTCTCGCCGATGGACCGCCCGGCGTGCAGGATGCTCAGCCGCTCGACGATGTTGGCCAGCTCGCGCACGTTGCCGGGCCACACGTAGCGGGCCAGCGCGCCCACCGCCTCGCTCGTCCAGAGCGGCATCGCCTGCGCGGTCCGCCGGCGCTGCAGCGCCGTGAAGTGCCGCACGAGCGCCGGCACGTCATCGGGACGCTCGCGCAGTGGCGGGACGGGAAGCGGAATCACGTTCAGGCGGAAGTAGAGGTCCTCGCGGAAGTGGCCCTCGCGCACCGCGCGTTCGAGGTCGCGGTTCGTCGCGGCGAGGATGCGAACGTCCACCTTGATGGAGCGGCCGCCCCCGACGCGCTCGATCTCCCGCGCCTCGATGGCGCGCAGCAGCTTCGACTGCGCCTCGGGGCCAAGGTCGCCCACCTCGTCGAGGAAGAGCGTCCCCGTGTGCGCGAGTTCGAAGCGCCCGAGGCGTCGCTCCGTTGCGCCGGTGAAGGAGCCGCGCTCATGGCCGAACATCTCACTTTCGACGAGGTCGCGCGGAATCGCCGCGCAGTTCACGCGCACGAACGGCTTCTCGCGCCGCGCGCTCTCCGCGTGAATCGCCGCCGCCACCAGCTCTTTTCCCGTCCCCGATTCGCCGGTGATGAGCACGCGGGCGTCCGTCGGCGCGACGCGCGCGATCATCTCACGCACGGCGCGTATTCCCGGACTGTCGCCCACCATTTCGCCCGCCAGGCCCAGGTCGGCGCGCAATGCGCTGCGCTCGCGGCGAGCCATGCGCAGCTCAAGCGCGCCAGCCAGCGCCAGCAGCACGCCCTCGGGCGTTAGCGGCTTCTCCAGGAAGTTCACGGCGCCCAGCCGCGTCGCCTTCACTGCGTCGGCCAGCCCCGCGCGCCCGCTCATCATCACGACCGGCAGCTCCGGGAACCGCTCCCGCAGCTGCTCCAGCGTCGCCATGCCATCCAGCGTGCCGGGCATCATCAGGTCGAGCAGGACGAGGTCGGGCTCCCACTCCAGTGCGCGCGCGATCCCGCCCTGGCCGTCCTGGGCGTCGCGCACCTCGTAGCCCTCGGCCTCGAGCAGGGCGCCCACCATCCGGCGGATGTTGGGCTCGTCGTCGATGATCAGAACGGACGGCATGCGACGCTCACGAACTCGCGGGGGGAATCTGCGGCGGGGTCTTCTCGGCGAGAAGCTTCGTCACAAACCGCTGCCCCTCGGAGATGCGCTCGACCTCGAGTGCCACGGCCTCCACGGAACGCTCGATGCGGTCGAGACGATCCTCCACCCCACGGAGTGAGCTCCCGCCCGGTTGGGCGCCTCCCGAAACCCGCTGGCTCAGCGCCTTAACGAGCGGATAGAAGACCGTGCCGAGCGTGCCGAACACGATGGCGACGACTATCGCTTCACCCTGGCCGACGACGGCAAGATGAACCGTCGGCGCGCCGTGCGTCGCCATCGACGCCAGCTCGGCGAATGCAATCGCGGGCATCATGGCGCGCGCTCTCCGGGAGGCGATGGCGGACGCTCAGCGGGCGAAGTCGACGCGCGTTCCGCGAGCAGCTTGGTCGTAAACCGCTGCGCCTCGGAAATGCGCTCCACCTCAATGGCGATGGAGTCAATCGCGCGCTCCATGCGCTCCATCCGCTGCTCCTCGACCCCAGAAAGCCCGTCCCGGAGGGCGGTCTTGGAGTCCAACCGCCGGGCAAGCGCCCGCACCAGCGGGAACGCCACCGCGCTGAGCGTTCCCATGATGATGGCGATCATGGCCACCTCTTCGCCGCCGGCGTGCAGGATGGCCATCGGCGCATCGGTGCCCGTGGATCGCGCAAGCAGATCGGGTCCCAGCGGGCTCATACGCCGCTCCTGGTGTCTTTCACAGTGTCCGTGCGTTCCGACAGCAGCTTGGTCGTGAACCGCTGCCCCTCGGAGATCCGCTCCACTTCGATCGCAATGGACTCCACCGCCGCCTCAATGCGCGCCAGCCGCTCGGTCACGTGCGAGTCGGGCAAGGCGCCCGCCCCCCGGCGATCCATCTCGCGGATACGCGCACGCATCAGTGGGACGCCGAGCACGATCGCGACGATCATCGCGAAGAAGGAGATGGGAACCAGGACTTCAGGACCGTTCATGCGTTTGCGCTCCGTCTGTTGCAGGCAGGGCGGGGAAGACCATCCGGATCTCCGTCCACTCGCCTGGGGTGCTCTCGGCTTCGACGTGCCCGCCGTGCGCCATCACTGTTTGTTTCACGATGGCGAGGCCGAGGCCCGTTCCCGCCGTCTTGTCGGTGACGTACGGCTCCCAGATGCGCGGCAGGCGGTCCGGTGCGATGCCGCAGCCGTGATCGCGCACGGCCACGACGACCGCGCGTTCGCCCCGCCGGCCGACGCGCACCACGACGCGCGGCGATTCGCCGCTCGCCTCGACCGCGTTGATCAGCACGTTGGCGATCGCGCGATGCAGCGCGTCGTGCTGTCCCTCTACGAGCGGAAGGCCCGGCTCGGTTTCGATCTGCAGCGCGGTGCCCGGAGGGGCCGTCGTCCGCGCCGCTTCCCGCGCGATGTCGCCCAGGTCGAGCGCGGCCATCGGTCCCTCGGGGAGGCGCCCGAACTGCGCAAAACTGCGGGCCATCGCCTCCAGCCGCTCACTCTCCGTGGACAACACGTCCAGGGTGCCGGTCAGTTGTGGCGGGGCCTCGCGACGAAGCCGGGCGATGGCGAAACGAATGGGGGTCAGTGGGTTCTTGAGCTCGTGCGCCACTTGGCGCGCGGACTCGCGAAACGCCTCCAGGCGCTCCGCCGCGATTGCCGCCTCGCGCCCTTGGGCGAGTTCGGCCGCCATCGCGCGCATGCGCTCCCGCAGCACGCCAAACTCCGGCGCGCCGCGCGACGCGGTATGCGCGGGGAGCGCCTCGCCGTGCGCGATGCGCTCGGTCCAGCCGACCAGCTCATCGAGCGGACGGCTCATCTGCCGACTGAGATGACCCGCGATGCGCGAGGCGAGGTAGGTGAGCAGCGCCAGCAGGATGAGCATCACCGCGAGCAGGGCCGGTCCGGTCCGCCGCGCGAGATACTCGAACCGCCGCGCCTGCGTGACGGAACTCGACAGCTCCTGCTGGTGGCGCTCGAGTTCCGCGCGCGCCGCGTCCGAACCGGGCGCCTGCAAGGCCGTCTGCACCGCTCGCGCGCCGGACGACGCCGCGCTGTCCCACGCCGCCGCCCCGGTCATCCGGGGCAGCACGCGATTCGTGGCGGTTCCCCACGCGACCGTCAGTACGACCGACGGGACCAGGGCGAACAGCGCCAAGATGAGAAAGAGGCGCGAGCGAAAACCGAGAGGCACGATGCCGGTACGCAGGATCGGTCAGGGGAGTTTCGTTTAGACACAGCCTGCCGAAACTTGCTACCCGCGCGGGGTTGCGGCCACCCGGTCAACGCCGAAGGGTGCCGCTGGCGCCCTGGACGGATTAGATTGCTACTCCAGAAGTCCCGGACGTTGCCGATGATCGGATGATCATCAGCTTCGCCCGTGTCTTCGGGGCCACCCAGCGTCCGCGCCGCCCAGCATTGCCCGGCACCGCCGGCATCCGAGGCGAGCGCGCTCGCGGCCCCTTCCGCACCCGCAGGTCCACGACGCCCGGCCGCCTGATGGCGCCTCCGTCACGCCTTGCGGGGCACGACCACCACGGGCGCTCGCCGCGTTCGGTCCACCTGACCGGGCGGCGCGCGCGCCCCCGGGCGCCTGCGCCCGGCCAACGCGAGAAGGCATGAACAACCGTCATCAGCGGAGCACGACGCTCCGCGCCCCCGTCGCTCCGCTGCATCGCGGACCGCAGGCGGCCGCGCACGCCGCCGCCGGCCTCGCCGCCCCGCACGGCGCGCCAAACGCCGCCCTGCTCATCGACTTCGACAACGTCACGATGGGCATCCGTTCCGATCTCCAGACGGAACTGCGCAACCTCCTCTCCTCCGACATCATCAGCGGCAAGGTCGCCGTCCAGCGCGCCTACGCCGACTGGCGGCGCTACCCGCAGTACATCGTGCCGCTGTCGGAGTCGTCCATCGACCTGATCTTCGCCCCGGCCTACGGCTCGTCGAAGAAGAACGCCACGGATATCCGCCTGGCGGTGGACGCCATCGAACTCGTCTTCACGCGCCCGGAGATTGGCACCTACATCCTCCTCTCCGGCGACTCGGACTTCTCGTCGCTCGTGCTCAAGCTGAAGGAGTACGGCAAGTACGTCATCGGCGTCGGCATCCGCGAGTCGTCCTCCGACCTGCTCGTCCAGAACTGCGACGAGTACTACAGCTACAACGCCCTCGCCGGCCTGGTGAAGACGGGCGACGAGACGACCGTGCGGAAGTGGGATCCGTGGGAACTCGTCACCGAAGCCATCACGCGCATGTCGAAGAACGGCGACGTGATGCGCTCCGACCGCCTCAAGCAGGTGATGCAGGAGATCGACCCGACGTTCGACGAGAAGAACCTTGGCATGTCCAAGTTCTCGCGCTTCTGCCAGGAGGCGTCTCACAAGGGGTTGATCCACCTGACCAAGCTCGAGAATGGCCAGCTCGAAGTCGCCCTGCCGCATGCGCCGCGCAAGGAGGCCCCGAAGGCAGAGGCCGCGGCATCGGCCGCTCCGTCGGCCGCGCCGGCGTCGCGCGACGAAGACGAAGGGCGTGGACGTCGCGGGCGCCGCGGCGGCCGCGGCCGTGGGAGGGACCGCGAGGGACGCGGCGAAGCGGCCAGCGCCGAGACCGCGCCGCCGAAGGCTGAGGCAGCCGCGCCGGCTCCAGCCCCCGCCCAGCCGCACACGCGCCATGAGCGCAAGCACACCGCACCGGCGGTGGACGCGAGCATCGGCGTCTCCGGTGTGCGCCTGACGCGCGACGAGGCGTTCGCTCTC
>VHBQ01000072.1 GCA_016871855.1 Gemmatimonadota bacterium
CGTAGAAGACGCGACCGGCCACTTCATCGGGCAAGTAATCCTGGGGCGTGTATCCCTCTGGCTCCGCGTGCGCATAGCTGTACCCTGCGCCGTAGCCGAGTTCCTTCATCAGCTTGGTCGGCGCGTTTCGGATGTGCAGGGGCACGGGGGCGGCGGGCGTCTCGCGCGCGGCCTCGAGCGCTGCGCCCCACGCGGCATACACCCGATTGCTCTTCGGCGCCGTCGCGAGGTAGACGGCCGCCTCGGCGAGCGCGAGTTCCCCTTCGGGCGAGCCGAGGAAGTGGTACGCGTCGCGCGCGGCGATGGCGATCTGCAGGGCGCGCGGATCGGCGAGCCCCACGTCCTCCGCCGCAAACCGCACCGTCCGCCGCGCGATGTACATCGGGTCCTCGCCGGCGTCGATCATTCGCGCGAGCCAGTAGAGGGCGCCATTGGGATCGCTGCCGCGGAGCGCTTTGTGGTAGGCGCTGATCGCGTTGAAGTGGCCTTCGCCGGACTTGTCATACTGCGCGAAGCGCTTCTGGAGAGCCGCGCGAATGACGGTGGACGGTAGACGGTGGACGGTGGAGGGTTGCGTCTTATCCACCGTCAACCGTCCACCGTCCACCGTCTCCATCATCCCCACAGCCGCTTCGAGCACCGTCAGCGCCCTCCGCGCATCCCCATCACTCTCAAGCGCAATTATCTCCATCGCCTCGTCGTCCAGCTCGAGCTTCAGCGCACCGAGTCCGCGGTCGGTGTCGGAGAGGGCGCGGCGGACGACGGACTTGATGTCGTCGGGGCTGAGCGGCTGCAGCACGAAGACGCGCAGGCGGCTGAGGAGCGCGCCGTTGAGTTCGAAGCTGGGATTCTCGGTGGTCGCGCCGATCAGGGTGAGCAGGCCGCTCTCGGCGTGCGGCAGGAGATAGTCCTGCTGCCCCTTGTTGAAGCGGTGGATCTCGTCCACGAACAGGATCGTGCGTCGCCCGGCATCGCGCAGGCGCTCGGCTTGCTCCACGATCTCGCGCAAGCGCGGCACGCCTTCGCTCACGGCGCTGAACGGGATGAACTCGCCGTGGAGGTACTGTGCGGCCAGACGCGCGAGCGTGGTCTTGCCGGTGCCTGGCGGCCCCCAGAAGAGGATCGAGCCGGTCTCCCCGCGCTCGAGCGCGACACGCAGGGGCTTCCCTTCCCCAAGCAGGTGCTGCTGCCCCGCCACCTCATCGAGCGTGCGGGGCCGCATCCGCGCGGCAAGCGGCACGGCGCCGGCGTGCGGCGCGAACATTGACGGTTGCTTGGGGGCGAGTCGTTTGCTGGCCACGATTTGAAGTTATCGCGTTGTGGCGCAGGTGAGGGGTGTCGCCCCGGCGAAATTTTCGCGGCCTGCGGCCGCTCAAGTATTCGCCGGAACGACACCCCTCACCTGCGCTGCGACGAGCGTCTCGTGGCGCTAACGACGGCGCTTCCTTGTGTTCGCGCGCAGCCACTCGGCGAACGCCGGTTCCTTTCGCTTCCCCGTCGCTACTTCTAGCATCACGAGCACGGCTTCCGCTTCCCCTGCGTTGAAGCGCGCGCCGTTCAGCTCCAGAAACGTGACGGTCGCGACGAACGCGATGCGTTTATTGCCGTCCACGAACGGGTGATTGCGTGCCAGGCCCGCGCCAAGCGCCGCGGCCAGGTCGAAGAGATCGGCGCTGTCGTTGTACGCCCAGTGCTGCTGCGCCCGCGCGATGGCGCTTTCGAGCAGACCGGCGTCGCGCAGCCCGGCTGAGCCGCCGGACTGCACGACGACCATCGCGTGGATCGCCTCGACGGTTTGGCGGTCGAGCCACCGCGGCTCGGTGCGCCGGGCCATCATTTGGCCAACTCCGCGAGCGTGTTGCGGTAGCGCCGCATCACGTCGGCGGCGACCTCGAGCGAGCGCTCGAAGTTCGGATCGCCCACGCGCACTTCGACGCCGTCGGTCCGCTCGACGAGGTAGACGGCATCGCCCTCGCGGACCTGCAGGCGGTCGAGCATCGCCTTGGGGATCGTGACGCCGTAGGAGTTGCCGATGGCGCGGATCTTGGTCTTTTTCATGGTCGTCTCCCGGTTATTACAGATGTTATAACATTCTCCCTTGCGACTCAAGGGGAGCGCCGTGCCGGGGGGCCCTCTCCACGAAATTCTCGGGGCGCGCGGGGCGCGCCCCTCGAGTATTCGTGGAGAGGGCCCCCCGGCCCGGCGCTTTGGGCGAGGGGAATACACCCGCATGACCGGGGCCGGCATGGGGATGGGCTGGTAACAGGTGCGGCTGTTCGATGATGGGCAGGCGGGGCCCTGGATGCATGCTGCAGCATGACGCGCACCTCTTCTCTTTTATGCTACACTGTCGTATACTACATTGTAGTATATGACAGCCCGAGTGCCGGCGGGCCGAGGAGGATCGATGCGACGCGATAAGTTCGCCGAACTCGTGCAGGCCCTCGGCGAGGCCAGGGATCACGCGCGCGGCTTGCGCAGTCTTCGCACCACGGTGCTCCCCGCCGCCCCCCGCCAGATGACGGCCGCTGACGTGCGGCGCCTGCGCCGCGGACTGGGCGCTTCGCAGGCCGTCTTCGCGAGCTTCCTGAACGTCAGCCCGCGACTCGTGCAGGCGTGGGAAGGCGCGCGGCGCACGCCCGACGGCCCTGCCCTGCGGCTGCTGGAACTAGGTCTCTCTCACCCCGCAACCGTCTTCCCCGGCCTCGTCACGGCTCGCAAGCGCTAGCTGCAGGCGCAGGGCTGGGGGTCGTTTCCGGCGAAATTCTCACGCCACCGGGCTTTGCCCGGTGGCGTTCGAGTATTCGCCGGAAACGACCCCCAGCCCTGCGCCGCCCCAGCGTTAGTGCGGAAGGAAGATCGTGAGCAGCGCGTACGCTCCGCAGCCAGCGAAGAAGAAGGCGTTGTGGTGCCAGCCGCGCTTGCCTTGGAACTCGGGGATCAAGTTCGACGCGCCGACATAAAGCGTCACGCCCGCCGAAAGCGCCAGCCCGTGCGTTGCCAGCGTGCTCGACAGGCCCGGGGCGAGCGCGCCGAGCACTGTCGCCACGCCGAGCGCGGTGGCGGCGAGGAGCGCGGCACGGCGCGTGCCGCCGGCGGCGAGGAAGAGCGACGAGATGGCGAACCCTTCGGGGAGCTTGTGCAGGACAATGCCGGCGAAGACCAGCAGGCCGAGATGCGTCGTGACGGCGAAGCTCGTGGCGATGGCGACGCCATCCACGAACGTGTGCAGGATGAGCCCAATCAGCGCCGACACCCCTACCGACTTCTCCACCTGATGCGTCTCGGCGCCAAAGTGGAAGTGGCGCACGAAGACGTGCTGGGTGAGGTGGACGAGGACGAAGCCGAGGAGGATGATCCAGCTCGCCTGCGCACCGCCGGTGGTGATCGCTTCGGGGACGAGATCGCCGAGGGAGACGGCGACGAGGAAGCCCGCGGAGAAGGCGAGGACGAACTCGAGCGATCGCGCTTCCCAGTCGCGCTTGGACAGCACGACGGCGGCGCCGGCCACGTTGGCCAGCGCCGCGAACACGGTGAGGAGGATCGGCAGGGACACGCTTTAGAGTAACCTAAGCGTCAAGCGCTCCGCCGTCTTCTCAATCGCGCTAACCAACTCCGGCGCTCCCGTGAACTCGTCGCGCGCCACGCGCCAGCTGCGCGCAGGGATTTGCTCCACCTGCTCGAGCCCTTCGCCCACCAGCAGGTACACCCACCGGTCGGTGCGGCTGTAGAGCCACAGGTCGAGCATCGGGTTCAGCACCAGCTGGTCGTCGGGGGTGAAGACGGCCAGCTCCACGCCGCCGCTCGCCACCAGCGGCACCTTCAGCCGGCCGATGGCCTCGCGCACCTCCGGGAGACTGAGCCCCTCGCCCACGAACCGCCGCGCGCTGCGGATGCACTCGATGGAACAGTCCACCACCGGCGGCAGATGCTCGGCGAGCGCGTGCAGCAGATCCACGCTGCGCTCCATCCCTGCCGCCACGCGCACCACGTGCAGGCCGTCCTCGACGTCCGCGCTGAACAGACCATCGTCCGCGCGGAACCGCTCGGCGATCTGCTCGGCGGGGGTGTGGTGGCGGAAGAGCATCGTCTACTCCGGGTGCGCCTCGAGCCATTCGGCGTCGAGGAGGTCCTTTTTTCGGCCGGAGCTCCGCTTGTTCCGGATCAAACACTCTCGGCCGAGACACGGAACGTCCAATCCCTCGACCGAAGTGACCAGGCGGGTTGAGGCCGCGTCGTCGAACTCCACGCCGCTGATCGAGGTCATGATATCCACGCGAACGGGTTCGACACCGATCTGAACGACCATGTTGGGTCGGCTGAAGTCGGTTGCCGCAGAGAGGTGCGGCGGAGCGCCGAACGCCGCGAGCGCCTTTGCGACGCGACGCGCGTTCTCGTCGCTGCAACGGACAAAGAGATCGAGGTCGCCAGTCGCGCGCGGCAGTCCGTGTACAGCCACGGCGTACGCTCCCACAACCACGTACTCGACGCCGGCCTCATTGAACGCAACGAGCACATCGCGGAAGTCCCGTTCCACTAGTCCTCCCCGTCCTCGCCGCGAAAGGCGAAAGCGCTACGCGCCAACCGACCCATCATGCCCAGGCGCGCTTCGGCATTCCCCGGCTGCGCTTCATCCGGCTCCTCGCCCAGCTTGAACACTCGCACCGGCCAGCTGGCGCGGCTCGCCCGACGGGCCTCACGCTGCGCCATCGCCTCTTCGAGCATGTGCATCATCTCGAGCGAGACCAGCCCGCCGATCGGCTGGCCGTCCTTGGTGACATACACGCGCATTCGCTCGGCGACCTTGAACGCGCCGGGGAGATCGCGCTTGGCTTCGGTGGTCGTGACGACCGCCGCGCCTGGCTGCTTTATGACGAGCATTGGAGTCTGGCCCCTGCTGAGGTCTTTTAAAAGTACCATTAATGTACCGTACTCGCAAGTGCCTGTCGCCAGTACTCGGCCTCCGCCTGCACCACCCTCCGCGACCATGCGCATATTGACAGTGTTATTCCGTTGTGATATTTTGCTTTACATCATAAGCAGGATACGTTTCGTATGCGAACGGTCAAGAAGTACCTCGCCACCATCGGTCGTCGCGGAGGACTGAAGAGTCGGCGTCAACTGGACGCCGACACCGCGCGCGCAATGGTGCGCGTACGGGAGGCCCGTCGGGCCTTTCGCCGGTTTCACGCGCAGTGCTTCTGGTCCTTCCGTCGCGACCTGACCATCGGCCGCGCCGATGTCGCCTGGGTGGCAGACCAACTGCAGAAGCACGGCAACCGCGACGCATGGCTCGTGGGAGCGCGGCTATGCCGCTAACCGCGTATCAGTCGCGCCTGCTGGCCGACCTCGCATCGCCACCCAACGACGATCGCTATCTCGCCGGCGGGGCCGCGTTGCATTTCGCGCCGGCTTCGGCGCGGTACAGCAACGATTTCGAGTTCTTCAGCGACTCCTTCGAGCGGGTCGCCCGCGCCTTCGCCACCGATCGCGAGCGACTCGGCGCCCTCGGCTACGCGTGCTCGCTCGAGATCAGCCAGCCCGGGTTCCTGCGGGCGCTCGTGTCACGCGGCGACGAACAGACGCGCGTGGATTGGGCGCACGACTCGGCGTGGAGGTTCATGCCGTTGCAGCGTGACCCGCAAGGCGGTCTCGTCTTGCACGACGTGGACCTGGCCGTCAACAAGGCGCTGGCGCTCGCCGGCCGAGACGAGGCGCGCGACTTCGTCGACATCCTCTTCATTCACGCTCGGATTCTCCCGCTCGGAGCGGTCGTCTGGGCCGCAGTGGGCAAGGACCCGGGGTTCACTCCCCGGTCGTTGCTCGAGCTGCTCAAGCGTCGAGGGCGCTTCCACGTCGAGGACTTCTCGCGCCTCGACCTCGCCATGCCATTCGACGTCGCTAACGCGAAGCGGCAGTGGCTCGACGCGCTCACGAGCGCGGACGCGTTCGCGCGCACGAATCCGCCCGAGGAAATCGGGTGTCTCTACTGGAACACCGTCGCCGAGCGCTTTGTGATGCCCGATCCAAGTGGGCCACGCGCCTCGACGATCGTCCCGCACTTTGGCCGGCCCGCCGGGGTTCTGCCGCGCATCGTCGACGGCTAAGACGCGTTCGGCGGTCTCGTCACTTCGCCGTTCGCGCGGCCTCGAGCAGCGCCTCGCGCACGTTGCGTGCGGGATCTTCGATGACGACATCAAGCAGCCGCTTGAGTGTCGCGCCAAGCTCAGGCCCCTTCGGCACCCCCGCGGCCACGAGATCCTCGCCGTCCACGGCAAGATCACCGATCTCGATGGGATCGCGGTATGCGATGCGAACGAGCCGACGATAAACTCGCCCCTGCTCCCGTGCACCCCACTGTGCCCGTTCCCGTGCACTCCAGAGCGCGCAGTTCAGCCTCCACCACGGCCCCGCGGCCGTCCGCCCCACCTCGGCCGCCCATCGCCGCAGCTCGGCATCGGTCGGCCCACCCGCGCGTGCCATCGCGGCGTCCACCTGCGCGCCGAGTCGCGCGCGCGCGTCCGCGAGCCGCGCGGTCCACGTGATGTCATGATTCGAGAAGCGCAGCGCGCGCAGCGCCTGCTCGGCGGCGCGACGATCGTCGCCGAAGAAGAGCATTGCGATACGCAGGAGCTTGCGCTCGCCGGCGCGCTTGCCCGCAGGAAGCGGCAGATGATCGAGCGCGGCGAAGCGCTCGGCCGGCGCGGCGTCGAGCGACGGAACGAGCACGCGCATCGCCCCCGACTCGCGCCACTTCCCGAAGGCCGCGCTTGGGCGCGCCACCTGCTCCATCGTCTTCTCGATCTCCTGCTTCACGCGCTCGGCGCTGAGCCGAGTGAGGTGCGGCGCGGAGCTGACGATGGCCTTCCAGGTGAGCGGGTGGATGGTGAAGCCGAAGCGCGCGGCGAAGCGCAGGGCGCGGAGCGCGCGCAGGCGATCCTCGCGCATCCGCTCCTCGGCGTCGCCGACGCAACGCACGAAGCCCGCGCGCAGGTCCTTTCGCCCGCCAAACGGATCGGCGAGTTCGCCCGTGTGCGGGTTGTAGGCGATGGCGTTGATGGTGAAGTCGCGGCGCGCGAGGTCTTCGTCGAGCGACGCACCGAACTCGACCACCGCGTGGCGCCCATCGGTCTTCACGTCGTGCCGGAAGGTGGTGACTTCGTGCAGGCGCCCGTTCTTGTCGAGCACCCCCACCGTGCCGAACGCGAGCCCCACGGGGACCGTGCGGCGAAACGTCTTCATCACCTCCTGCGGCGTCGCGCTCGTCGCCAGGTCCCAGTCCAGATGCGCGTGCCCCAAGAGCGCGTCGCGGACGGCGCCGCCGACGCACCAGGCTTCGAAACCCGCCTTCCGCAGACGCGAGGCGATTTCTTGGACTTCGCTGGGGGGAGTGAGAAGGGACATGGGACGGAGGACGGAACGGGGAGGGGGTAGAGGCGGGGGGACGAGGGGTGGGATGTGGGACGAGGGACGAGGGGGGGGGCCGCTACTCCTTCGGAAAGTACCGCAATTCTCGCACGAAACGCGATACTCGGATGGAGAGTGCGGTGGAATGGTGACGTACTTGGCGTGACGAGGGCGCAGACTGGCGAGCAATCCGCTCGCTTGCTCTGGAGGTCCGATGCCGCATCCGAATCGCACTGGTCAGTTGCCAGTTCCGGAGGTATGACATATGGTCATACCACTGGAGGTGTCCGTGCCAAAGACAAAAGTCGCGGTGTCGCTCGACGCGGGGTTGGTGGCGCAGCTCAACGCGCTGGTGCGCGCGCGCCGCTTTTCCAATCGCAGCCAGGCCATTGAGGAGGCGCTCGCCGAGAAGCTCGCCAAGTTGCAGCGGACGCGGCTGGCGCGGGAATGCGCGCGGCTTGATGCGCGTCACGAGGCGGCGCTGGCCAACGAGGGTCTCGCTGAGGACGCCCGGTCATGGCCCGCATACTGAGAGGTGACGTGCGCTGGGCCGACCTCGAGCCCACGCGCGGCCGCGAGCAAGCCGGGCGGCGGCCGGTGCTCGTGCTCTCGCACGACGTCTTCAACGAGCGATCGGGTACGGTCATCGCGGTCGCGCTGACCAGTCAGGAGCCGCGTGCTGGCTTTCCGCTGACACTCGCGCTCGGCGACCGCGCCCTGCCCAAGGCATCGTGGGTGAAGATCAGCCAGGTGCGCACCCTGGCGAGCGAGCGCGTGGGGCGGCGCATCGGGCGGGCGAGCGCCGAGGAGCTGGCGCAGGTGGTGGAAGGACTCTTCGAGATCGTCGGCGACTAGGCGCGCGGCGACGCGTTGGTCGTCGCGCGCGCTCTGCGTCGGCGCGCTCGTCAGCGCCCTACACCACCACTCGCGCCGCGATCTCCTCGCCAATCGCCAAACAGGCGGTCGCCGCCGGACTCGGCGCATTGAGCACGTGCAGGGCGCCGGGGCGCTCGAGGAAGTCGAAGTCGTCCACCAGCGACCCGTCGGGGCGCATCGCCTGCGCGCGCACGCCCACCGGGCCTGGGGCGATGTCATCGGCGGTGATGTCGGGGACCAGCCGCTGCAGCGACTGCACGAACACCTCCTTGCTCAGCGAACGCTTCAGCTCGTAAACCGTGGTGCGGACGTAGCGCGAGACGAAGCGCCAGAGTCCCGGGAAGGCCAGCGCCGACGCGGCGTCGCGCGCGTTGAAGGCCCAGCGGCGATACCCCTCGCGGTCGAGCGCGAGCACGGCGTTGGGGCCGCACTCCACCCCGCCCCGCGCGAGGCGCGTGAAGTGGACGCCGAGGAAGGGGAACTGCGGATCGGGGACCGGATAGATGAGCCCCTTCACCAGGTGCTCCCGCTCCGGCTTGATCACGAAGTATTCGCCGCGGAACCCGACGATGCGCGTCGCCGGCCGCTCGCCAGCCAGCGTCGCGAGGCGATCGCTGTGCAGGCCGCCGCAGGTGACGATGAAGTCGGCGGAGAGTTCGCGCTCCGCAGCACCGCCGATGAAGACGCGCCACCCTGCCCCGTCGCGGATAATCCGCGTCGCAGGCGCGCTTGCCATCAGTTCGGCGCCGTCGGCGCGTAGATCGGCCGCCAGCGCATCGACGACGCCGCGGTAATCGACGATCCCTTCCTCGGGGACGTGCACCGCGGCGACCACGCGCACGTGCGGCTCGATCTCGCGCGCCTCGGCGGCGGAGAGCCAGCGCAGTCCCTTGAGCCCATTCTGCTGGCCACGCTCGAAGAGCGCCTGGAGGCGCGGGATCTCGTCTTCCGTGGCGGCGACAACGAGCTTGCCGCAGATGTCGTGGACGATCCCCTTGGCCGCGCAGTACTCAGTGATCTGGGCGAGCCCGCGGCGCACGAGGCGGGCGCGAGCGGAGCCGGGCTTGTAGTAGAGGCCGCTGTGGAGGACGCCGCTGTTGTGCGTGCTCTGGTGCGCGCCGAAGGCGGGTTCCTTGTCCACGAGCGTGAGCGCGGCGCGGGGGAAGCGGGCGCGGAGGGCGCGCGCGGCGCCGAGTCCGACGAGGCCGCCGCCGATCACGAGAATGCGCATGCTATACGATATCGTGATTGCCGCACGCGCGCTGAGCGGCGCAGGCGGCGACACCTCTCGACGAAATTCGCGCGGGACGCGTCTGAGGTGAGGCTTAGGTCGTGACGCGCGAGTATTCGTCGAGAGGAGTCACCGCCTGCGCCGCTGCTGGCTTTGGTGACGGCGAGGGGCGATCGCGTGCGGCTGCGGCCCTCGTGACTGGCGAGTAGAGCAAGGGGCGGCGCGAGCAGGGGGCTCGTCCCGACGAATACTCGAGCGTCACGACCTCAGCCCGTTCTCAGACGCGTCCCGCGAGAATTTCGTCGGGGCGAGTCCCCTGCTCGCGACGCGCGTCCTATCCCGCCGTCACCCGCACAGCACCGACCCGCCGTTCACGTTCACGATCTCGCCCGTGATGTGGCGGGCTTCATCGGTGCAGAGGAAGACCGTCGGATACGCCACGTCCTCCGGCGACGCCACGCGCCCCACCGGGATCGTCCCCGCGATGCGCTCCCTGCCGCCGTCCGCGTACGGCACGTCGCACATCTCCGTGTCCACCCACCCCGGCGCGACCGCGTTGACGGTGATGCCCTGCTTGGCCACCTCGATGGCGATGCTCTTCACAAACGCGATCATCGCCCCCTTCGACGCGCCGTAGTCGCTGTGCATCGCCTCGCCGCGCTGCCCGGCGGTGCTGGCGATGAGCACCACGCGTCCGTTGGGATCCATCACCTTGAGCGCGGCGCGCGTGGTGTAGAACATCGAGTCCACGTTCTCGCGCATCGTCCGGCGCCAGCGATCGTCCGGAAGGTCCGCGGCCGGGATGTCCTCCACAGGCCAGATGCCGGCGTTGCCGACAAAAATGTCGAGCCCACCCAGCTCCTTCACGGTGTGCACCACGAGTCGCTCGGCGCCCACCGTGGTACCGATGTCGCTGGCGAAGGCGGCGGCCTTCACGCCGAAGGCCTTGCACTGGGCAACGACCGCCTTCGCGTCCTTGGTGCGCTTGCGATATCCGATGCAGACGTCCGCGCCGGCTTCAGCCAGGATCTTGGCGATCGCGGCGCCAATGCCGCGGGAGCCGCCGGTGACGAGGGCGCGCTTGCCTTTGAGCGAGAACATGCCGACTCCGAGTTCTTGACCTGCCTGAAAGCTACCCGGGCGGGGCGTTTCCGGGCGAGGCTTGGCTGGGGAGCAGCGCCTGGGCCATTCGATGCCTGAGCTGCCGACGATCGCGTATCGAGAGGCCGCCGATGCGCCGAATCACGAGCGACGCATCGAGCGAGAAGAGCTTCCAACGCACGATGGACGAATGACTTAGGCCCGCCGCTCGGCTGTCAGTAATTCGAACATCGAAGGGCCAACGCTCGTGCTCGGCGCTCGTTACCATCGCCAAGACGTACTGTCTGGCATGCGCCGACAAGCGCGCCGCAGAGAGAACGACGGCCGGACGGCGCTTGGCGTGGTGACGGTCGGTGAACGGAAACGGGACCGTCACGACGTCGCCCGCTTCATAGGTCGGCGTATGCGTCATCGTCGGTGGCAGAGCCCCACTCAGGGCGAAGTACGCGCTCCATCGCCTCGAGGTACGACGGATCGTGCGCCGGCGTCTTCTCCAGCACGACGCGTCCGCGCACGATGCGGAAGCTGACACGGTCGCCCGCGCCCAACGCGAGCTGCTCGCGAACACGCTTGGGAATGGTTGCCTGGTATTTGCTGGTCAATCGCGACGACTCCACGCTCCGCCTCTCGGTAGGTAATACGGTATTACCTTCGCCGCCTGAGGCTGCGGCGTCAAGCTAGCGCGGGCCGCCTGGAACGCGTCACCGATTCCACGCGTGGGGAATCCGAATCACGCAGGAGCGTCGAGGCGAGGCGTGGCCCGCCGCCGCCCTGCACCTGCGGAGGTGGGAGCTCCTCCGGCGCGAATACTGGAGCGCCATAGACGGCGCGCGCAGCGCGCCCGTTCACGCGAGAATTTCGCGCCGGAGGGGCTCCCACCTCCCCCACTTCCACTTGACAGTGTTATGTAACGCTGTTAGATTGTCAAACCATGTTAGAACACGACCAGAGCACCCCATCTAAGGCCCGCCGAGAGCGCGACAAGGCGGAAACCCGCCGGCGGATCCTCGAAGCAGCGCGCGAGCTCTTCGCGCATGAGGGTTATGCACAAACCTCGATGCGCCGGATCGCTGACTCGATCGGTTACACCGCCACCGCGATCTACCACCATTTCCAGGACAAGGACGCACTGCTCAACGAGCTGTGTTTCAACGACTTCCGTGCGCTGAACGATGCGCTCCGCGGGATGGAGGCGATCGACGATCCGATCACAAAGTTGCGATTGATGGGGCAGAACTACGTGAAGTTCGCCATCACCCATCCGCAGCAGTTCCGGTTCATGTTTCTGATCGAGCGGCCCATTCCGGGTCCGGACAAAATAACCATTGATCCGACTGAAGACGGTTACGCGTTTCTGCTCGCGAACATCAAGGAGGCGATCGACCGCGGGCTCTTCCGGCCGGAGCTCACCGACGCCGAGATGGTCGCCCAAGCGGTCTGGTCGTCGGTGCACGGCCTCGCGGCGATCCACGTCAACCTGCCGAGCAAGGGCCATCCCTGGCTGGAGCTGCGGGACCCGGACGAGACGGCCCGCCTGATGACCGACGTCGTTCTTCGCGGCTTGCTGCGCGCCCCGCAGGCGGAGGTTCAGTCATGACCGTGCGTTCGATCGCGGCGGTAGTCGCCGCTACCCTCTCGGCGCAGGTGCTTCTGGGCGCCCCGCTCCAGGCGCAAGGCATGCTCGACTCCATCGCCCACCTAGCCATCACCCGCAACCTCGCTCTTCATCAGGCCCGCGAGGCGGCGTCGCAGGGACAACTCGGCGTCCGCCAGGCCGCGGGGATGTTCCTCCCCACGCTCGCCGTGGACGCGCGTTATTCGGAGATGAACGGCGCGCTCGACCTGGGCGACGTCATCAACCCGGCGTATGCGGCGCTCAATCAAGTGATCGGCCAGCCGCGCTTCCCCACCGACATCCGTCAGACGCTGCCGTTCAAGCAGGAGACGAAGCTCCGCAGCGTTCTCCCGCTCTTCAACGGCGCGCTGTTCGCCAATCTCGCCGCGGCTCGTGCGATCCGTGACCTGCGCGGGGCAGAGTTGGACGTGGCGAAGCGGCGGCTCGACGCCGACGCCCGGATCGCCTATCTGAACTTCGCGCGCGCGGCGCGCGCCGTGGACATCTACGATGCGGCCATGAAGGTCGTCGCTGAGAACCAGCGCGTCGCCGAGCGCCTGGTGGGCGCGGGGACGGCGACGGGCGACGCGGTGTATCGCGCGCGGGCGACAGCGGCCGAGGTGCAGCAGCAGCGCGCCGAGGCGGCGCGGCTGCGTGATGCGGCGCTCGGCCAGTTGAACGTCCTGCTCGACCGTGATCCGGCGACGCCGGTGCCGGCGCTCGACGAGACGTCGCTGCCGGAACTGCGGCCGCTCACGCTCGAGGAGGCGCTCGCCGCCTCCATGCGGCGCGAGGAGCGCGCGCAGACCGCCGCGG
>VHBQ01000073.1 GCA_016871855.1 Gemmatimonadota bacterium
AGCAGACGCCCGGACCATCCCGGCCCGGGCGTCTGTTGTCTCTCTGTTGTTTCTCTGTTGTTTCTCTGTTGTTTTTCTGCCGGTATGGCCAGGGGCAGAATCGAACTGCCGACACGCAGATTTTCAGTCTGCTGCTCTACCAACTGAGCTACCTGGCCGCAGTCCGTAATTGTAGTCGCCCCAAAGCCTTGGGCCAAGGGGGAAATGCACTTCGGACACCACCCCTCCTTACCCCCTGCCCCCCACCGTGCCCGTTCCCCTGCCCCCCACCGTGCCCGTTCCCCTGCACCCCACCGTGCCCGTTCCCCTGCCCCCCAGTCTGCACCCTGCACCCCGCCATCGTATCTTCAAAGCATGCGCCTCTTCCTAGCATCCCTCGCCCTGACGCTGGCACCGGCCCTTGCCGCCGCCCAGGGCACCCCCCTGCGTGTCCCCGTCACGGTGGACACCCTCCCCAACGGGCTGACCCTCATTATCCACGAGGATCACTCCGTCCCGATCGTCACCACGAACGTCTGGTTCCACGTCGGGTCGGGCGACGAGAAGCCGGGCCGTACCGGGTTCGCGCACCTGTTCGAGCACCTGATGTTCATGGGCTCGCAGAACGCGCCGTACCCGCAGTTCGACCGCCTGCTCGAGGCGGCCGGCGCCAACAACAACGGATCCACCACCGAGGACCGCACCAACTACTACGAGGAAGGGCCCAGCTCGGCGCTTCCCCTGATGTTGTGGCTCGAAGCCGACCGCATGGGCTGGCTGCTTCCGCCCATGGACGCCGCCAAGGTGGATCTCCAGCGCGACGTCGTGAAGAACGAGCGGCGGCAGAGCTACGAGAATCAGCCGTACGGTATGGTGTACGACCACCTGCCCAAGCTGATGTATCCTGCCGGGCATCCGTACTCGTGGCCGGTCATCGGTAGCATGGCCGACCTCTCCGCCGCCTCACTCGAGGACGTGAAGGAGTTCTTCCGCCGCTATTACGCCCCCAACAACGCCACGATCGTCGTGGCCGGTGACGTCAAGCCCGACGACGTCCGCGCGCTCGTGCGGAAGTACTTCAGCGAGATCCCCCGCGGTCCAGCCATCGAGCGACCGGCGCCGGCGTCCTTTACCCCAGCGGACACGGCCATCGTGCTCGAGGATCGCGTGCAACTGCCGCGCCTCTTCCTCAACTGGCACACGGTCAAGGGGTGGCACGGCGATGACGCCGCGCTTGAGATCGCCGCGTACGTGCTCACCGGATCGCGCACCAGCCGGCTCACGCAGGCGCTCGTCTACAGCGGCGAACTCGCTACCAGCGCATCGGCATATCAGGACGGCAAGCGCCTCGACGGCGACTTCTCCATCGTGACCACCGCGCGCCCTGGTAAGGGGCTCGACACTCTGCGCGCCGTCATCGACGCGGAACTGGCCAGGTTGGCCGCCGAGGGGCCGACGCCCCGCGAGATCGAAGAGGCCAAGAACGCCACCGAAGCGTCATTCCTGCGTGGAATCCAGCAGGTCAGCGGCAAGGCTGATCGCCTGAACGCCTACTACTACCAGACCGGCACCCCCGATTCCTTCCAGGCCGACCTTGACCGATACAAGGCCGTCACCGCGGCCGACGTGCAACGCGTCGTGCGGCGATATCTCCGCACGAGCCGCGTGATGGCGTCCGTCGTCCCACAGGGCAAGCTCGAGCTCGCTGCCAAGAAGGTGGTGATTCAATGAAAACCCTTCGTCTCCTACTCGCGCTCGCGCCAACCCTCGCGTTCGCGCAGGCCGTTGACCGCACGCAGCCGCCCGCGCTGGAGAAACCACCAGCGCTCAAGCTCCCTGCGCTCGAGCGCGCCTCGCTCCCCAACGGCGTGACCCTGCAGCTGGTGCAGCAACGGGAACTGCCGCTCGTGCAGATCACGCTGGTAATTGCCGGTGGCACCAAGCTGGATGCCCGGCAACCGGGACTGGCCTCGTTCACCACGCGAATGCTGACCGAGGGCGCCGGCACCCGCGACGCCAACGCCCTGCAGGGCGAACTGGCGTTCCTCGGCGCCCAGCTCTTTGCCAATGCCGGCACCGACGCCTTCACCATCTCGCTGAACGTCCCCAAGCGGACCCTCGGTGAGGCGCTCGATCTCCTGGGTGATGTGGTCTTGCGTCCGACGTTCCGCGCGGCCGATATCCGGCGCCAGCGCGACCTGCGTCTCGCCAGCATCCTCCAGCGGCGCGACAACCCCAACGTCCTCGCCAGTCTCGCCTTCAGCCAGATCGTCTTCCCCGCCGGCCACCCGTACCATCAGCCGACCGACGGCGACTCGGCGACCACCGCGGCGCTCGACTCCGCCACGGTGCGCGCCTTCTACGAGCAGACGTTCGTGCCCGAGCGCGCCAAGTTCGTCGTCGTCGGCGACGTCGCGCTGCCCGAGATGCGCGCGCTCCTCGCCCGCCGCTTCGAGGCGTGGACCCGCGGCACATCGGCCCGCACCATGGCCGCCGTCACCGCCAAGCCGGTCGCCAACAGCGCGGTGAAGATCTACCTCGTCGACAAACCGAACGCGGCCCAGTCTGTCATCTACCTGGGCGCGCCGGGCGCGGAGCGGCTTTCGCCCGACTATCCCGCGCTGATGGTGATGAACACCATCCTCGGCGGGTCGTTTTCGTCGCGCCTGATGTCCAACCTGCGCGAGACCAAGGGCTACACCTACGGCATCACCTCGCGGTTCGCCTGGGCGCCGCTCGCGGGACCGTTTGCCATCTCCAGCGGCGTGCGCACCAACGTCACCGACAGCTCCCTCGTCGAGATCTTCAAGGAAGTGAAGATGCTGCGCGACCTCCCCGTGGACGCCGTCGAGCTCGAGCGCGCCAAGGCATACGTGGCCCTGGGCGTTCCGCAGCGCTTCGAGACCATCGGCCAGATCGCCGCGCAGCTGGTGGACCTCGGCACCTTCAGCCTTCCCCTCGCTTGGCTCGGTGATTTCGTCGCCAAGGTGAATCAGGTCACGGCCGCCGACGTGCAGCGGGTGGCACGTCAGTACCTGCCGGCGGAAACGGCCACGCTCGTGGTCGTTGGCGATGTCGCCAAGATCCGCCCGGGCATCGAGGCGCTCAAGCTGGGCGCCATCACGACGCTCGACGTACTGCAGGTCGCTCGCTGATATGGGCGCTGCGCCGCTTCGCGTTGCCTTTCAGGGCGAATTGGGGGCCTTCTCGGAGGAGGCCATCCATCAGCTTTGGCTTGGCGAGGCCGAGCCGTTGCCGCACCGGGATTTCAGTGACGTGGTCGCGACGGTGCTCGCCGGGGGCGCCGACCGCGGCGTGATCCCCATCGAGAACACCATCGTCGGCGGCATCCCCGCCGCGCACGATGTCATCACGAACGCCCCCGCGCTCTTCGTCACCGGGGAGACCGTGGTGGCCGTGCACCACTGCCTGCTGGGCCCGCCGAACGCGCGCTTCGAGGACGTCAAGATGGTATTCAGCCATCCCGTGGCCCTCGCGCAGTGCGGCAACTTCTTCGCCAGGCATCCGCACCTCGAGGTGCACGCGGTGTACGACACCAGCGGCGCGGCGCTCGATGTCTCGAACGTGGCCGATCCGCAGATTGCCGCGGTGGCGAGCCGCAACGCCGCCCAGCGGTACCGGCTGCACGTGCTGATGCCTGACATCGAGGACCGCGCGGACAACCAGACGCGCTTTCTCGTCGTGTCCTGCGCGCCGGAGTATCCACCGGCGGGAACGCCCGCCCGCACCAGCGTCATCATCACGCATGCGGATGTGCCCGGGGCGCTGCTGCGCGTGATGGAGCCGTTGGCCCACCATGGCATCGACATCCGGCGCCTCGAGTCGCGCCCCACGGGTGAACCGTGGAGCTATCTCTTCTTCCTCGATTTCGACCATCTGGCCGGTGATCCGGTGGTTGACCGGGTGCTCGCCGAGATGCGCGCGGCGGCGCGCTCGCTGCGCATCCTCGGCACGTTTCCGCGATGGAATCCCGGCCGCCGTGGTTCGGTCGCCATGCCCGCGCCCAAGCCGCAACGGTAGACGCCCGCGACGCGCACGCGCGCACGCGCGCATGCGCGCATGCGCGTGCCGCGTCGGACGCGGAAGGGGTGTTCTCGCGGTCTAGGCTTTGGCGCGATAGCGCGCCGTGATCACCGACTTGACGCCGCCGCGGATGTTGAAGTCGCCGACCACGGTCATCGCCGCTGGCTGGCAGGCCGCGCTCAGGTCGTCGAGGATCCGGTTGACGGCGCGCTCGTAGAAGATCCCGTCATTGCGAAAGCTCCACAGGTAGAGCTTCAGGCTCTTCAGCTCGAGGCAGGTCTTGGCTGGCGTGTACGTGATGTGGATCGTCCCGAAATCCGGCGCGCCGCCCTTGAGCAACTCCAGCTCGGCGGCATCGGACTCCACGCCGCCCAGCGGGCACAGTGACGTGAACTCGTTGCACGTCATGTGGATCTCGTAGTCGCGCCCGGGATACGGATTTTCGAAGGTTTCCAGCAGGTCAGGGCGTGGCATGTCAGTCCTGGCGGCGCCGCTTCGACGCGTCGTCGAGCAGCTGGCGTTCCTCCGCCGTGAGGCTCTCGAGCCCCGTGGAGGAGATCTTGTCGAGCACGCGATTCAGGCGAATCGCTTCACTCTCGACGGGAGCGGGGGGTTGCGACTCGCCGGCGACCGCGCGCTGCCGTGCCGTCATGGCCTTGGAGCGCGCTACGGCGTCGTCGGCATCGGGCTCCCGCGGCTGGCGATGCGACTTCGGCACGGCGTGCGGCAGGTCCTCCTCGGGTTCATCAGGCACCGGCGCCACATGCCGCCGCACCCCGGCCAGGCTCACGTGCGCCGACGTGCGGAGATACACCGCTGCCGCCGCCAACCCGCCCAGTTGCGCCAAATGCGCCACGCCGTGCCCGGGGAGGGTCGCGATGCTGCCCAGCAGGTTCATCAGCACGACGAGCACAATCAGCCATCGCACCGACATGGGCACCAGGCCGAAGAGATGGATGGTGTCGCGCGGCCACAAGGCGGCGTACGCGAAGGCCACGCCGATCACGGCGGCCGAGGCGCCGATCAGCACCGGCGCACCACCTACCAGCAGGTGCGCGAACCATCCGCCGAGTCCGCAGAAGAGATAGAACCGCGCGAACTCCCCCGGCGACCACGTCGCCTCAACGCGCGGACCGAACATCCAGAGCGTGTACAGCGAGATCACGAGGTGCCAGAAGCCCCCGTGCACGAACATGTGGGTGCCGACGGTCCACCACGCACGGCCGAGGCTGCCAAGATCGCGTGAATGGAAGCCGAGCGTCGCGATCATGTCCTCCGGGCTTCCCACGGTGACCTGCAGGAAGTACACCGCCGCGCTGAGCCCCAGCAGCCACGCGACCGCCGGCCCCACGCGGCGGGGCGGCGAGTACATCATGGACGGCGTGTCAGTGGGGGACATGAGGGAGGACCGTCAGCGCAGGCCGGTCGGCGGGGGAAGCCGCAGCGCGACCCGGGTGTCTGCATGCAGCGTCATTGCCTGCTCCAGCAATGTAGTCCAACGGCGATCGAGCACCGGAGGTTCCCCGCTGAGGAAGGGGTGGATGACCACCTGCATATCCGCGCTCGTCGCGTGGGCCTGCTCGATGAGGCGCAGCATCTGCGAGTCGCTCGTGTCATCGCGGGGGCAGAGCACCAGCGCGTGGGCGCATCCTGCCCCAGCGGCGGCGGCTAGCGTCTCAACCGCGCTCGACCGTCCGGCCTCCGGACCGACGAACTCGACAGTCACTTGCGTCATCGCCAGGCTCGGCGCGAGCATCGCCAGCGCCTCCGGGCGCTGGCCATCGCTGTCGAGCATCAAGGGAACCGGCAGCGCCCGTTCGCCGAACGCCGCCATCAGGAACTCCAAATTGCCGAGGGGATCCCGCCCACCGATGGCCACCGAATGGATCTTGGTGCGACCCAACTGGCGGTCGATTTCCTTGAGCAGCGCCGCCGAGGTGTACATCGTGGCCGTTTCCGCCTCACCGGCGAAGCGCACGAAGAGCTGTCGCCGTCCCGCCCAGACGCCTTGCGCCTGCACGCCCGTCGGGACGCCAGCCAGTGCGGCCGCTGGCATTCGTGGTGTCGTCATCTCCCCCTTCCTCCTCTTGCGGTGACGGCCAGCTGCACGATGCGGTCACACAGGTCGTCGAACGAAATCCCCGCCGCCTGCGCGGCCTGCGGAATCAGGCTGAGTTCGGTCATCCCCGGAAGCGTGTTCGCCTCCAGACAGTAGAAAGTACCGTCTTCCGTCATCCGGAAGTCAATGCGGGCGTACCCCTCGAGCTTCAGCGCCCGGAACGCGCGCCGGGCCTGCGCCTGCGCCGCCGCCCGCTGCGACTTGGTCAGTTTCGCCGGGAATTCCTCGCGCGCCATCCCCGCGGTGTATTTGCACTCGTAGTCGTACAGTTCGTGCGTCGGGATGATCTCCCCCACGGGGAGCGCCTCGTCCCCGAGGATGCCGACGGTCAGCTCGCGCCCGGGAACGAACCGTTCAATCATCACCTCGTCGTCGAACTGGAACGCCTCGCGCACCGCCGGCTCCAGGTGCTCCGCCTTCTCCACTTTCGTGAGCCCCACGGTCGATCCCTGCTTCGACGGCTTCACGATCACCGGCCAGCCAAGCGCCGCCTCCACCTGGTCGGCGCTCGCCGGCGCCATCAGCCAATCCGCGGTCGTCACCCCCGCCGACCGGAAGAGGATCTTCGACAGGTCCTTGTCCATGGCCAGTGCGCTGGCCAAGTGCCCACTCCCCGTGTAGCAGACGTGCGCGGCATCCAGCATCGCCTGGATCGTGCCGTCCTCGCCGAAGCCGCCGTGCAGGCCGATAAAGACGACGTCCGCCGCGCGGACGGCGGGCAGCGTCACCAGCACCGGGCTCAGTTCCGTGCGTTCCAGCCGACGCAGCTGCTCCAGCGACGGCGGCTCGCGCCGCATCACCCCGTGCGTCAGCTGCTCGAACGTCTGCTCGCTCAGCACCCCCACGGCGGGATCCATGGGCGTGGTCACATGCCCGCGGCGACGCAGCGCCTGCACGATGCGAACCCCCGACGCGAGCGAGACATCCCGCTCGGCTGAGGTGCCGCCCATCATCACCGTGATGTTCATCGTTCACCGTGCCATGAGGAAGTGCAGCAGGTCCGAGCGCGTCAGGATGCCGGCGAACCCGCCGTTCTGCCGCACCAGCACGGCCGGATTGCTCTTGGTGACGAGCTTCACCACCTGATCCACCGGAAGCCCCGCCTCCACCACCGGGAACGGCGCGTCCATCACGTCGCCGACCGTCCGATCCAACACCTTCGAGTCCTCGAGGCCGCGCGAGGCCAGCACGCTCTCGCTCACCGACCCGATGCAGCTCGCTCCGTCGAGCACCGGGAGCTGCGAGACGTCGTGCTGGGACATCAGCCCCAGCGCCTGCCGCACGGTCGCGCCGGCGGTGACGCTCACGACGATCGGCGTGCTCCCCGACTTCGCGCCGAGCAGTTGGCCGAGCGTCGCCTTCTCGCTGTCCAGCATCTGGTTCTCGCGCATCCATTCGTCGTTGTACAGCTTCGACAGGTAGCGTTCGCCGGTGTCGCACAGGAACGTCACCACCAGCGCCTCCGGGTCGTTCACGCGCCGCGCGACGTTCAGCGCCACGTGCGTGATGAGCCCGGCCGATCCGCCGACGAAGAGCCCCTCCTCACGGGTGAGCCGGCGCGCCATCGCAAACGAATCGCGGTCGCTCACCGTCTGGTACTCGTCGATCACGCTCATGTCGAGCGTGCCGGGCACCTTGTCCTGCCCGATCCCTTCCACCTTGTACGGCGCGCCCTCCGGTGACGTCTGTCCCTGGCTGCGCCACGTCTCGGCGAGGATGGACCCCTGCGGATCGCCGCCAATGATCTGCACCTTCGGGTTCCTCGACTTCAGGTAGCGCCCCGTGCCGGTGAGCGTGCCGCCCGTGCCGGCCGCGCCCACGAAGTGGGTGATGCGCCCGTTGGTCTGTTCCCACAACTCCGGCCCCGTCGTGGCGAAGTGCGCGTCAGGATTGGCCTCGTTGTAGAACTGGTTGGCAAGCACCGCGTTCGGCGTCTCCTTGGCGATGCGCTTCGCCATCACCACGTAGTTGTCCGGATGGTCCGGCGGCACCGCCGTCGGCGTGATGATCACCTCGGCGCCGAACGCCTTGAGCAGGCGCACCTTCTCCTGCGACATCTTGTCCGGCATCGTGAAGATGCAGCGGTACCCCTTGAGTGCGGCGGCGATCGCCAGCCCGACGCCGGTATTGCCGCTCGTTCCCTCGACGATCGTCCCGCCTGGCTGCAGCGCGCCCGAACGCTCGGCGGCTTCAATGATCGGCAGGCCGATGCGGTCTTTCACCGATCCGCCCGGATTGAAGAACTCCGCCTTGCCGTACACCGGCGTGCGGATGCCGCGCGTCACGCGCGTCAGGCGGATCAGCGGCGTCCAGCCGATGGTGTCGAGGACGTTCTCGTACGGCGCGCGATGGCGTTCGTGTTGGGTCATCGTTTGATGTAGTTGTTGTCTGCCTTTGATTGCTTTCGCGTATTTCACGGAACTGCAACGGCTCTTACCACGGAGATCACGGAGAACTGGAACCGCTCTTACCACGGAGATCACGGAGGACACGGAGAACGGCAACTTCTTGGGGGAACTGCGCTCGCCACTCGGGTCCCAGCGTGGCGCACTGTCTTCACCCCAGCTTTTGCAGTTGTCCTTCTCCGTGTCCTCCGTGCCCTCCGTGGTAAAGCAGTTGCAGTTCCTCGTCCCTCGTCCCTCTTCACGCCCGCCGCGCCTCCTCCACCAGCGTCGCCAGCTTCGTCAACGCTTCCATCGGTGTCATCTGGTTCGTATCCAGCGTGGCCAGGTGCTTGAGGAGCGGATGCGGCTCCGTGCCGAACAATCCAAGTTGGGCCTTCTCACGCTCCGCCGCGCCCCCTCGCCGGCGTCCCCGCCGTATCGCCGCCTCCGCCGTTTCCGCCGTTCCTGCCGTTTCCATGGTCAGCGCCGCCGCCAGGTCCTCGCCCTCGAGGAGGCGCAGGAGGGCCCGCGCGCGGGCGATCACCGGCGCCGGCAGCCCGGCCAGCCGCCCCACCTCGATGCCGTACGACCGGTCGGCCCCGCCCGGCTGCAGCCGGTGCAGGAACAGCACCTCCTCGCCGGCCTCGCGCACCGCGACATTATAGTTACGAACTGCTACTAATTCGTTGGCCAGCTGCGTCAGCTCGTGGTAGTGCGTCGCGAACACCGTCTTGCACCCCACCCGGTCGTGCAGGTGCTCGCTCACCGCCCACGCGATGCTCACCCCGTCCCAGGTGGACGTGCCGCGGCCGATCTCATCGAGCAGGACGAGGCTCCGCGCCGTCGCCGTGTGCAGGATCGCGCTCGTCTCCGACATCTCCACCATGAAGGTGGACTGCCCGCGCACGAGGTTGTCGCTGGCCCCGACGCGCGTGAACACCCGGTCGGCGATCCCCACCCGCGCGCGGGTCGCCGGCACCCAGCTTCCCATCTGCGCCATCAGCGCGATCAGCCCGATCTGCCGCAGGATCGTGCTCTTGCCGGCCATGTTTGGGCCGGTGAGGATGATCATCCGTGCGTCGGCGGTCAGCGTCACGTCGTTGGGGATGAACTGGTCACGCGGCATCATCCGCTCGACCACCGGGTGCCGGCCGGCGGTGATCTCGAGCGCGAAGTCGTCGCTCACGTCCGGGCGCGCATAGCCCTCGCGCGCGGCGACGTCGGCGAGGGCGGTGACCACGTCGAGGTGCGCCAGCGCCGCGGCCACCCGCTGCAGCCGGCCGATCTCCGCCGCCACGCGGGCGCGCAGCGCCTCGAAGAGTTCGCGCTCGAGCTGCTCGGCGCGCTCGGTGGCGTGCAGCACCTTCTCCTCAAACTCCTTCAGCGCGGGCGTCACGTACCGCTCGGCGCCGGTGAGCGTCTGCCGCCGCTGGTAGTCCTCGGGGACAAGGTGCTTGTTCGCGTTCGTGATCTCGAGATAGTACCCGAACACGCGGTTGTAGCCGACCTTGAGGGAGGCAATGCCGGTCCGTGCCCGTTCCTGTGCCTGCAGGTCAGCGATCGCGTCTTTTCCGCCGGCCATCAGGGCGCGCAGTTCGTCGAGGGGCGCGTCGATCCCTGGGGCGATGGTCTCGCCGTCGCCGATCGCCACCGGCGGCCGCGCCACCAGCGTGCTGGTGATTATCGCGGCAATGGACGCCCCGTCGTCCCACGACGCGCCCAGATCCGCGAGCATCCCGGCGCCCGGTACGCGACACAGCGCCGCGTGCACCGCCGGCAACTGGGTCAAGGAGTCGCCCAGCGCGCGCACGTCGCGCGGCGTGGCGCGCCCGGCGGCGGTCTTGCCCGCCAGCCGCTCGACGTCGCGCACGCCGTCGAGCGCCGCGCGCAACGCCGCGCGCGCCGATGCGTCGGCCACGAAGGCGCCCACGGCATCCAGGCGCGCGTCGATGGCCGCGCGTTCGACCAATGGCGCCAGCAGCCACTGCCGAAGCAGCCGCGCGCCCATCGGGGTCTGGGTGCGGTCGAGCACGCTGAGCAGCGTCCCGTCCGAGTCGCCGCCGCGCAGCGATTCCACCAGCTCGAGATTGCGCCGCGTCATCTCGTCGAGCGGCATCGTCCCGCCCGGCCGTTCGATGATTGGGCGCGCGAGGTGCGGCACGCCACCCGGCTGCAGTTCGCGCAGGTAGCGCAGCAGCGCCCCCGCCGCGCCAATGGTCAGCGCATCGTCCGCGCCGAGTCCCAGTCCTTCCAGGGATTGCACCCGGAAGTGCTGGGCGAGCGCATCGCTGGCCATGCCGGCGTCGAACTCCCACGCCTCCCGCTCGGTGAGCAGCGCGTCGAACGCGCGCACCGCCCGGTCGGAGGCCGCATCGCCGGCGACGATCAGGACTTCGCGCGGCATCAGCCGTCCGAACATCGCCCCCGCATCGGCCGCGGTGCCGCGCATCAGGCGGAACTCACCCGTGGACAGATCGGCCGCGGCAACGCCCAGCATCGCGCCGTCGGCGCGCACCGCACAGAGGAAGTTGTTGCGCGCGCTGTCCAGGAGGTCGTCGCTGAAGGCCGCGCCGGGCGTGATGGTCTCGATCACCTCACGCTTCACGATCCCCTTGGCGAGCTTGGGATCCTCCACCTGCTCGCAGATCGCCACGCGGAACCCCTGCTGCACCAGGCGCCGCACGTATTCGTTGACCGCCTTGGCCGGCACGCCCGCCAGCGGCACTTCGGCCGCGGCGCCGTTGTTGCGGCTGGTCAGCGTCAAGCCGAGCACGCGCGACGCCACCTCGGCGTCCTCGAAGAACGTTTCGAAGAAGTCGCCCATCCGAAACAGCAGGATGGCGTTTTGATGCCGCGCCTTGATGTCCCGGTATTGCTGCATCAGCGGCGTGGCCTGATCCCGACTCACCGGCGCCCCTCCGCCTCGACCACAATGGCTTGCGACGATTTCGTGCTGAGTTCCTTTGCGGCCGCGGCCGCCGCGGCCCGCGTGGCATAGTGACCGATGCGCACGCGCCACGGCTTGGTGGGCGTGACCCGCGCGTCATGTCCGCGCGCGCGCAGACGCTTCGCCAACGCCTCCGCGTCTGTCTTGCTGCCGAACGCGGCCACCTGCACCGACCACCGTCCCTTGGGGGCGGCGGCGCGCTCCGCCTCGCGGCGAGCCGAGTCGGCGGCGATCG
This sequence comes from Gemmatimonadota bacterium, assembly GCA_016871855.1. Taxonomy (GTDB): domain Bacteria; phylum Gemmatimonadota; class Gemmatimonadetes; order Gemmatimonadales; family Gemmatimonadaceae; genus PNKL01. Next base: position 11,709 of record VHBQ01000073.1, read on the forward strand.
AGTCGGCCCGCATCTTCGCGTCGGCCTCGAGGACGTCGCACGGGCGGGCATAAAAGTCGATCTGGTTGATCAGCTCAACGTCCGTGCGGTCGGCCAGACGCCGCGCGTCGCGCAGGGCGACACACGCATCCGCGGGTCGGGCATCGTCGAGCAGCAAGCGTCCCGTCCAGTAGCGCCCCGCCGCGCGCACCGGCGATTGCGGATGCTCGCGCGCCAGTCGATCTAGGTGGCGCTGGGCCGCGGCGCGATCGCCGCGCGTCATCTCGAATTGGGCGAGCCGCAGCAGCGCATCCCCCGCCAGCGGCGAGAGTGGAAACTCGATCGCCACGCGCAGCAGGTCGGTGCGCGCCTGCTCACCCTCTTCGGCGAGGACGCCGCGCCAGTACAGCGCTTCGGCGTAGGCCGCCGAGCCGGCGGGGGCGGCGGCCAGCGCCGAATCCACCAGCGCGCGTCCCGCCTTGGCGTCCCCGTCGTTCACCAGCCGCCGCGCCCGCGCAAACACATCCGTCCCCTGCGCCGTCAACGTGGCAGCGCAGAAGAAGGAGAGGAATAGGAATCTCACCACACGCATAGTTGCTTGTCTGTCGTTCTCTGTCGTTCTCTGTTGTCTTCTGTCGTTCACACGCACATCGCCAACACCAACCCTTCCACGATTTGCTCTTCACTGCTCGCCCGCGTGTCCTTCAACGCCATGTCGGTCTTGAGCAGCAGGTCCAGCGCGCGATCGCACCGGGCGGCGTCCCACTGCGGCAACGCTTTCATCCACTGCTGGATCGCCTCGCCCCACGGGCGCCCGACAAACGCCCCGCCTTCGCGCAACATGTCGAAGTACGCGCGGCTCAGCGTGCCGGGCGACATCCCGCCGGCGCGGGCCGCGGAGCCCCACGCCAGCGCGAACGTCTGCGCCGTCAGCGCGATGACGATCGAGACGCCGGTCGTCTTCGGTTGGGCCATCACGCGCGGGAGCATCGTCAGCGCGCC
>VHBQ01000074.1 GCA_016871855.1 Gemmatimonadota bacterium
TCGAGACGCTCAACGAGGGGCGCATCGGCATTGGCGCGCAGATGATTGGCAACGCGCAGGGCGCGCTCGACGCCGCCGTCGCCTACCTCAAGGAGCGCAAGCAGTTCGGCAAGGCGCTCGCCGAGTTCCAGGGGATCCAGTTCCAGGTGGCGCAGGCGGCCACCGAGCTTGAGGCCGCGCGACTGATGGTGTACAACGCCACGCGCATGAAGGAGGCGGGAATGGACATCGCCGTCACCGGCGCGATGGCCAAGCTCTACGCCTCGCAGGTCTGCCAGCAGGTGACCTCGCTCGCCGTCGAGCTGCTGGGCGGAGCGGGCTACACGAAGGACTACCCTGTGGAGAAGTTCTATCGCGACGCGAAGATCGGCGCGATTTACGAGGGGACGTCCAACATGCAACTGCAGACGATCGCGAAGGCGGTGCTGAAGTAGCGCGTCGGCCCGCGGCCGGACAGGCCTGCTACATGAACCATCCGGCGTGTGCGTGCACCACGTCGCCGTAGGAGCGCATGAACGCCATCTCGTCCTCGCCGAGCGGTCCGGTGCGCGCCGCGGCGAGGTTCTCGAGCAACTCCCGCTCCGAGCGCGGCGCGGTGAGGCACACATCCACGTGCGGGTTGCTCAACACGAAGCGGTACGCCTGCCCCGCCGTCGGGATCGGCCGGTCTTTGGGCCAGTGCCGCGAGCGCCGCAGCAAGAATGTCCACCGCGTCGCCGTGTAGCTCACCACCCCCACGTCGTGCGCCGCGAGGTAGGGAAAGATCTCCGACTCTGCCCCTCGGTGCGCCGCGTTGTAGCGGATCATGAGGCAGTCGAGTGCCCCGGCCGCGGCGAGTGCGCCTGCGTATTTCCGGTCGTGGCAGGAGATGCTCACCGCCTTCACGCGCGGATCCTCACGCAGCCGCGCCAACTGGTCGAGCACGCGCGGCGTCATCTGCTCGGGTTTCATCACGCCGAGGAAATGAAAGACGTCGATGTAATCAGTGCGAAGCTGACGGAGGCGCCGCTCGAGCGTCTTGAGGAGGTCCTGGCGCCACCAGATGTAGTTGTACGCCCCGGTGCCGATGACGACCTGCTCGCGGCGACTCGCCGGGAGTCGGCGCAGGACGCGCGTCATCTGCCGGTCGAACCCGTAGCAGAAGCAGTAGTTCATCCCCTCGTCGAGCGCCCGCTCGATGGCGCGCTCGCCGGGTCGATACGAGGCGGAGAGGCCGAGGCGATGCACGCGGAGACCGCTGCGGCCCAACGTGCCCTGCAGAAAGGCGTCTTCCATAAGTGGCGGGTGACCGTGGCTCAGCACTACGCTGGATCCCGCCTGGCGTTTTCGCAATCGGGGTTGCGCCGACCGCGCCGCGCTCAGACCTCCATCACCACCCGCACGTCGTCGTCGAGTTGCGCGGCCGCGCGGGCGCGCGTGAGCCACGACACGCCGAAGAAGACGAGGATGGAGAGGATCAGCGAGAGCCCGCTGATCGTGACGCCCGCGGGGAGCGAGAACACCTTCAGGAAGGCGAGGCTCTCGAGTGCGAGCGTGAGCACGAGCCCGGTGGCGATGGAAGCGATGGCCCCCTCGCGGGTGGCGCCGGTCCAGTTGAGGCCGATCGCGAGCGACGGCACGAGCGTGGACGCAAAGAGCCCGAAGCCGAAGATCCCGAGGAACGCGACCACCGCCCCGGGCATCTGCGCCAGCAGCACGGCCGCCACGGAGAGCACGACCGTCCACGCGCGCCCCCAGCGCAGTTCATCGCCGACGCGTCGGCCCAGGGCGCGCGGCAGATCGTGCGTCACCGCCGCCGCGCCGATGTTCATGAAGGAATTCACGGTGCTCATCCCCGCGGCGAGGACACCCGCGAAGACGAGCCCGGCCACCGCGCCCGGCGTGAAGCCCAGCACGAACGCCGGCGTCGCATCGTCGGCGCGCACCAGCGGCGGCAGGGCGCCCGACGCGACCTTCGCGCGCATCACCAGTCCCACGCCCACATACAGCAGCAGCGTGAGCCCCATGGCCGCGCTCATCAGCAGCGGGTACCACTTCAGCTGCCGCGGGTCGCGCAGCATGTAGAACTTGTGGGCCACGTGCGGCTGACCGAGCGCGCCGAGCCCAAACACGAAGAAGAGGGACAGCGCGGTGAGCACCGGCATCTTCCCCCACGGCCCGAGGAACGCCGCGTCCACCGCGGTGATTGCGCGCGAGATGCCGTCGAGCCCGCCGCCAACCTGCAGCACGAAGTAGAAGACCGTCACGGAAGCGACGGTTTTCACCACGCCCTCGAACAGATCGGTGTAGACGCCGGCGAGAATGCCCCCGGCGGCGGTGTACGACAGCGTGACGAGCATCGCGATCCAGATGCCCAGCGTGAGCCCCGTGCCGAACATCGCGTCGATGACGAGCCCGAGCGCGAGGAAGTTGGTCGCCATGTAGCCGACGACCGCCACGAGGATCGCGATCGCACTCAGCCCCTGCGCCGCGGGGGAGCGGTAGCGCGCGCCGATGGCGTCCGGCACCGTGATCAGCCCGCGCGCCTCGCCGAGCAGGCGCAGGCGGCGCGCAAGCACCCAAGCACCCATCGTGTTCGTGATTGACGCCGAGAGCACAATGAAGACCGCCCCGGTCCCCGCGGAGTACACGAGGCCAGGCCCGCCGACGAACGCGAAGCCCGAGAGCGTGCTGGCCATCGCCGCGATGGCCAGCGTGACGATGCCGATCCCCTGCCCGGCAACGAAGAAGTCGCGCGCGTTGCGCGTGCGGCGCGACGCCCACACGCCGATCGCCGCCACGGCGGCGAAGTACAGCAGCGCGACGACGATGACGGCGGGCTGGCGTATCGCCGGCGGCGTTGCCGATTGCAGCAGCAGCCAGTGCGTCACGGGGCGCTCTCCGTCGCGCGCGGCAGCTCGGGCGTCGCTGCCGGATTCGCCGCCGCGGCGCTTTCCCGCGCCGCGCGCCGCACGCGCTCGAGATCCCCCGCGTCCAGCGTGTCGGCATCGAACGACAGCGCATACGCCAGCGGGAGGAAGAGCAGCGGCACGATCCCCACGCCGTACAGGACGAGCGCCGCGCGCACTGGAAGCCCGAGCAGCAGCGGCGCGTCCGGCGCCTCCGGAGGCAGCAGCAGGGCCGCGCCGAACGCCCCGGCGACCACGACGAACGTGAGCGCGCTCACCCCGAGCGCGATGGGGCGCACCCGCCCGCGTCGCGTCGCACCGAGCGCCATCATCGAGGCGAGCGCACCGGCGCCCCCCAGCGCCACCCCCCACGCAGCCCACACGGGCGCCCCGCCCGGCAGGAAGGAAGACGCATACGCGCCGCCGATGGCGGCGCACGACAGCGCGAGGCAGGCGAGTGGGAGGCGAATGGTCATGGGGCGTGGGCAAGGTCGCCGCACGCTCCCCAACGGGCAAGGGCCGACGCCGCTCCAGACGCAGGCGGGGCGGCGCAGTGACCTGCGCCGCCCCGCCCGCGGACCGATGCCGCGGCTACTCCGCCGGCGGCGCGGCGAGGTCGTCGTGCGGCTTCAACACACGCTTGTAGATCCAGATCACCAGCGCGATCGGCAGCACCACGAACAGGAGGATCTTCCCGACCACGAGGACGCTGAGCCCGATGGCAATGAGCACGAGCACGGGCACGCCGAGCACGGCCGCGCCGAGCAGCGGACGGAGGGCGAATAGGCGAGCGAGGAGGGCGAGCATGGCGGAACTCCTGTCGAGGTCACTTCACACTACGGGGTGCGAGCCGGTGGCGGTTTCGCGCGCTCAGGTCTGCCCGAACAGGGGCTCGCTGGGCCGGCCGGTCGCGTACCCCTGGACATAGGCGGCGCCGTGCTTCTGTGCCCACGCGAGTTCGCCTTCGGTCTCGACCCCCTCGGCGATCGTCGCCACACCCAGCTCAGTGGCGATCTCAATGGTCTTGCGCGCGACGAGCGCCTTGTACGGGCCGCGATCCACGTGGCGCACCAAGTCCATGTCGAGCTTGATGAAGTCGGGCCGGAGCTGGTGCAGCCGGTTGAGGGACGAGTAGCCGGCGCCGACGTCGTCGAGCGCCACGCGGAAGCCGGCCTCGCGGTATGTCGCGAGGAGGCCACGGAGGTGCACCATGTCCGGCGCGTTCTCGCTCTCCACGACTTCGAAGACCACGCGTTCGTGCGGCAGCCCAAGGCGATCGATCTGCTCCACCGTGTGCGCCAGCGCGGCCAGCGGGTCGTCGATGGCGCTCGGCGTGAGATTGAGGAAGAGCGCCTCGGAATGCGCGGCGCGCGTCATCACCTCGATCGCCGAGTCGCGCGCGGCGAGGTCGAGTTCGGCGAGCATGCCGCAGCCGCGCGCCACCTCGAAGAGGTACTGCGCGTACACGATGCTGCCGTCGCGCTCGGCGCCGCGCAGCAGGGCCTCGCGGGCGTACACCGTCGAGGGGTCGGCGGCGTGCACAATCGGCTGCAGGACGCTGGTGTAGCGGCGCGCGTCGAGCAGGTCGCGCAGCCACGTGCTCTGGCTCACCAGCGCAAACTGCGAGTACGACTTGACGGTGGGGAAGTCCGCGATGGAGAGCTTGCCGCCGGCCGGCTTGTAGAGCACGCGCGTGTCGTCGGCCTCGGTGTGCGTCAGCAGGCGGCGCAGCGGCCCGACAATGTCGCGGAGCACCGACCATTCGACATCGACAATGAGCGAGTCGCCTTCCGCCGACTCGAAATCGAGCGTGTGCTGCCGGAGCAGCCCCACCACCTTCGCCAGCGCCTGCTCCGTGGGAAACCACAGGTACATGCGGCCAAGCGGCGCGATCACCTCGCCGGCCGAATTGCGGCGGGCGGAGTGGTGCGAGACCGGGGTGGAGTGCGGCGACGAGGACACGGTCAGTGGCGCGGGTTCGGGCCGATTAGCGCCCGGGCCGATACCGTTGGCTCCGGGGGTGCTCGCAGGAGCGTAGCACCAAGCAGAGGGATCGGCAACGGAGGGGGCGAACGCGCCGATGGGCGACTGGACGAGTGTCCCCCGCCAATCGCCCATCGAAATCCTCAATCGCCATCCGGAATCGAAATCCGGAGTCGTGAATCCTCAATCGCTTCTCACTGCACCGGCGGCCTCACCGAATACAGCGAGTTGAAGAACAGCCGGAACGTCCCGTGCGGCTGCGCGCGGAAGAGGATCTCCGGACCGAACAGGTAGAGCGTCCCCTGCCCCACCGACGCCTCGGCGATCGCCGTGCCGCCGTCGAGATACTTCTCACCCCAGGCCCAGCCGGAGACCAGCGGTGACTGCTCGTACCAGGCAATGCGCTTCACGCCCTTGGATGCCGCGTCGGCGCCCAGCTTGAAGACCGGCGAGTTGTCGAAGAAGACATCGGCCTTGGCCGCCATCCCCTTGGCCACCATCGCGGTGGTGTCGAACGACGCCTTCAGGATCGAGCCCGGCACGTAGAACTTCTCGGCGGTCAGCGCGCGGCCGTTCTCAGTGAGGAAGCTCTCAACCGGAAGGCCGAGGTGCTGGCCCAACGAGGTGGACGAGCCGATGGTGATGATGCGGCCGCCGGCCTCGAGGAAGGCCTTCAGCTGCGGGACAGTCTTGTCCACCGTCACGCTGCCGGTCGTCTTGCGCCATTCGGGAGGCAGCGCGTTGGTATCCGGCCCCATGCCGCCGAAGCCGCCGCGGCGTCCACCGCCGGCCACGGCCGGGATGGAGCCATCCACGAAGACGATCACGTCGTACTTGGCGCGGAGGTTCCCGGCGTCGAGTTCCTGCGGATAGATGTCGGCGTACGGCATGCCGAACTGCTCGAGCAGCCAGCGCGTGTGCCCCGACGGCATCTGGCCGCCGTAGCGGTCGAAGAGCGCAATGCGCGGCGCGGTCAACTTCTGCGCGCCAGCGGGGCGCTTGCCCTCGGCGAACGTGAGGCCCAGTTCCTTCGCGGCCTTCTCGGCGACCGGGCGGCTCTTGCCGCTCGACGCGACGTAGAAGTTGCCGTCGAAGCCGCGGTACACCTCCACGCCCGCTTTCAGGAAGCGAGCGACCGCGGCGAAGGCGTCGTTCTGCACCGGTGAGAGCTTCCAGGTGCCGCCCTTGGCGACCACACCCGCGGGCGCGGTGACGAGGTTGGCCGGCTCCACGCGGTCGCACGGGCAGTCGAAGCCGTCGAGCACGCGGTCGAACTGCACGCCCATCAGCATTGCGAGCGTCCATCCGGCGTTGTCATACGGCGGCGTCGGCGGCGCGCCCGGATAGCGGAAGTCGTTCGGGTGGTCCTGCGGCTCGAACATGTCGATGACCATCGGGCGGTAGGCCTGGTTGGTCTTGATCACGATCGATCCGGCCGGATACGACTTGCCCGCCACGGTGAACGGCGCGTTGGCACGGTGCACGATGATCGCGTTCTGCTGCAGCTTGGCGATGAACTTCAGCGCCGTCGGGTAGTCGGCCTGGCTGGCCGGGATGATGTAGCCGCGCGGATCGCGCCGGTCGGGCGCGCGCAGCAGCTCTGCGAACTTCGGATCGGCAGCGCCGCCTCCCAGTCCGCCGCGGTTCGGGATCATCGGCTGGTTAACCTCCGTTCCACGCGGCGCCGCGGCGACGATCGCATCCTTCATCGCCTGCAGGCGCTTGGGCCAGACCGTCCACGAGTCCTGGCTCCCGGCGGCGATCATCTCGGCGCCCATCTGCCACTGGCGATGCAGGAGCGTCTCGCGGAACCGCTGGGCGAAGTCGAGCACCGCGCGGTTGGCGGTGACCGAGTAGTCGATGGACTGCCGGAAGTGCCACTCCTGCGGCGTAATCGGCAGCGGCAGGTCGGCGTTGCGCATCAGCTTGTCCGGCACGAACGGGATGCGCATCGGCGTCGGGTTGCCGATGGTCTCCGTGAGCAGGCCGACGATGTTGTGGTAGTACGCGCCGGTGCGCAGGCCGCCGTTCCACCACGTGGAGTAGAGCGTGGAGTTGCGCATCGTCACGCCCGGCTTGTTCTCGGCGACGAAGCGCGCGTGCATCGCCGAACCGACCTGGTCGAGGCCGGTCATAATCAGCGAGTGCAGGTTGTAGTTCATCGGGTCGCGGAACGGCGGGGCGAACATCACCGTGCCGGCCGGGCCGGTCTGGTGATGGTTGTACATGATCTGCGGGTACCATTCCTGGAACAGCGCCCGGTTCATGTTGATCGTTTCGGGCTGGTTGTTCGCGTAGAAGTCGCGGTTGTTGTCGTGCCCGATGTACTTCTGGTAGAGGCGCGGGATCTGCATGTTGCGCTTCTTCGGGTCGCTCTCGCGCATGTACCAGTCGGCGACCAGCTCCATCCCGTCGGGATTGGCGTGGACGAAGACGATGAGGACGTCGTTGAGGATGCGCAGCGTCTCCTCGTCGTTCTGCGCGACGAACTGCCAGTGCGTCTCGATGAGTTGGCTCGCGCCGAGGACCTCGGTGGCGTGCAGGCCGCCGTCAATCCAGATGACCGCCTTGCCCTCCTTGGCCAGCGCCTTCGCCTGCGCCTCCGTCACGCCCTCGGCGCGGCTCAGCTTCTCGACGATCTGCCGGTACTTCTCGCGGTTGCGGATGTTTTCCGGCGACGAGACGATGGAGGCGAGTTGCGGGCGCCCCTCCGCCGTGAACCCGATGGTGTCGAGCACCATGCGGTCGGACTGCGCCGCGAGCGTTTGCCACCACTTGGCGAACTGCGTGTAGTTCGGCAGCCAGTAGTCCTCGCCGATCTCATGGCCGAAGAACTGCTTCGGCGTCGTGAGACGGCCCTGGGCGACGGCGGCGATCGGAAGCGCGGCGGCCAGGAGGATGGCGGCGAGCGCGCAGCGAAGGGAGAATCGCATGGTCGTGGGGGAAGCGGGGAACGGGGGCGGCCACCCGGCCGCGGCGGCGACGTCACGATGGTAACGCGGCGACGCGAGCGCCTGTTGAGCGCCGGCCGGCCGCGAACCCCTAGCTTATCGCCAAGGACCGCACGCGGCCATCTCCCGCCTGATGCCCCCGCCGCGCAGTTTTCCCACGTCCTCCACCGGATTCCCATGTCACGTCTCCGCGCCCTGCTGCTGCTCGCCGCTGTCTCGAGTGCCCTCCCCGCGCAGATCCTGCAGCCTGAATACCGGTCCCGCCGCGAGGCGCTGACGGCTGCTCTCCCCACCGATGGCGTCGTGCTCGTCCTCGGCGCCGCGGAGCCGACACTGAACCACGAGACGTTCTGGCAGTCGCAGAACTTCCGGTATCTCACCGGCTTCCTGGAGCCGGATGCCGCGCTGGTGATCGTGCGCCGCGAGGGCGCTAGCCGCGCCATGATCTTCGTCCCGCCCAAGGATGCGGCGCGCGAGGTCTGGACCGGCGAGCGCCTGGGCGTGGAAGGGGCGGCCTCGCTGATGGGGATGGAGGGACGCGACCACGGTGTGCTGCGTCAGGTGCTCGATTCATTGCTCGCCGCAGGAGGGCCGCTGTACGTCGTCGGCGATTTCTCCCGTGGTGGCGGGGCCGACGTTCCAGGCGAGCCCGTCCCGCGTACGCCGCACGACCAGCGCCTCGACGCCATCAAGGCGCGGCACCGGGGCGTGCCAGTGACCGATGCCAACGCGCTCGTCCTGCGGCAGCGTGGACGAAAGTCGGCGGCCGAACTCGCGCTCATCCGCGACGCCGCGGCCATCAGCGCCGCCGCGCACCGCGAGGCGATGCGCGCCATCGAGCCGGGGCGCAACGAGTTTGAGATCCAGGCGATCGCCGAGTACACCTTCCGCCGCAACGGCGGCGACCGGCCGTCGTATGGCTCCATCGTCGGGTCCGGTCCGAACTCCACCGTGCTGCACTACAACCGCGACGACCGCTTCATGCGCGACGGCGAGGTGGTGACCATGGACATGGCCACCTACTACGCGGGGTACTCGGCGGACATCACGCGCACGGTGCCGGTGAACGGCAAGTTCTCGAGCGCCCAGCGCGACATCTATGCGATCGTGCTCGCCGCGCAGGCGGCCGCCGAGCGGCAGATCCGGCCCGGGGTGCGCTTTTCAGCGCTCAACGAGTCGGCGCTGACGACCATCAAGGCGGGGCTCGTCCGCCTTGGTCTCACCGAGTCGGCCGACGCCACCTACGCCTGCGGCTCGGCGGCACCCGGGGGCGTCTGCCCCCAGTGGCGGCTGTACTACATGCACGGCCTCGGCCATCCCATCGGGCTCGACGTGCACGATGTCGACGTGTACTCGCAGGACGCACTGGCCGTCGGGAGCGTCTTCACGATCGAGCCCGGGGTGTACGTGCGGGCCAACACGGTGGACATCATCCCCGATGTGCCCGCCAACGCGGCGCTGCGCCGCCAGCTTGCTCCGGTGGTGGCGAAGTACGCGAACATCGGCGTGCGTATCGAGGACGACTACGAAGTGACCGCCGCTGGCTTCGACCGCATCTCCGCCGCGGTGCCGCGCGACATGGACGCCATCGAACGGGAGATGGCCCTGCCCGCGGGGCCTGCGCCGCGCGATGCGGCCCGGGTGGAGGCGTACCGGAAGTTCAGGCCGTAGCGCGGGCCCGCCGTTGCCCCCTTCCGCCGCGAATCGTTCATTATAATGGTGCCGGGCGCGTCCCGGCCCGATCTCCGACGCCGAGGTGGCGGCTCCGCAGCCGCCATTCGTCAGACCGCATCCCGCGCTGCGAGGCGCCCCGCCGAATGACCGGACCCAACACCCGAAGCGCGAAGGCCGTGGACTCGAAGCGGCTGCACCTCATCATGCGCGACACCACCATGGTGGAGGGCGAGATATACATCGGCGATGACGCGCCGCTCGTGCAGTACCTGGCGAACCGCAAGGGCGGATGGATGAACATGGTGCACGCCCGCCGGCCCAAGCTCAACGAGACGCCCGGCCACCTGATCGTACAGACCGACCACATCGTCCTTGCCTCGGCACCCGACGGCAACGTGTTGGTGCTCGGCCAGTCGGCCATCGGCGTGGGCGAGCGGGGCGTAGACATCGTCCTCGTCGGCGGCACCACGGTCAAAGGAATCCTTCCGCTGGCGCCGCAGCAGCGGCTGAGCGACTACCTGAGTTCCAGCGGACGGTTTGTCGGCGTGAAGGCGGCGTCGCTCGCCGCCGACGGGCGCGCGCTTGGCGACGTCGTCATTCACGCGTCGGCCATCACGATGCTTCGCGAAGCGCGGGATTCGGCCGGCCCGGCGATCGGCCCGGGCGACTGATCGCCATTCGCCGAGCGCGTTGCGCACGCTGGCGACCAACTCGTCGGGCGTGAACGGCCTGCCGCGGCGTGGGCTTTCGCGTGTGGGTAGGCGCGCTGGCATGCGTTAGACACTCTGGACCGTGGGTGCGCGGCGGCAACCGCGCCCAGCCCGCGTTATCTTGTCCGGGCTTCCCCAACGGGCCGCGCCTCCCGCCCTCACTCATGCTTCGCTTCGCCGCCGTCCTCCTGCTGCCCGGCGTGCTGCTCGCCCAACGCGCCGAGCCGGTGCGCTACGAGATCGCGTTTCCGAATGCCGCGCACCACGAGGCGGAAGTTCGCGTCGAGTTCCGCGGCGTTCCCGCCGGAACGCTCGCCCTGCGGATGAGCCGCACGTCGCCGGGACGCTACGCGCTGCACGAGTTCGCGAAGAACGTGTACGGCGTGCACGCCGAGGACGAGCGCGGACGCGCGCTCCCCGTGGCACGCGCCACGCCGCATCAGTGGAACGTGACCAGCACGGGCGGCACGGTGCGCGTGCGGTACGTGCTGTTCGGCGACCGCGTCGATGGCACGTACGCGGGCATCTCGGAGCAGCACGCGCACCTCAACGCCCCGGCGACCTTTCTCTGGGCCCGCGGTTTCGAGCAGCGGCCGGCCCGCGTGACCTTCCGCCCGCGACCCGGCTGGCGCATCGCCACGCAACTGGCCCCGACCGACGATTCGCTGACCTTCACGGCCCCGCACCTGCAGTACCTGATGGACAGCCCCACGATGCTCGCCCCGTTCATGGCGCGCGCGTTCACCGTTGGCGAAGGCGCTCGGGCGGCGGAGATCCGCCTCGCGCTGCACCACCTCGGCACCGAGGCGGAGGCCGACTCGTTCGCGGTGCGCATTCGCCGCATCGTGAGCGAAGCCGAGGGCGTGTGGGGCGAACTGCCGGTCTTTGACTATGGACGCTACACCTTCCTCGCCGCGTATCTGCCTTGGGCGTCCGGCGACGGAATGGAGCACCGCAACTCCACCTCACTGACGTCGGCCTCGACGCTCGAGGCGCGCGGCAACGCACTCCTCGGCACGGTTGCCCACGAGTTCTTCCACGCCTGGAACGTGGAGCGGCTCCGCCCGCGCTCGCTGGATCCGTTCGACTTCAACGACGCGAATCCGTCGACGGAGCTCTGGTTCGCCGAGGGCTTCACGTCGTACTACGGCGGCCTGCTGATGGCGCGCGCCGGATTCCAAGCGCCGGGCGCGTTCATCCGGTCAGTGGGCGATAATGCCGGCAATGTGCTCGCCGCCCCCGGCCGCCGCTGGGCCAGCGCCGCGGACATGAGCCTGCAGGCCGCGCTCGTGGACGCCGCGGTCTCGGTGGATCCGCACAATCGGGCGAACACCTTCGTGTCGTACTACAGTTGGGGGGCGGCCATCGCGCTCGGACTCGATCTCGCCCTTCGCGCGCGGCACGACACGCTCTCGCTCGACACCTACATGCGGGCCCTCTGGAGCGAGTATGGGCGGCCGCAGGTGAACTTCGCTCCCACTCGTCCCTATCGCCTCGACGACCTGCGCCGCGTGCTCGGCCGCATCGCGGGGGACACGGCGTGGGCGAACGGGTTCTTCTCGCGGTTCGTGACGGGCCGCGACCTGCCCGACTTCGCGGCGCTCGCCGCGCCGGCTGGCGTGGTCGTACGCCGCGCTCGTCCTGGCGCCGCGTGGATCGGCGGCGCGCAGTACGCGAACGCGGGCGGGCGGGTCGCCGTGGCATCTCCTGTGCTTCAGGGCACGCCCCTATATGACGCCGGCGTGGAAGCGGGCGACCGCATCGCGCAGTTCGATGCGCTCCCGATTGCGCGGGCGTCGCAGTTGGACTCCATCCTCGCTGCGCGCCGGCCTGGCGACCGCGTGCCGCTCGTCGTGCTCGGGCGTGGCGGCGCGCGGCAGGTCGTGGTGACGCTGGCGGAAGACCCGCGCATTGAGTTCGTCGCCGGCGAAGATGCCGGCCAGCCGCCCACGCCCGCGCAGCGCGCGTTTCGCCTGCGCTGGCTCGCCTCAACTCGCAACGACTGACGCTCCCCACACCAGGAACCGCCCATGCGACGCCTGTTCCTCCTCCTACTCGTGCTCGTCTCCACCGCTGGCAACGCGCGTTCGCAGGGCGCGCCGGCGACCGCCGA
>VHBQ01000075.1 GCA_016871855.1 Gemmatimonadota bacterium
ATGAACTTCGCCGACCCCGACGCCGCTCCGTCCGACCGGCTGAACCGCATCCTGTGGCACGACGCCCGCGGCTGGGGCACGCCCTATCCCGGCGTGAAGCGCGCCGTCTTCTTCCCCCTGAGCATCCACTTGGCGGATGACGAGCGTGAAGAGCGCGAGGAGCGCGAGGAGCGCGAAGCGCGTCCCCCCCGCCCCCGCCCCCAGCACTAAGAGGTACTGTTGTTTCTCTGTTGTTTCTCTGTTGTCTCTCTGTTGTCTCTCTGTTGTTTCTCTGTCTCCGCGCTGTCCCATGCTACTGAGCCTAGATCAAGGCACGACATCCTCCCGCGCGGTCCTCTTCGATCGCTCGGGTACGCCCGTGGCCGTCGCACAGAAGGAGTTCACCCAGCACTTCCCTCGCCCCGGCTGGGTGGAGCACGACCCGATGGAGATCTGGGCCACCCAGCTCGGCGTCGCCGTCGAGGCAATGCAGAAGGGCGGCGTCGCGCCGAGTGATGTTGCGGCCATTGGCATCACGAACCAGCGCGAAACGACCATCGTATGGGATCGCGAGACCGGGCGGCCCATCCACAACGCCATCGTTTGGCAGGACCGCCGCACCGCGCCGATGTGCGACGCCCTGCGCCGGCGACGCCTCGACCGGCGCATCCGGCAGAAGACCGGCTTGATGGTGGACGCCTACTTCTCGGCGACCAAGCTGCAGTGGCTCCTCCAGCATGTCCCCGGCGCGCGGGCCGCGGCGCGCGCGGGACGCCTTGCCTTTGGCACAGTGGATTCGTGGCTCCTGTGGAACCTCACCGGCGGCGCGGTGCACGCCACCGACGCAAGCAACGCGTCGCGCACGATGCTGTTCAACCTTCGCGCCGGCGACTGGGACGATGAACTGCTGCGCCTCTTCGGTGTGCCGCGCGCGATGCTCCCTGAGGTGCGCTCTTCCAGCGAAGTGTTCGGCCATACCACGCGGCTCGGCGGGTCGATTCCCATCGGCGGCATCGCCGGCGACCAGCAGGCCGCGCTCTTCGGGCAGGTGTGCACGCGGCCAGGGATGGTGAAGAACACCTACGGCACCGGCTGCTTCATGCTGATGCACACCGGCACCACGCCCGTCACCTCGCGCCGCCGGCTGCTGACGACGGTGGCATGGCGGATCGGCGGTCGCACCGAATACGCGCTGGAGGGGAGCATCTTCGTTGCCGGCGCGGTGGTGCAATGGCTGAGGGACGGCCTCGGCATCATCTCATCGGCGGCAGAGGTCGAGTCGCTCGCCGCCTCCGTGCCCGACGCGCACGGCGCCTATCTGGTCCCTGCCTTCGCCGGCCTTGGTGCGCCGCACTGGGACCAGTACGCCCGGGGCGTGCTGGTCGGCCTGACCCGCGGCACCACGAAGGCGCACATCGCCCGCGCGGCGCTCGAAGGCATCGCGCTGCAGGTGATGGACGTGCTGCAGGCCATGGAGGCCGATGCGGGTGTTCGCCTGCGCGAGCTGCGGGTGGACGGCGGCGCCAGCGCGAACAACCTCCTGCTCCAACTGCAGTCCGACCTCCTCGGCGTTCCCGTCGTGCGGCCGGTCGTGTCCGAGACCACCGCGCTCGGCGCCGCGTTTCTGGCCGGCCTGGCGGTCGGCGTCTGGCCGAACCAGGCCGAACTAGCCCGCCAGTGGCAGGCGGACCGGCGATTTACCCCCCAGATGCGACCGGCGGCGAGGAAGGCCCTCGCCGCCGGCTGGAACAGAGCGCTCGCGCGCGCCAAACGATGGGAGTCGCCGTAGCTCAGTTCACGACGACGCTCCCGCGCATCCCCGCGTGCAGGGTGCAGTCATAGCCGAACGTCCCCGCGGTCGAGAACGTGCGCTGCACAGAACTGCTGGATGTGGACGAGATGTTCGTGGGCGCGCCCGTGACATTGTTGAAGATCACGTTGTGTGTCGTCGCCTGAAACGTGAACGTCACGACGGTTCCGCGCGCCACCGTAAGCGTCGCCGGATTGAAGGTGTTCGCCGTGGTGGCGATGATCTCATTGGCGGCCGGGGCGGTCGGCAGCGTGGGCGCCGAGGGCGTCGAAGGCGTCGAGGGCGCGGCAGGCGCCGTCGGGGCGTCGCTCCCGCCGCCACCACCACAGGCCAGGGCAGACACCAGCAGAGCGACGGACAGCCGAGCGCGGACGGGGGGCATGGAACCTCCGGGGGGTGAGGTGTTTTTGCTCACTACTAGAACTTACACTACTGAGGCTTAGCGGGCAAAGGACCGGCGGCCGCCGCTGGCAGCCGCCAAGCCCTGATCGCTTCAATTCCCTTACTGACCTACCTCGCCGGCGTGACCCTCGTCACCGTCCGGATCACTCCATGTTCTGGTCGTCCTCAGCCGCGCCGGAGGCGACCGGCGGCCGCTTGAACCAGTTGCTCGGGCCAACATTGTTGGCGGCGAGCGCCTCGATGCGCGCCATCTCGGCCGCGGGCAGCGGCTTGAAGGCCTTAGCGATGGCGATGTTCTCCTCGAGCTGCTCCACCGTCTTGCAGCCAATGATGACGGTGCTCACGGGCAGCGTGAGCACGTAGCCCAGCGCCTCCTTCATCGTGTTCACGGCGCCGTCCTTGAACAGACGGTCACGCGCCGGGATCTTCATGCCGATGACGCCCATCTGCAGGCGGTTGGCCAGCGGGAGCAGCTCCTCCGTGAAGGGCAGGTGGTGCTTGTCCGCCGCGTTCAGCGACATGAGGATGGTGTCGAAGGGATAGCGGTTCAGGGCGCGGGCCAGCACGGCGGGATCGAAGTGCCCCGTGATGCCGACGTGGCGCACGATCTTCTGCTCCTTGGCGCTGTTCATCGCCTCGATGACGCCGCCCGCCCCGAAGATCTGCTCGATTTGGGCGTCACTCTGGACGTTGTGAATCTGCCAGAGGTCGAGATGGTCCGTCTTGAGCAGCCGCAGGCTCTGGTCGAGCTGCCGCAGGGCGCCGTCCTTGGTGCGGTCATCCGCCTTGGTCGCGAGATAGACCTCCTTGCGGCGTGTGGCCATCACCTCGCCAATGAACGTCTGGCTGATGCCGTCCAGCTCCCAGCGCTGCTTCGACGCGTCCCGCGGCCGTCCGTAAGCGGCGGCGGTGTCGATGTAGTTCACGCCGAGGTCAATCGCGCGGTTGATGATCGCGATGGAGACGTCGTGCTTGTCGGCCTGCTCCAGCGAGGCCTGGCCGCCGAGGCTGAAGATGAACGGATGATGCCCCGTGCGTCCCAGCGGGCGCGTCGGAACCGCGAGCGGCGTCGTGCCGGCGGCCGCCACCGCGGGCACCGCGGCAAGGCCGGCGGCACCGGCGAGGCCCATCTTCACGAAGTCGCGTCGGGTCAGTTCGTCGGTCATGGCTGCGGGTTCTCCCTGGGGCGAAGTTGGTCCTGATGCAGCGCCACCCCGTGCGCAATGCAACGGCGCGGCGAAAGGGTCAGCGAAGCACCACCTGAGTCGCCGTCACCGACGTGGCGCCCGTCGCGATCGTTCCGTAGATCGCCACCTTTGCGCCAACCTTCACGTCGCCGCACGCCTTCCCAGTGAACACGGTCGTCGCGCTCGTCACCGCGGTCTTGCCGTTCACCGTGATGGTGATGGCGGGACAGGCACCGGCCACGGCAGTCACCTCACCAGCGAGCGCCGGCGGCGGGGGCGGGGGCGGGATCACCTTCACCGCGAGCACCTTCACCCCGCCCGTGGGCGTCGCCTGCGAGTAGACCACGACCTTCGCGTTGTTCTTCACTGCGGCGCACCCGCCGTCGCCGAAGCGCGTCTGCACGTCCGTCGTGAAGGCCTTGCCCGCCACCGTGAACGTGATCGCCGGGCACGCGCCGCTGAGGCCGCTGACTGTCCCCTCCGTCACCACCGGCGGCGGAGGCGGCGGCGGGATCACCTTCACCGCGAGCACCTTCACCCCGCCAGAGGGCGTCGCCTGCGAGTAGACCACGGCCTTCGCGTCGTTCTTCACCGCGGCGCACCCGCCGTCGCCGAAGCGCGTCTGCGCGTCCGTTGTGAACGTCTTGCCCGCCACCGTGAACGTGATCGCCGGGCACGCGCCGCTCAGTCCGCTGACGGTCCCCTCCGTCACCACCGGTGGCGGGGGCAGCGCGGGCGGCGGAAGAACTGGCTTCACGATCTTGGCGAGTATGCTCCCGTCGCTTCGCGCCTCTCCTCTGACGCCGACGCGCGTCCCGTCCTTCAGGTCTGCGCACTTCACGTCCGCAAAGGACGTCGCCGCGTCGGTCGTGATCACCCGCCCCTCAAGCTTGAACGAGAGCGCGGGGCAGGCGCCGGTCAGGCTGCCGATCGTGCCGGTCAGCGCCGCCGCGGTCGCGGTGGTCGTGCCGCCGGTCTTGCCGCCCGTCGTCCCACCATCCGCGTTCGCCGTGCTCGAGACCGCCGGGGCCGTCTGCGTCGGCGCGGCGGTGTCAGAGCCGCCACAGGCCGCCGCGAACGCCACAGCGGCAAGAAGCCAAACAGTTCGCGACTTCATCGAGGACCTCGCTTTCATCGTGCGCACCACCGCGTGACGCCCCACGGAGCGTGGGCCGTCGCGTCCATCATTGGATCGTACGGTCCGAGGCCCCAGAACGCAAACGCCGTCGAGCGCGCGCCTCCGCCGCTTGAGCCCTAACCGATGCCGTCACGGCTTGACGATCACACCCTCGCTCCGCCGCCCGTTCATCCGCACCACGATCGGGCGCGCGAACTCCAGCAGACGTACGTGCCCCTCCTCCGCCTGCGCGGGCTGCGCGGCAAGCCAATCCCAGTCCACGAAGCCGTCGCCGAATTCGGGATTCGTCGTGAAGTACCCCACCTGGAACGACACCAGGTTCTGGAAGAAATGGCTCCCCTGCGACGGCGTGACCCGGAAATCCCGGAAGCCCGCCTCGACGATCACGCGCGCACCGGAGATCTCGTCCCAGCGCACAGGGATTCCGAGCCACGGATCGGCCGAGCCCCATCGCCCGACGCCGACCAGCAGATAGGGGTCCCCACGCTCCACCAACAGGGCGTTGAATCGGGCGATGATGCGCGCCGCCTCGCGCGTGTTCGAGCGCTCGAAGCGATGGAAGTCCACTACCACCGCGTGCCGCACATGGTCCACGATCCCGTCGCCGAGCACGCGCGGGCTGCGGCACAGCACCGTGGCTGGCTCTACGGTGGAGAGATCGATGTCGTGCATCTCCCGCGAGAGCACGAGTGGGCGCAGCTGGAGGAAGCCGAACTCGTGCGGCTCGCCGGGTTGCTGGGCGAGGCGCACCGCAAACTCGATCTCGCACGGCCGGTTCATGCCGCCGGCACCGATGTCGAGCAGCTCGGTCACGAGCGGCGCCAGCGGGAACATCCCGTGCTTCAGGATGGGGGCAAAGCTCACCAGTCGCACGCCAGGACGCGCCAGGCCGTCGTAGATGACGTCGTTCTCCGGCGAGTACGTCGAGCCGAGCGAGCGCAGCGTGCCGTCCGCCTCGGCGACGTCGAGGTCGAACAGGCTCTCGCGCAGTCCTTCCCCCGTGCCCGTTCCCGTGCCCGGACTCGCGCCTTCGCCGAAATCCACCGCCCAGAAGCTCCGCTGGGAGTTCGCGAGGATGTCGCTGACCGAGGAGAACTGGATGATATGCCGCGGCGCGCGCGGACAGAACGTGAGGACACGTCCGCCCTCCACCACCGCGCGCCCAAGTCCAAGCGCGACCGCCGCCACGCCGTCTTCTGCTTGGAGCGGCGCCGCCGGATAGAAGTTGTACGAGCGCGCCACCCCGGAGAAATCCGGGTAGAAGCGGTTGCCGTGCTCCGCGCCCACGATCTTCTGGATGATCACCGCCATCTTCTCCTCCTCCAGGCGGTACGGCGTCGCCCGGAGGTAGGACTTGGCGTTGTGCGTGAAGGTCGAGGCGTACACGCGCTTCACCGCCTCGACGAGGCGCGCGAGCCGCTCGTCGTGGTCCGGATGGCGGTTCGGCAGCATGAACGTGTCGTACACGCCCGTGAACGGCTGGTACTGCGAGTCCTCGAGCAGCGACGACGAGCGCACGACGAGCGGCCATTTCACCTGGCGCAGGAAGGCGTCGAGGTCGGCGACGATCTCGTCGGGAAGCCGCGCGGCGAGGAATCGGCGGAGCAGCTCGTCATCGTCCGTGCCGTGGATGGCCACGTCGAGCAGGTCGTTCTCGCCAAGAAAGCGGTCGAAGACGTCGGTGCCAATGACGACGGCCGGGGGAACGCCCACGTGCACGCCTTCGTAGCGCCGGGTGACGCCGTGCAACCCGACCAGCCGTCGCACGAAGGCGAGGCCGCGCGCCTTGCCGCCAATGGACCCGCCTCCGATGCGCGCGAAGAACGGCACGCTGGCATCGAACGCTTCGCGATCGAAATCCCCGACCTGCAGTTGGGCTTGGTCGCCACGATATTCGGCGATGGCGGCGATGAGGCGCGTCCGCAGCTCCTCGGGCGATCCGTAGTCCGAGACCCGCCGCGCGCGCAGCCGCTGCGCCACGCCAAACTCCGCGCGCGCGGCCAGCCAGGTGGAGAAGTGGTTCCGCTCGCCGTGGTACACGAGGCTCTCGGCCGGCACGGTCGCCAGTTGGGCCTCGAGCGCGCGCAGGTCGTCGGCCCGTGCCACCTCGCGGCCGTCGGGGAGCCGGAAGACGAAGTCGCCGAACGCAAAGTGCTCCACGATGAAGCCGTGGAGCTCGTGCAGCATCGTCGGTGATCCCTTGAGGACGAACGGCAGCCCTTCCTCCGCCGCGCGGGCGAAGTACTCGGCGCGCCCCGACTGCATGAGCACCGGCACGTCTGGCGCCTCCTCGCGGATCGCGCGCGCCAGCGCGAAGCCCGCGTCGCGCGCCACCGTGCCCTCACGCGGAAACTCGATGTCCGTGATGATGCCGAGGACGTGCTCCTTGTAGCGCGACCACTGCGCCCACGCTTCCTCGTACGACGTGCAGAGCAGGATCTTTGGGCGCGCGCGGAGGCGAACCAGCTTGTGCGAGATGTTGCTCCCCTCGCCCAGCGCGTTCGCCGACTGCCGGATGATCTCCGTGTAGATAGTGGGGAGCAACGACGAGTAGTACCGCATGCTGTCTTCCACGAGCAGCACCACCTGCACACCCGTGGTTGCCGTATCGTGGGCCACGTTGCGCTGGTCCTCGACGTAGTTGACCATCGCGAGGAGGATCCGCGCGTCACCCTGCCACATAAAGCAGCGTTCGATGCCGGACATGTCGGCGCGCGACTCGAAGTCCTTGAACTCCCGGTGGTCGTAGGCAAGCACCAGCACCGGCACGTCCAGTCCCGCGTCGGCCAGCCGCCGGGCGAGTTCCGTAGCGTCCATGTCGCCCGGATTGACGGTGGTGATGACCAGGTTGAACTGCCGCTGGGCCTTGGCCTTCGCGATCGCCTCGGCGCCACTCGAGACGTGCGTGATGTGCGGGGTGTGATGCGTGTCGAGGTCGAAGAACTCGCGCATCACCAGTTCATTGAGCCGCCCGTCCTCCTGCAGGGTGAAAGCATCGTACAGGCTCGACACGAGCAGGATGTCCTGCACGCGGTAGGGCATCAGGTCCTGGAACAGCTCGCTCGGCTGGGCCTCGTCCACTCGTGTTGCCGGCACTCGATCGCTCACCCGTCCTCCGCCTTCCACGGTTTACCGTCCACCGTCCACCGTCCACCGTCCACCGACCACCGTCCACCGTCCACCGTCCACCGTCCACCGTCCACCGTCAATGTAGAAGCGCGGAGTGGCTCCCGCCCACCCCGCGCTCCCGGACCGCTAGAGCCTGTCGGCGCTCACACCGCGCCCTGATCCATCATCGCGTTGGCGACCTTCAGGAAGCCGGCGATGTTCGCGCCGTTCACCAGGTTGCCCGGCGTGCCGTACGCCGCCGCGGCCTCGCTCGACGCCTTGTAGATGGACTTCATGATGCCGTGCAGCTTGGCGTCCACCTCCTCGCGCGACCAGTTGTAGCGCATGCTGTTCTGCGACATCTCCAGCCCCGACACGGCCACGCCGCCCGCATTGGCCGCCTTGCCGGGGGCGAACATCACGCCGCCCTTCTGGAACGCCTCCACGGCCTCCGGGGTGCTCGGCATGTTGGCGCCCTCGGCCACGTACTTGCAGCCGTTCTTCACCAGTTCCGCCGCGTCGTTGCCATCCAGTTCGTTCTGCGTGGCGCACGGCAGCGCGACGTCCACCGTCACGCCCCACGGACGCTTGCCCGCGAAGAACTTCGCGCCCTTGAACTTGTCGGCGTACGGGGCGGCCACATCCTGTCCCGACGCGCGCAGCTTGAGCATGTACGCCCACTTCTCGCCGGAGATGCCGTCCTCGTCGAGGATGAAGCCGTCGGGCCCGGAGATGGTCACCACCTTGCCGCCGAGGTCGTTGACCTTCTGCACCGCCCCCCAGGCGACGTTGCCGAAGCCGGACACCGCCACGCGCTTGCCGGCGAAATCGGTCCCCTTCGACGCCAGCATCTCCTGCGCGAAGTACACGGTGCCGAAACCAGTGGCCTCTGGACGGATGAGCGATCCGCCCCAGTTGAGCCCCTTCCCCGTCAGCACGCCGGTGAACTCGTTCCGCAGACGCTTGTACTGCCCGAACAGGAAGCCGACCTCGCGACCTCCCACGCCGATGTCGCCCGCGGGAACGTCGGTGTTGGCGCCGATGTGCCGGAAGAGCTCCGACATGAAGCTCTGACAGAAGTGCATCACTTCCGTGTCGCTCTTCCCCTTCGGATCGAAGTCCGAGCCGCCCTTGCCGCCGCCCATCGGCAGCGTGGTGAGCGAGTTCTTGAACACCTGCTCGAAGGCGAGGAACTTCAGGATGCCGAGGTTCACCGAGGGGTGGAAACGCAGCCCGCCCTTGTAGGGACCGATCGCGCTGTTCATCTCGATGCGGAAGCCGCGGTTGATCTGGATTTCGCCGTGGTCGTCCACCCACGGCACGCGGAAGAGAATCACGCGCTCCGGCTCGATCATCCGCTCCACGATATGGGCGGCCTTGTACTCAGGGTGCTGGTCCAGGACCAGGCTCAGCGAGTCCACAACCTCGCGAACGGCCTGGTGGAACTCCGGTTCAGCCGGGTTCTGGGCGACGACCTTCTCCATCACGGCGGCCACATACGCCTTGCCAGAGAGGTTCTTCAACTGCGAGAGCGAGCGCGCATCGCGCGGCGGTACGGCGGTCATGGAATCGCTTCCTCTGGGAGTTGGGCTCGAGAGAGCACGCGAGCGACGGCGCGGACGCCGTCCACTGCCCTGAATTCTAGCTCGCAACACCGGGCATCGGCGACAGGGAAGTTGCCATCGCCGTATAGGGCAAAGTCGGGCGGGGTGGGGTGTGGGCGCTTCCGTGCGGGTGCAGAGGGACGGGGACTGCCTTCACCACGGAGATCACGGAGGACACGGAGAACGACAACCGCAAACACTGGGGGTAAAGACAGCGCGCCACGCAGATCCCTGCGTGGCGCGCGCTGTACCCCCAAGAAGTTGCCGTTCTCCGCGTCCTCCGTGGCCTCCTGTAAAGCAGTTGCCGTTCTCTGTGTCCTTCGTGCCTCTGTGGTGAAGCAGTCCCCGTTCCCCCTCGCTCAGACGCTCGCCGGCGCCTCCGCCTCGATCCGCCGCAGCAGCCGTTCCCACCGCGCGTCGATCTCGCGCTGGACCTGCCCCATCTGCTCCGCGGTCATGTGCCGGAAGCGCCCCTGCCGCTTGAGGTACGGCTCCGCCGGGTCGCCAGCGTGCTCCATCGTCAGCCGCCACCGCGTGCCCCACTCGACCTCGAGCATCGGGAAGACGCGGCTCTGCACCGCCATCCGCGCGAGTTCGAGCCCCTCATCGTCGCCGCACTTCCACCCGGGCGGGCACGGCGAGAGCAAGTGGATGAACCGCGTCCCGCGCATCGCCTTGGCCTTGGTCACCTTTTCGACGAAGTCCACCGGATAGGCCGGAGTGGCCGTCGCGGCATACGGAATCCCGTGCGCCGCCATGATGCCGAGAATGTCCTTCTTGGGCGAGGCCTCGGGGAACCGCGCCGGCGTCGTCGTCGTCCACGCCCCCCACGGCGTCGCCGAGGAGCGCTGGATGCCGGTGTTCATGTACGCCTCGTTGTCGTAGCAGACGTAGATGATGTTCTCGTTCCGCTCCGCCGCGCCGGAGAGCGCTTGCAGCCCGATGTCGAACGTGCCGCCGTCGCCGACCCAGACCAGCACGTTGGTATCGGGCTTCCCCTGCATGTCGAGCGCCGCGCGAATGCCTGACGCGACGGCCGGCCCCGTGGCGAATGCCGTGTGAAAGACCGGCACCTGCAGCGACGATTGCGGCCACGGCCCGGAGATGATCGTGAAGCAGCAGGCGGGGAGCACCACGATGGTCTCCGGCCCCAGCGCGTTCAGCGCGAGCTTCATCCCAAGTGGCGCCGCGCAGCCGGGACAGGCCAGGTGCCCGGACGTCACCAGCTGGTTCTCCGGGATCAAGTCGCCAATGCGGATCTGGCTCACGGATTCACCCCCACCCAAATGTCCTCGCGCGTCGGCGCCTTCCCCGCCCGCGCCTGCGCGATCACGTCGTCGATCACCGCGGGAGTGATGTCGCGCCCGCCAAGGCCAAGCACGAACCCGAAGACCTCTGGGCGCTCCGCGTGCGGCAGGTCGTACAGCGCCGACCGCAGCTCCTCGGCGAAGATGCCGCCGTGCCCAGGTGACACGTTGCGGTCGAGCACCGCCACGCACGGCACGCCGGTCAGCGCCTCGCGCACCTGCGCCGAGGGGAACGGACGGAACATCTTCACCTTCAGCAGGCCGATGCGCTCGCCCGCCGCGCGACGCTGATCCACCACCGCGCGCGCGGTGCTCGTCACCGTGCCGCTGGTCACCAGCACCAGTTCGGCGTCCTCCGTGCGGTACGATTCAACCGCCCCGTACGAACGCCCGAACATCCGCTGCCAGTCCGTCTCGATTGCCGCGAGCGTCTCGGGCACCTCGCGCATCGCCTCCTGCTGCATCCAGCGCATCTCCATGTACGCGTCCGGCTTCACGAGCCCGCCGAACGCGTGCGGGCGCTCGACGTCCAGCCGGTACGGCGCTTCGCGCTTCGGCAGGAAACGGTCCACCATCTCCTGGTCCGGAACATCCACCGCCTCCGCGGTATGCGAGAGATAGAAGCCGTCGAGCATCAGCATCACTGGCACGTTGAGCGACTCGGCGAGCTTGAACGCCATGATCGTGGTGTCCACGACCTCCTGGTTGTGCTCGCAGTAGAGTTGCACCCACCCGGTGTCGCGCTGGGCGAGGCTGTCGTTCTGGTCGGTCCAGATGTTCCACGGCGCGCCCACGGCACGATTGATGTTCGCCAGCACGACGGGAAGGCGGGCGCCGCCGGCCCAGTGCAGCATCTCGTGCATGTACAGCAAGCCGTGCGAACTCGACGCCGTGAACGCCCGCACGCCGGTGGCGCTCGCGCCGATCACCGCCGCCATCGCCGAATGCTCGCTCTCCACCTTGATGAAGCGCGCGGCCAGCGTCCCGTCGGCGCACATCTCGCTGAGCTTCTCCACCACCTGCGTCTGCGGCGTGATCGGGTACGCCGAGATCACCTCGACGCGCGCGAGGCGCGCGCCCCAGGCGACCGCGTGGTTGCCCACCATCACTTTCTTCATGGCCGGTCCTGCGACATGGTGATCGCCCCCCGCGGGCACTCGGCGGCGCAGAGGCCGCAGCCCTTGCAGTAGTCCATCGCGATGACGTACGCCCCACCCGGCGCACGCGAGATCGCGGCGTCGGGACAGTAGATCAGGCAGACATCGCACTCGGTGCAGACGCCGCAGTTGAAGCAGCGCTGCGCCTCGTCCATCGCCTCGGCGGTGCCCAGCCCCGCGTTGACCTCGTCGAAACCCTGCACCGCGCGATCGCTCGGCAGGTGCGGCTCGCCGTGGCGCGGCACGCGGCGGAACTGCGAGAGGTTCACGTGTTCGGGCGTCACCACCGTGTTGGCGGGCGCTGTGCGGCGTACCGGGTCGCGCCCCGCCCAGCGTGCGGCGCTCAGGTTGCCGTCGGCAAAGCGCAGCGCGTTGAGTTCCGCCGTGTCGCCCTTGTGGTGCCGCAGGTGCCGGTCGATGCCGATCGCGGCCCGCTTCCCCGCCCCGAGCGCGTCCGCGACCGTGCGATCGAGGTCGGTCACATCGCCGCTCGCGAAGAGCAGGTCGCGCGACGTTCCGCCGAGCGCATCCACGCGCAGGCCGGAGTCGCCGCCTTCCACGTCAGGGAAGAAGTTGCGCAGCGCCGACGACTCGCCGATGGCGGTGAGCACCGTGTCCG
>VHBQ01000076.1 GCA_016871855.1 Gemmatimonadota bacterium
AACGCGCCGACCAAGCTGATGAAGGAACTCGGCTACGGCGCAGGGTACAGCTATGCGCACGCGGAGCCAGAGGGATACACGCCCCAGGATTACTTGCCCGATGAAGTGGCCGGTCGCGTCTTCTACGAGCCCACGGCCTTCGGCTTCGAGAAAGAGATCGCCAAGCGCTTGGAGTGGTGGGCCGCGATCGCGAAGCGGAGCGGCGGGCAAGCAGAGCAGCCGTAGTCGCGCCGGGCAAGCAAGCGGCGGTGGCGAGCAGCTTCGGGGGGCCGTCCCGGCGAATACTTGAGGGTCATCGACGGCGAGCGCGCCGCAGGCGCGATCGCGCGAACACCCGAAAATTTCGCCGGGTCGGCCCCCCGAAGCTGCTACAGCGAAGCAGATGCCCGAAGCCCCGGCACCCGCCGAAACTCCCGCAGGTTCGCGGTGAGCACCGTCGCCCCAAGCGAGAGCGCGTGCGCGGCGATCAGCGTGTCGAGCGGCCCGATGGGCGTACCGTTCCGCTCCAGCGTCGCGCGAATGGCGCCATACGCCTCCGCGGCGGCGGCGTCGAACGGGACGACCTCGAACGGGGCGAGGAGGTCGTCCACAACCGACGGGCCGCCGCGTGAGCGCTTGGCCTCGCCCACGCGCAGCTCGGCGAGCGTAATGGCGGAGACCAGAATCGGCCCCCCGCGATGCCGAGGGAGGGCGGCGGCGAGGGCCGGGGCCTCGCCACGCAGGAGGTCGATGCACGCCGACGTGTCGAGTAGCAGCGTGCTCACGGGAGCGGCTTCCGCGGGTCTGCGGGTGAGCGGTCACGGTCGGCGGGGAAGTCCGGGCGCGCGCCGACGGCGGCGGCGAAGCGCGCCCACCGGTCCGCCCCGCTGGCGGAGCGCAGGACGATCTCCTCCCCTCGGCGCTCGATGAACACCTCCGTGCCGGCGAAACGGAACTCCTTGGGGAGCCGCACCGCCTGGCTGCGCCCGTTCATGAACAGCTTGGCCTTCTTCACCGCGTCGCTCGTTGGATGATATATACCAAAGATATCTATCACCGCTCCTTCCGTCAAGTTCGGTGTAGAATACGCCGGCTCGTCCTTTCTCTCGTCACCAAAGCCATGCAGCGATCATCCTTCCCGCGCCGTATCGCCCTTCTCGCGGCCTTTCTCCCCCTCGGGGCGCTCGGATGCGCCCGGCTGGCCCGATCGGCCTTCCAGAACCCCGTGGTGGAGCTTCGGGACGTGCAGGTGCGGGGGATCGGCCTGCAGGGGGGCTCGCTCGACGTCGTGCTCGACGTCTACAACCCCAACGACTACCGGATCGACGTGGGGCGGGTGACGTACACCGTCTTCGCCGATTCGCTGAAGGTGGCCACCGGCGAGGTGACGCGCCGGGTGACGCTGGACAACAAGGCGACGAGCACGGTGACGCTGCCGGTGAACTTCACGATGCGGGAGCTGACGCAGGCGGCGGGGATCCTGCTGCAGCGCGGGAGCGTGGACTACACGGTGCAGGGGGACTTCACGCTGGCCACGCCGTTCGGCTCGCTGACGCGCCCGTACAAGAGCCGCGGGCGGTACGACACGCTCGGACGGTAGCGCTTACGCGCCGGCTCGGGGGTATCGTCCGGCGAAATTCTCGCGGCCTGTAGCGCGCGTGCTGTGCACGCGCGCATCTATGCCGCTCCAGTATTCGCCGGCCGACACCCCCGAGCCGGCGCGTGGGACCGGAGGCCCTACTGCTCCGCGAACATCGCCGGGAGCGCGAGCACGAGCGGCGGCACGTCAGCACCGGGCGCCCACACGAGCTGGGACGACGTGACCTCGTCCTCCAGGCCGGGCCGCACGCGCAACATCTCGCCCTTCTCGCTGTCAACAATCCAGTATTCGGCCGCGCCCCGGCGCAGGTAGGCGGCCCGCTTCTGCAGGTGATCGAAGGAGCGTGTGCTCGGCGAGAGCACTTCCACCGCGAGCAACGGGGCGGGGTGCGACTCCCACGGCTGACGGGCGGCGTCGGCGCCAGGAACCACCAGCACGTCCGTCTCGAGCGCGGTGCGGTCGTCCACGATCACCCGCCCGGGGGCGAAGACCGCGCCGATCCGCTCACGCAACACGTACGCCCGCAGCGCGGCGCCGAGGGCGAGGCAGAGCGACTGGTGACGGCTCGAGCCCAGCGGCGTCACGAGAAGCGCTCCGTCGAGCAACTCGTGGCGACCGTTGCGCCCCTCGAACTGGGCGAGATCCCGAACCGTGAAATGATCGGCGGCGATGGCCATGCCCCCTGCTCGGCGCGGTCAGGCAAGCGTGTAGTCGCATCATTTCGCGGCGGCGCGTGACTCGAAGGCAGTCGCCCGTAGGCCGGGGGCCTCTCCCCGCGAAATCCTCGCGGCTTTGCCGCTCGAGTATTCGCGGAAAGAGGCCCCCGGCCTGCGGGCGACCTAACCGCGCCGACGCGTCGGCCGACGCTTGCGTGCCGGCTGGCTCACCTTGACGGTGAGCTGCAACCCGAGCGCATCGAGCACGCGCAACACTGTGTCGAAGCTCGGATTTCCGTCGCCGGAGAGTGCCTTGTACAGGCTTTCCCGTCCCAGTCCGGACCGCTTGGCCACGCCGGTCATTCCCTGGGCTCGGGCGATATCACCGAGGGCGCGGATCAGCGCGCGACCGTCGTAGCCGAACTCTTCAAACGTCGCCTCAAAATACAGCGCCATCTCGGTGGGCGACGTCAGGTAGTCCGCGACGTCCCACAGCATGAGCTTGCCCTTACTCCGCGAAATAATGCGCGCTGTTTCTGGCGAGATCTCTGGCACGTCTGATGTCCTCGGGTTGGCTCTGCTTGTCGCCGCCGGCGAGCAGAAGAGAAATGCGGGCACCAGTCCTGCAGACGTACACGCGGTATCCGGCGCCCACTGGCACTCGCAGCTCAAACACGCCGCCTCCGACCGAGGCGCAATCGCCAGGGTTGCCGTCGGAGAGCCGTCGGATTCGTGCTTGAATCCGCACCTGTGCCCGTGTATCGCGGAGAGCAAAAAGCCAGGCGGCGAACTCCGGCGTGGCCATTACGATCGCCGCGTCACCCACACTGTATCGTATAAGATACATCCTGTCAACGCTCGGTTCGCATTCGCACCGAGGCTAACGTCGGGATGCGGCCGCTGTGTCATCGCATCATTGCGGTGCGCATCGAATGCGCGCCGCTATCTGGAACGCTTCGGGGAGCGCTCTCTGACGGCGCGGACTCTCGTGACGGCGGGGGCCTGCTGTCTCGTGTTGGCATGCAGTCGCAGTCCCAACGCGGAAACCACCTTGAGAATCGTTGCGAAATCGGGGCTGCGCTGCCCCGACAGCGCCTTGTAGAGACTCTCGCGGGAGAGCCCCGTGTCTCGCGCGATGTGCGACATGCCTTTGGCGCGCGCGATGTCGCCGAGCGCTTTCGCCACGAACGACGCGTCACCGTCGGCCCCCTCGAGTGCGGCCTCGAGGTACGCGGCCATTTCCTCCGGGTTCCGAAGGTGTTCAGCGACGTCGTATCGGAAGGTCCGTGTCTTTGGCATCGATCTCAGTCTAGAGGTTTACTGCGAGCCGCCGGGCAAGTGCGATGTCCGCGGCTTGCCCGTGTTTGTCTCCTCCTGCGAGGAGGATGATGAGCGCGGGGCCCCGCCGGATGTAGTAGACGCGGTATCCAGGGCCGTAGGGAATGCGAAGTTCGAGAACCCCGCCGCCCACCCCCTTGAAATCGCCAGGATTCCCCGCGGCGAGCCGCTCGATCCGAAACTGAACGCGACCCTTGGCTTGGACATCGCGCAGTCCGTCGAGCCAAGCGAGGAACTGTGCGGTCGCACGGATTTCAGTTGTCGGAGAAGTGTAGCCACGTGGATACATAAGGTCAACGCCGAGATTGAACTGGCGGACGCTATGGTGAACGGATGGCTACGCCGTCACCATTCCATTGCGGCCCGGCGCTCGCGATTGCGCGTCTAGCCTGTCTCGAGCGCCTGCGCTGGCCGAAAGTGCGCGGTCGTGTAAGCCCGTAAGATGTCGCGAGCCCGCAGGCCGAGGTCCTCTTCCCGCGAATACTCGAGCGCCGCAGGCGCGAGAATTTCGCGGGAAGAGGACCTCGGCCTGCGGGCTGAACACCGACCCACCGCTAGGCGCCGGCGAGCACCTGCACGGTGACGCCGCTGCGGCGCCGTCCCGCGGGGCGGGGCAGGACCTGAATGCGAATCTCCATGCCGAGCAGGAACAGGTATCGCTCAAGCCGCTCCCGGCTGAACCGTCGCAGCTTGCCGTTCATCAGGTCCGACATCTCGGACTCGGCAATGTGGAGCGCAATGGCGGCCGTCTTCTGCGTCCAACCGTGATCCTCGACGAAGTTGACGATCACGTGGGCGAGGTCCGCCTTCGCCTGGCGCTCCGCGGCGTCGGCGAGGGCGAGGTCGGCGAAGACATTGCCGCTCCCCTGCTCAAACGTCACGCGACTCGGCGCCGCGCGTGGCTTGACGGACTTCCGCTCACGGGCACGTCGCTTCTCGCTCATGGAGCCTCTCTTTCTGGTCCCGACGACATTCGGTGGCGTGCGATATCGAGGTAACGGTCCTTGTTCTGCGCGTAGTCCTGTCGCGCCCATTGGTAGCGCTGCAGTACACGCGCCTTGTCGACCTTGGGTGTCTTGATTCCCGACTTTGACTTCTTCTGAAAGACGTGGAGCAGGTATACCACACCGGCGAACGCGACTACGTATGCCGCGCGGTAGGTGGCGCCGTCATCGTCTGCCGTCAGCTTGAGAATGGCGGCGGGCAGCCCCTCCCCGAACGGCCGTGCGCCGACCGGACGTCTGCCGATCTGCGCGCGATCCAACTTGAATCCAAAGGAATCTTGTACGTCCTCAGGCATTCTCTGGAGATCGCGGCGGGCTGACGCCACGAAGACCAACGGCGTTCGCCGGAGGACGGACCCTGCTTCTCGCATCTTAGCAGTATTGTGAAGGTGGCACAAGTGGCCGAAGCTACCACGAGCGTAACGCGCGTCCGCAGTTGGTCCATCACCATTTCATTGCGGGACGGCACTCGCGATTGCGCGTTAGGCCTGGGTCCTACTCCTGCACTGGCCCTCAGCGCTCGGTCGCGGGTGCCTGTGAGGTGTCGGAAGTCCCCGGCCTGCGTGCTGAGCCAGCGAACTTCGGCGCTACCGCGCGACGGCCGCCTACAAATCGGCGGGCCGCACCTGAAGTATCACGTCCGCCCTTCGAACTGGGCGAGGTCTGCGACGATGAGGTGGTCGGCAGCGATCACCATGCCCATAGGGTACCCGTCCTCGGCGATTGATGGCACGTGCGCATGCCGGCGCGCTACCGAGCCCGCCGGCGCGGCGGTCGCTCGCTGACAAACCGAGCGCCGGACGCGCGTGACTCGGCGAGGGCGGAGAGCAGCTCTCCGCGCGTGAGGTTGAGCGAGACGCCCGGCACCTCGAGCGGAGATGCCCCGGACTGTTCCGCCGGGCGCACCTCGAACACCTGCCCGTCGCGCCGGCGAATGCGCACCGCGCCGTCCTGGGCGGCCTGGTCGAGCATGCCAGCGAACTGCTGACGGGCCCGCGAGAAGGTGTATTCGCGCATCAGGAGAGCTCCGGAGCGTCCACGCCGACGGCGATGGCCGCGCGGCGCTGCCGTTCGTCTAGGGTGAGGAGTGGCGCGCTGGCCGCTCGTGCGGTCTCCACGGCGTAGGCATCGTATGCGTCGAGGCCGGCGTCAGCGGCGAGACGCAGGGCGGTGGCGACGTCGCAGGCGCCGATCGCGAAGGGGATTCGCCGAAATGACCGCCAAGCCCGCTGGAGGTCGTTCGCAGTGAGGCGACGGCGGCGCAGTAGGGTGATGAGCGCATTGCCGACTTCCCACTCAAGGCTTCCCGCGACGAGCACCCGCGCGCCGCGCGTGCGGCGCAGGATGGACGAGCGGGCCGGCTCGTTTAGCAGCACCGCCAGTACGACGGACGTGTCGACGACAACCATCGGTAGACTCACAGGTAGTGGTACAATTGTACCATACGCTATCTCATCCACCGCTGCAAGTACCGCGTGCTCTGTCACGCCTCGCTCCTCCACCCTTGGCTTGCCCCAACTTGAGCGGGCCGTCGGGGCGCGCTGTCACCAAATCGCCGCGAGGCGTATCGAACGCACGCAGGCCTGCGGGCGGACTGAGCGACCCGCAGCGTTACCGCGCGGCGCCCTGCAGCACGGTGGAGAAGGCGCGCAGGCCCGGGCGGAGCGGTTCGAGGCTGATGTCGACGCGATAGCCGCACGCCGCGGCCACGCGCACGAGGGTGGCGACCTCGATGTTCTCGCTCTGCTCGATCTGCTGGACCCGCGCCCGCGTGACGCCGGCTCGCGTGCCGACGGCCGTGAGGGAGCGTTTGGCCTCCTCGCGTGCGTGCGCGAGCAGGGCGCCCACCGCGCCCTCCAGCACGATCGTCTCGATCTCGTCGGGCCGATAGCCACGGCGAGTCCGGCGGGGGCGAGGCGCCGCCACCACATCGGCGTCCCCCGCCTTTGCCAGCAGCTCCATGAACCCGTCGTCCGGCAGTTCGGTGAGCCGCAGCGCCTCCTTCACCTGCTTCTTGGTCCGTGTCACGTGTCGTCTGCTCCGAATACCGGGAGGCCTGACTTGCCACCGCTGACCAGCGCGAGCATCTCCTCGATCACGATGGGGTGCCGCGACTGCAGCCGTTGCGGGTGCCGGGCGAGTTCCGAACGCATGGGAAGTCTGTGGTGATTGGCAATGGGTGTCAAGTTTAGCCTATACACCTAAGCATGACCCATGTACATGCGTCGTGATCGCTCACGAAAAAGCTGACGCCACGGCGATGCTCATCACCCTTCGCACGCAGTTGGTACCAGAATCCCTCGCGGCACGAAGGCCGGGGGCCTCTTCCCGCGAATACTCGAGCGCCGAAGGCGCGAGAATTTCGCGGGAAGCGGCCCCCGGCCTTCGTGCTAAACTAGCGAGCTGCGATCTGGTCCAGTACTCCGCCGCCGTCGTCGCCGAGGTGGCCGTCCTGGCGCAGCGCTTCGCGCCGCCGCCGGAGATCTGCGGCCAGCTCCTCCGCCATCGCGCCGGGCACGACTTCGAGACTGTCCCACAACTGCCCGGCGAGCTCGATGCGCTCCGCCGGTGAGAGATGCGCGAAGTCAAAAATGCGGGAGGTCATTGGTCCGATGTGTTCGGCGGTGGGGTGGGGCAGGAAGAACCGGTTGGGCGGCTCAACGAGTTCGCGAACCGACCGCGTGGTTCGGCCACCTGAGCGGCAACATCACGATGCGCGTCGAATCCGCGCCTGGATGCGCGAGAGTGCCGTTTCGTGATCCAGGGTTCGCCCGCCGTCGGCGTGGGCGAGTCCGAGTTCGACCGCGTGGCGGACGTAGACCTCGTACAAGAGATCGTCCCACCCTGCGCCCGCAGGAAGGCTCTCGACCAGGCGATGCGCCTCGGGCCTAATGTCTCGATCGTCTGCCATGCCGGGAGTCTCAGGGGATCGGGGTGACGCAGCAAGTGAAGCCGGCGCAGCCCGACGATAGCTCAGTCTGGCCCCCCGTGCATCACCAAATCATCGCAGTTACCATCCCCTCCCGTCCGCCCCCCGAGCCGACCCACGCTGCGTGCTACGCCGCGCCCTCGCGTGCCGGCCCGTGCAGGGCGGCCACCACGGCAGCAGGATTGTGCGCCGTGACGCGCAGGAGAGCGAGGGCGGGGCCGTCCGGGGTGCGGCGGCCCTGCTCCCAGTTCCGCAGGGTGGCGAGGCTGACGCCGATCATCAGTGCGAACTCGGCTTGGGTCTGGCCCAGGTCGGCGCGCAGCCGCTTGACGTCGGCGCGGCGGAAGACCGTGACGCGCGACGGCTTGCGCTCGCCGCGACGGATCTCGCCAGCCTCGCGGACGCTCTGCATCAGCTTTCGGAAGTCAGCAGCCTTCACTCGAACTCCTCTCGCACCGCCCGCGCCAGCGCGCGCAGTTGGGCTACGCTCAGGTTCACGCGCTCGGCCTTCGAGTAGACGTACAGCATGTAGCAGGTGTCCTCGTTGACCGCCCAGAAGTAGATCGTTCGCAGACCGCCGCGCTTGCCTCGCCCCGCCGTGCGCCAACGGAGCTTGCGCAGTCCACCCGTGCCCGGAATCAACCGCCCCTGCTCCGGGCGCAGTACGAGCGCCAGTTGGAGTTCGCGGTACTCCGTGTCGCTCATCAGTCGGCGGAGGCTCGCCGTGAAGACCGGAGTCTCGACGAACCTCATACGGCAAAGTACGCCATTGGCTTACTTCGCGCCAGCCCTGGCGATCGGGTGTTGGGTCTGCTGAGCATAGACCCAGAGTGACGCGGCATCTCCCGGCGTTCATCACCAATCCAACGCGACCGTCACCGTTTCCCCGCATTCCCGCTCCCCGCGTCCCCCGGGGCGGGCTGAGCGCGAGTCCTTCGCCCCCGCGCAACGGTGGGAGCGGGCCGACTCGGGGGTCCGTCCCCGCGAATACTCGAGCGCCGCAGGCGCGAGAATTTCGCGGGGACGGACCCCCGAGCCGGCCCGCCGCGCACTAAGTTGCAGTGTGCCAAGAGAAATCATCGATCTCAGCCCGCCCCAGGAACGCGCCATCCTTGTTGGGGCCCCGCTCAAACGCGGCACCGCCAAGCTCCTGGTCCAGGAACATCTCGAGGAACTCGGCCGCCTCGCCGACACCGCCGGCGCGCTGGTGGTGGGGACGCTCACCCAGCAGGTGGAGCGACCGGACAGTGCCACCTACATCGGCAGCGGCAAGCTGGAGGAGCTGAAAGCGCTGATTGCCGAGCGTGGGGCGACGGTGGTGATCTTCGACGACGAGCTGACGCCCGCGCAGGGGAAAAACCTCGAGGGGGCGCTGGCCAAGCGCGTGATAGACCGCGCCGAGCTGATCCTGGACATCTTCGCCATCCGTGCGCGGAGCGCCGAGGCCAAGATGCAGGTGGAGTTGGCGCAGCTCGAGTACTCGTTGCCGCGGCTGACGAAGTTATGGAGTCACCTGGAAAAGTTCAGAGGGGGGATTGGAGTCAGGGGACCCGGAGAAACCCAGCTTGAGACCGACCGTCGGCTGGTGGGGCACAGGATTCGCCTGCTGAAAGAGCGGCTGAGTGAGGTGACGCGAAGCCGCGAGGTGCAGCGCAAGCAGCGGCGGAGCCAGTTCCGCGCGGCGCTGGTGGGCTACACCAATGCGGGGAAGAGCTCGATCCTGAAGGGAATGAGCGCGGCGAATGATATCTTTGTCGAAGACAGGCTCTTCGCGACGTTGGATCCGCTCACACGAGAGGTCAGTCTGGGAGGAGGACGGGGTGGTGAGGTACTACTCACAGACACGGTGGGGTTTATCCGCAAGCTCCCGCACGACCTCGTCGCATCATTCAGGGCAACGCTAGAAGAAACCCGCGAGGCCGACCTGCTGTTGCACGTGATTGACGCGAGCCACCCGACGTGGGAAGAGCAGCGGCTGGTGGTGGATGACGTTTTGGTGGAGCTCGGGGTGCACGACACGCCGGTGGTGCACGTGTTCAATAAGACTGACCGACTGACGCTGGGTGAGGAGCAGGCGCTCAGCGAGCGGATGGGCAACTTGCTCCCCGGCAGCGTCTTCGTGAGCGCGGTTCAGCCCGGCGGACTGGAGTCGCTGCGCGCCGCCCTGTTGGAGGCGCGGCGGGCGAGTCGGCCAGTGCGCGAGGTGCGGATGAGCCCGGGTGACGGGAAGCGACTGTCCGAACTGCATCGCAGCGCTGAAGTGCTTGGCCAGCGCGTGGACGATGCGTCGGGCGAGCTTGTGGTGCGCGTGCGCGCGGCTTCGGAGTTGCTCGCGCGCCTTGGCCTAGGGTAGGGGCGCGGCAGGCCCGCATCTCCGTCCGCGCAGGCTCTCGGACCCTGCGAGCGCGCTGCGCGCGCCGTCTACGGGTCCTGCGGCCGCCTGCGCGGACGGAGACGCGGGCCTGCCGCCTGGGGGAGGAGAAGAACTGCGCGGGCGCTGCGATCCGCCCGTGCCCACGAAGCGCGCAGCTCCGGGGGTGTGCACAGGCGCATACTGGAGCGACATAGACGGAGCGCGCGCCGCCAGGCGCGCGCTCTCGAAGTCGCGAGAATTGCGCCGACGCACACCCCCGGAGTTGCGCGCTTCCCCGCGCGCTACAGGCTCCGCACCGCCACGAGGTCGCGGTCCTCCGCAGCGCGCACATCGGCGGCGGTGAGTGTTATTACGGCGTGTGTTCGACCGGACGCGCTCATGAACTCAACCTCAAACGCGTCGTGTGCGTGCAAATGCACGATGGTGCCAACATCGCCGCGACGCAGGCCGTGCTCCGCCACATCGCGGATGAGCACCACGATCTCGAGTTCTCGGAAGGTCATCTCGGTGCTCCCGGGTACGCGGTGACGAATCGTGGGAAAGTTTCCTCCCGCCGAATGATCCAGACGGTTACGATGCGTGCCTCGCGACCGCCCGGTCCTCGAAGCATAACATGCAATTCGAAAAGCCGCCCGAAGACCGTCAGTCCAGCGGGGGTTGCTCCATCAGAGGTTGCCGCACCCTTGAGATCTCGCTGAAGGCGGGGCCACTTCGCGCGGGTGTATCCGAGACCTCGAAAGAAATCGGCCTTGAACCGGCCGTGAGGGTGGATCGGCGAGAGGAGGTAGTCCCGCACTTTTGCGGGATCCACATACGCGCGCTCCGCGGCCGGGAGGTGCGTCGGTCACCCGCAGTCTTCGTGCATGGCGCATAGTGACCACGATGGCTCGTGCGTGCGTCACCGCACCGTCCCACCGAACATCGGTTCGTTGCGGCCAGCAGCATCGTGCAGAAACGCGCGAGGGCGCGCGGCAGGCCCGCATCTCCGTCCGCGCAGGCTCTCGGACCCTACGAGCGCGCTGCGCGCGCCGTCTATGGGTCCTGCGGCCGCCGGCGCGGATGGAGATGCGGGCCTGCCGCTTGGGGGAGGAGAAGAACTGCGCGGGCGCTGCGATCCGCCCGTGCCCACGAAGCGCGCAGCTCCGGGGGTGTGTACAGACGCATACTGGAGCGACATAGACGGAGCGCGCGCCGCCAGGCGCGCGCTCTCGAAGTCGCGAGAATTGCGCCGACGCACACCCCCGGAGTCGCCGCTTCCTGAGCTGGGCGCGACCGGAGTTGCGCGCGTCCCCGTGTGGCGCGAGCCGCTAATAGTGGTACCGCGCCATCAGCAGATCCACGACGTCGTCGTGCACGCGATAGACCAGCCGGTCCTCCTGGGTGATGCGCCGCGACCAGAGGTCGGGGCCCAGATGACGGAGCGGCTCGGGCTTACCGATGCCCCGAAACGGATCGCGCAGTGTGGCCTCGATCAGGTCGAACACCCTGAGCGCCGTCTTCCGGTCTGTGCGAACCCAATATCGAAGGTCCTCGAGACACTCCGGCTGCACCACCAACTTCCGCCGTTCCCGGGTCGGCGGGGTCGGTGGCGGACCTCTCCGCTTCTTGCCGGACACGGCTTGTCGCCTGGCGCCAGTCAGCGGGCCGCAGCGGCAACGCCGAGGTCGGCCCGAAGCTGATTCAGCTCAATAGTCGGCGCTGTCTCCCGCAGGGAGCGTGACAGTGCCGTGAGCAGCCGGGCGGCGTTCTTGGGTGACCGAAGAAGGTGGGCGGTCTCCTGCAGGCTCGCCAACTCGTCGGCCGGCAGCAGCGCCATGTCCGCATGGCCTCGGCGCTGGAGTACCACCGGAGTCCGCTCATCCTCGATCTGATCCCAGAGCTTTGCGAGGTTCTCGCGGGCGTGGCTGTAGGTGGTGGTCGTCATTTGGCAGTGTGGTCGAGGAACTTGTACAGGAATACTGTACAATATGTTGCCAAGGAGTTCAAGGTGCTTCCGCCAGTGCCAGTCTCGTGATTGGCGCATGATGACCCCGAGAGCCGATGCGTGCGTCACCGTATCGTCCCGCTAGACACCACTTCCTTGCCGGCGGGGGCGCGGCAGGCCCGCATCTCCGCCCGCGCAGGCTCTCGGACCCTACGAGCGCGCTGCGCGCGCCGTCTACGGGTCCTGCGGCCGCCTGCGCGGACGGAGATGCGGGCCTGCCGCCTGGGGGAGGAGAAGAACTGCGCGGGCGCTGCGATCCGCCCGTGCCCACGAAGCGCG
>VHBQ01000077.1 GCA_016871855.1 Gemmatimonadota bacterium
AGGAGCAGGAACAATGCCGCGCCGGGCGCCCTCGTCCGGAACGCCCGCAGCGTCTCCACTGTAAACGACAGACCGCCGCGCTCCAGTTCCTCGGCATCCACCCGAAACCGCGCGTCCCCCTGCACCGCCAGTGTCGTCATCGCCAAGCGATGAGCGGCGTCGCTGACGGCCACCGCTCCCGTCTTCAGGGGCTGCTGCGCGGCGGGCACCCAGACCACCTCGTCGAGCGAGAGCGCCTCGGCGGCGTCCACGCACGCCAACCAGTGCCCGAGGTGCGGCGGGTCGAACGTCCCGCCGAAAATGCCGACGCGCACCGGTTAGGGTGCCGGTCTGGCCGGCGTCGCCGCCGAATCCGCCGCCGGCTTCATCCCGTCGCACGCCTTCAGGACCTCCGGGTCCGTCGGGTACAGCGTGACGAGCGTCGCGCAGACCTCGCGCGCGTCCTCGCGGTAGTTCATCTGGGGCGACCGGAAGGCCTGCACCATCCGGATCATCGCCATTCGCGCGCGATCGGTGTTCGGGTAGTTCTTGACGACGTCGCGGAAGTAGATGATCCCCGAATCGAAGGCCTTGCGACGGAAGTACGATTCGCCGGTCTCGTAGTCCTTGGAGGCAAACCACTCATCCAGCCGCTTCAGCTCGGCCTCCGCCTTGGCGCGGAAGGGGGAGTCGGGATACAGCGTCGCCGTGAGCCGGTACTGCACCTGCGCGAGCTGGCCGTACTGCGGGTCCAGTGACGGACGCCGCCACAGCCGGGCGTAGCTGCGACCGGACTCGAACATCGCGTCATCGGCGAGCGAATCGTCGGCGAAGTTCTCGGCCAGCTTCGAGTATTCCTGCGAGGCGAGCAGATACTCGCGCCGGCCGACGTACGCCGTGGCCAGGTACCAATGCGCGCGCGACAGCAGCGTGTCGCGGCTCTGCAGCTCCAGCGTGAGCTTCTCGAAGCCGGCGACCGCGTCATCCCACTTCTTCTTCTGCAGGCGCTCCAGCGAGGCGCGGTACAGCGCCGCGTTGTCGGTGAACTTGCGGGGGCTGAACGCCGGCCGGCACGCCGAGAGCGCCAGCGCGGCGGCGAGCAGGAGGGCGAAGGAACGAAGAGGAAAGGTCACGTCGAAAAGGTACCCGGCGAGGGGGCGTTGGTTCGGTGGGTCAGCGGCCGCGCGGCGCCATGCGGGACGTGCCGACCAGCGTGCGGAAGTAGTCGATGGTGCGCTGGACGCCGGCGCGCAGATCCACCTTCGGCGACCACCCGAGCATCGCCTTTGCCCGTGAGATATCAGGCTGGCGCACCTTCGGGTCGTCCTCAGGAAGCGGCTCGTGGACGATTGGCGTCTTGGCGCCGGTGAGCTCGACCACGACCTCGGCGAGCTGCCGGACCGTGTACTCCACCGGATTGCCGATGTTGCACGGGTTGGCGTCGCCCTTGAGGAAGAGCTGGTACAGCCCTTCCACCTCATCCTCCACGTAGCAGAACGAGCGCGTCTGCGAGCCGTCGCCGTAGATGGTGATCGGCTCGCCGTTGAGCGCCTGCACGATGAAGTTCGACACGACGCGCCCGTCGCGCGGCCGCATGCGCGGGCCGTACGTGTTGAAGATCCGGACGATGCGCGTGTCGAGGCCGTGGTAGCGGTGATAGGCCATCGTAATGGCCTCCGCGAAGCGCTTGGCCTCGTCGTACACGCCGCGCGGTCCAATGGGGTTCACGTTCCCCCAATACGACTCGACCTGCGGGTGCACGAGCGGGTCGCCGTACACCTCGCTGGTGGAGGCGAGGAAGAAGCGCGCGCCCTTGGCCTTGGCAATGCCGAGCGCGTTGTGCGTGCCGAGCGAGCCGACCTTCAGCGTCTGGATGGGGAGTTCGAGATAGTCGATGGGACTGGCCGGCGACGCGAAATGCAGCACGCCGTCCAGCGGCCCCGCGACATACGTGAACTCGGAGATGTTGTGGCGGAGGAACGAGAACGCGGGATTCCCCGTCAGGTGCGCGATGTTGTCGGGATGTCCAGTGATGAAGTTGTCCAGCCCGACGACTTCGTGGCCGTCACGCAGGAACCGGTCGCAGAGGTGCGACCCCAGAAACCCCGCCGCGCCCGTGATCAGGACCCTCATGCGCGCTCCCGCCCGATGGACCGGTAGGTGAAGCCGAACTTTTCCATCTTCGCCGGATCGTAGAGGTTGCGGCCGTCGACCAGCACGGGCGCCTTGAGCGTCGCCTTGATGCGGGCGAAATCGGGGAAACGGTACTCGTTCCAGTCGGTCACGACGACCAGCGCGTCGGCCCCCTCAAGGGCCGCGTAGTTGGCCTCCGCATACTGGATGCGGTCGCCGAGGCGGCGCTTGGCCTCGTGCATGGCGGCTGGGTCATGCGCGCAGACCGTCGCGCCCGCGGCGAGGAGGTATTCGATCAGCACCAACGCCGGCGATTCGCGCATGTCGTCCGTGTTCGCCTTGAACGACAACCCCCAGACGGCGACGCGCTTGCCGGCGAGATCGCCGAGCACGCCGGCCAGCTTGGCGCCCAGCACGGTCTTCTGCCGCGCGTTGGCCTCCTCCACCGCCTGGAGCACCGAGAGCGGCGCGCCCACGCCGTGCGCGGTGCGCAGCAGCGCCTGCACATCCTTCGGAAAACAGGAGCCACCGTAGCCGGGGCCGGGGAACAGGAAGGCGGGGCCGATGCGCGAGTCGCTGCCAATCCCCTTGCGCACCAGGTCCACGTTCGCGCCGACCCTCTCGCAGAGCCCGGCGATCTCGTTCATGAACGAGATGCGCGTGGCCAGCATCGAGTTGGCGGCGTACTTGGTCATCTCCGCCGACGGGATGTCCATGAAGATGATCGGCTTGCCGGTGCGCACGAACGGCGCGTACAACTCGGCCATCACCGAGCGGGCGAAGTCGCTCTCGACGCCCAGCATGACACGGTCGGGCTTGAGGAAGTCGTCGATCGCCGCCCCTTCCTTCAGGAACTCGGGGTTCGAGCAGACGTGGAACGGGAACTTGGCGTTCACGGCCACGGCGGCGCGCACCTTCTCGGCGGTCCCCACTGG
This sequence comes from Gemmatimonadota bacterium, assembly GCA_016871855.1. Taxonomy (GTDB): domain Bacteria; phylum Gemmatimonadota; class Gemmatimonadetes; order Gemmatimonadales; family Gemmatimonadaceae; genus PNKL01. Next base: position 3,048 of record VHBQ01000077.1, read on the forward strand.
AACGGTGGACTTGGTGACGACCACCGTCTCGCGCGCCATGAAGCGGCCGATGGTGTCGGCGACGGCGAGCACATGCTTGAGGTCGGCCGAGCCGTCCTCGTCGGGCGGCGTGCCGACGGCGATGAACACGACATCGGCGGCGGCGACCGCCGCACCGATGTCAATGGTGAAGCGCAGCCGCCCCGCCGCCTGGTTGCGCTCGACGAGCGTGTCGAGGCCGGGCTCGTAGATGGGGAGGACGTTCTTCTTCAGGCCGTCGATCTTGGCCTGATCGATGTCAGCGCAGGTGACGCTGCTGCCGGTCTCGGCGAAGCAGGCGCCGGCGACGAGGCCGACGTAACCGGAGCCGACTACCGTGATGTTCATAGAGACGGTGGACGGTGGACGGTGAACGGTGGATTAGACGGCAGCATGCGCGCGCGGGGCGACGGGCGTCAGTGACACGACGCGCGCCCTGCCGGGGGTAAGGCCGGCGGTGGCGTGGCGCGTGTCTACGACGAGCTGGGCGAGGTCCACGACGCGCTGGTAGTCCACCGACTTGTGGTTCGTGACGATGACCACGACGTCGGCGGCCACAAGCACCTCGTCGGTGAGCGGCACGCCCACCACCTCGTGGCCATCCTCGCGGAACTTCGGCACGTGGGGATCGTGGTACGCCACGTGGGCCCCCTGCGCCTCGAGCAGCTTGATGACGTCGAGCGCCGGACTCTCGCGCATGTCGTCGATGTCGTTCTTGTACGCCACGCCGAGGACCAGCGCGCGCGAGCCATTGACCGACTTTTTCTGGTCGTTGAGCGCGCGAGCGACCTTCTCGACCACGTACGCGGGCATCGCGCTATTGATCTCGCTGGCGAGGTCGATGAAGCGCGTCTTGTAGTTGAGCGTGCGCATCTTCCACGCCAGGTAGTGCGGATCGAGCGGAATGCAGTGCCCGCCGATCCCAGGGCCCGGCGTGAACTTCATGAAGCCGAACGGCTTGGTCGCGGCGGCGTCGATGACTTCCCAGACGTCCACACCGAGCCGGTCGCAGACGATCGCCATCTCGTTGACGAGGCCGATGTTCACCGAGCGGAAGGTGTTCTCGAGCAGCTTCACCAGCTCGGCGGCCTCGGGCGACGACACCGGGACGGTGCGGTCAATGCACGTCGAGTACAGCTGGCAGGCCATCGCCGTGCAGGCCGCGGTGATTCCGCCGACCACCTTGGGAGTGTTCTTGGTGCCGTAGACGGGATTGCCGGGATCAACGCGCTCGGGCGAGAAGGCGAGGAAGACATCCTCGCCGATCGTCAGGCCCCGCCCCTCGAGCGCCGGCAGGAGCAGGTCGCGCGTCGTGCCGGGGTAGGTCGTGCTCTCGAGGACGACCAGCATCCCGGGATGCGCCTGCCGCGCGACCGCGTCGGAGGCGGCGATCACGTAGGACATGTCCGGGTCGCGCGTCTTGGCGAGCGGCGTCGGCACGGCGATGGAGACGGCGTCGGCCTCGGCGAGGCGCGCCTCGTCGGTCGTCGCCTCGAACCGGCCGGCCTTCACATGCTTCGCCACCTGCGCGGCGGGGACGTCCTGGATGTGCGATTCACCGCGCATCAGCAGGTCGCACACGCGCTGCTGCACGTCATAGCCGATGACGTGGTAGCCGGCCTCGCAGAGTTCCATCACGAGGGGAAGTCCCACGTAGCCAAGGCCGACGACGGCGCAGACGGCCTCGCGGGAGTCAATGCGCTGCTGAAGCCGATTGCGGATGCTGGTCATGGTCGAGTGCAGGGATCAGAGAACAGGGAGCAGGGCGTGTGGGTCCCTACTTGCCGAAGAACCCGCGCACGGCGGCGACGACTTCGTCGAGCTGGGCCTGGGTGAGCTCGGGGTAGATCGGGAGCGAGAGCACTTCCTTCGACGCGCGCTCGGCCTCGGGGCACTGTCCCTCCTTGTAGCCCAGATAGGCGAAGCAGGGCTGGAGGTGGAGCGGAAGCGGGTAGTAGACCGAGTGGCCGATCCCCTTCGACGCCAGATGCGCCTTGAGGTCGTCGCGGCGCGACACGCGGATGGTGTACTGGTTGAAGATCGACTCGCTCACCGGCTCCGTGTACGGCGTCACGACCTCGGCGACGTCGGCGAAGGCCTGGTTGTAGAACGCCGCATTCGCCCGACGCTTCGCGCTCCACGCGGCGAGGTGCGGCAGCTTGGCGAGCAGCGCCGCCGCCTGCAGGGCGTCGAGACGTGAGTTGTAGCCCACGACTTCGTGGAAATACGTGGTGACGCTGCCGTGCGTGCGCAGACGCTTCAGCTCGTTGAACAGCCCCTCGTCCTGCGTCACCACCGCGCCGCCGTCGCCGTAGCCGCCGAGGTTCTTCGACGGGAAGAACGAGAAGGTACCGATCGTCGCCGTCTCGCCGGCCATCCGCCATTCGCCGTCGATCTTGCGGCGCGCGCCGATGCTCTGGGCCGCGTCCTCAATGACCGCGATCCCCTTCGCGACCTTGGCGACCTCCTCGATCGCCGCCACCTGCCCGAAGAGATCCACCGGCACGACGGCCTTGGTCTTCGAGGTGATCGCCGCCCCGACCGCGGCCGGGTTGATGTTGAAGGTCTTCGGATCGATGTCCACGAAGACAGCGGTCGCGCCAACGTTGTGGATGGCGCCCGCGGTCGCGAAGAACGTGAACGGCGAGGTGACGATCTCGCTTCCCCGCCCGGCCCCGACCGCACGATACGCGATCAGGAGCGCGTCGGTGCCGTTGGCGCAGCCGACGGCGTATTTGGTCTTGGAGAGCCCCGCGATGTGGCACTCGAGGTCGGCGACAGGCTTGCCGAGGATGAAGGCCTGATCATCCACGACCTTCATGATGGAGGCGACGACCTCGTCGCGGATGGTCGCGTGCTGGGCGCGCAGGTCGAGGAGAGGGACGGGCATGGGAATATGGGCTGGGGGAACGCAAAGTCCCCTATATAGTTGGGATAGCCGGAGAAAGTTACCTAAATGGCGGGGGGCGGGGAACGGGGAGGGGCCCTGAACGCGCCTCGGAACGAGGAGGGGGTAGAGGCGTGGGAACGAGGGCTGCGGGGTGGAACGAGCGAGGGGACGGGGCTGCTGCCCCGTCCCCCGTTCCGCCTCCCAATCCTCGTCCCTTCGCCCCTACCCCCTCCCCGTTCCGTCCTCGTCCCCCTACCGGTTGCTCTTCAATGGCAGCGGCACTTCCCTCCCCGTCTTCGCCGACTCGTAGATCCCGAGGATCAGTTCGAGTGACTTGCGGCCGGAGCGGCCGTCGGTGTCGGGGGCGGCTTCGCCACGCAGGACGGCGAGGACGTTGCGGTAGTACCCGGCGTGCCCGAAACCGTACACGTTCGGCGGGTTGGTGGCCGCCGCCTCGATCAGCTTGTCGTCATCGTCGTACGACTCGAACTGCCAGTGCTCCACCTTGTTCACGGCGGTGCCGCCGATCTTCACGGTCCCCTTCTCCCCGATGATCGTGATCGATCCCTCGAGGTTGCGGGGGAAGGTCAGCATCGTGACCTCGAGCACCCCGATGGCGCCGTTCCGGAACCTCAGGATGGCCGCACCCGAATCCTCGGCCTCGATGCGTCGGGCGAGGGTGGCCGTGCGTGCCATCACGCTCTCCACGGGACCGATGAGCCACTGCACGAGATCCACGTAGTGCGAGGCCTGGTTCATGAACGCGCCGCCGTCGAACTCCCACGTCCCGCGCCACGGCGCCTGGTCGTAGTACTCCTGCGGACGTGCCCAGCGCACGGTGGCGTTCGCCATGTAGATGCGCCCGAACCGTCCGCGGTCCACCGCCCGCCGCAGCAGCTGGATGGCCGGGTTGAGACGGTTCTGCTTCACCACGAACAGCTTCACGCCGGCGTCATCGCAGGCCTGCACCAGCGCGTCGGCCGACGAAAGCGTGATGGCCATCGGCTTCTCGCAGACCACGTGCTTGCCCGCCTGCGCCGCCTTCACGCCCTGCGCCGGGTGCAGGCCGGACGGGGTGGCGACGATCACGACATCGCACTCCGACTGCCGCAGCATCTCGTCATACGACGTGAACCACGGCACGCCCCACTGCTCGCCCGCCTCGCGGGCCCGCTCCTCGACGATGTCGCAGACGGCGCTCAGCGTGAGGCCGTCCAGTCCGGCAATGGCGTCGAAGTGGTTGTGCGCGATGCGGCCGCATCCCACGAGCGCCACCTTGAAGTCGCGGGCGGTCACTGGCCCCCCGCCGGCATCGGCGTCACCTTGTCGCCCTTGTGCGCGTATTCGCGGCCGCAGGCCGGGCACTCGAAGGCCATGATGTCCTCTTTCAGCTTCACGCCGCACTCGCACATCCATCCCGTGCGCCGCGCGGGAACGCCGGTCATCAGCGCGTAGTCGGGGACGTCCTTCGTCACCACCGCGCCGGCGCCGATGAAGCAGAAGCGTCCCAGCGTCACTCCGCACACGACCGTCGCGTTGGCGCCGATGGACGCCCCCTGCTTCACGAGCGTCTTCTTGTACTCGTGCTTGCGCGACACGGCGCTGCGCGGGTTGACGACGTTGGTGAAGACCATGGACGGGCCGCAGAAGACGTCGTCCTCCAGCTCCACGCCCTCGTAGATGGAGACGTTGTTCTGGATCTTCACGTTGTGGCCGATCTTCGTCCCGCTCATCACGACGACATTCTGGCCCAGCGAGCAGCGCTCGCCAATGACGGCGCCGGGCATGACGTGGCAGAAATGCCACACCTTGGTGCCGGCGCCCACGACGGCCCCGTCGTCCACGAACGAGGAGGGGTGTACCCAGGCGTCAGTCATGGGCAGTAATCTCGGTGGTGCGCGGCGCGAGCGCCACAAGGCGGAATCGATCGGCCAGCAATGGGTGCCCGGCCGCGAACGGAACGAAGTCGCCGCCCTCGCCCGGCGCCATCAGCAGTTCGTAGCCCGACGGAATCAGCGCCAGCAGCTCGTCCACGGTGCCAAACCGCTCGAGTCCGGCGCCCACGTGCACCTCGACGAACAGGTCGGGCGCGTGCTCAGCGAGAGTGCGCGCGGCGCCGCGCAGGGCGTGCAGTTCGAACCCCTCGACGTCAACGAACAGGACGTCGGGGGCGCCGTGCCGCGCGACCAGGGTGTCCACCGTCACGGCTTCGGTTCGCACACCCACTCCGGGCGTCCGGCTGACCGCGCCGTTCCAGCGATCCTCGAACCAGAGCGCCCCGTCGGCATCGGCGATGGCGGCATGCACCACGTCCAGCTGGGCACAGGCATTCGCCGCCGCGTTGCGCCGCGCCACGCGCACGTTGTGCGCGACGGCCTCGACGGCGATGACCCGCCCGCTCTCGCGAACCACTCCCGCGAGGATCAGCGCGACGACACCCTGGTGCGCACCGATGTCATAGACCCGGGCCCCGGCGCGCAGCCTTCCGCGCCGCTGCAGCAGCGTGAGCTCGGTGCCCGAGTCCCAGTCGTGGTCATACCACGCGCGCGCCAGCGGGTCGGCGATGTGCACGACGAGCTCCTGTCCGGCGTACCGGTGCCGCGCATCGTAGTCAGAAAAGCGCGCCACGGCCGCGCGCCGCGCCAGGCGGCGCAAGGGCTCCGCCACGGCGTCTGGCAGCAGCGCCGACGCGACGCGGCGGAGCAGGCTCACGTGATGTCCGCCAGCCACTCCTGCACGCTGCGCACCGTCTTGGGACGCTCACGCAGCGACTGGATGGCGTCGCTCGCGGCGCTCGCCGCCGAGAGCGTGGTGGTATACGGCACGCGCTGGGTGATGGCCGCCTGCCGCAGGGAGTAGTCGTCCTTCTGCGACCGCTTGCCGAGCGGCGTGTTCACGAGGAGCTGCACCTCGCCGTTGACGAGCAGGTCGATGCCGTTCGGGCGACCCTCGCTCACCTTCTTCACCGCGTCACACGGCACGCCGCGCTCCCGCAGGAAGCGCGCCGTTCCGGTCGTGGCCATCACACCGAAACCCATCGCATGGAACCGCTGGGCGATGTCCACGGCCTTCGGCTTGTCGTGGTCGTTGACGGTGAGCATCACCATCCCCTCCAGCGGGAGCCCGTTCCCCGCCGCCAGCTGCGCCTTGGCGAAGGCGGTGCCGAAGGCGTCGGCGATCCCCATCACCTCGCCCGTCGAGCGCATTTCGGGGCCAAGGATGGGATCGAACTCGCGGAACTTGCTGAACGGGAAGACCGCCTCCTTCACTGCGACGTACGGCGCGATGATCTCCTTGGTGTACCCGATGTCCTTCAGCTTCTCGCCGAGCATCACGCGCGCGGCCAGCGACGCGAGCGGCACGCCGATGGTCTTGGAGACGAATGGAATGGTGCGCGACGCGCGCGGGTTGACCTCGAGCACGTACACGGTGCCGTGCTTCACGGCGTACTGCACGTTGATCAGGCCCACCACGCCGAGCGCCTTTGCGAAGGCGACGGTGTGCTTCCGCATCACGTCGGCGTCGGCATCGGAGAGCTGGATGGGCGGGAGCACGCAGGCCGAGTCGCCGGAGTGAATGCCGGCGTCCTCGATGTGGTGCATCACGCCGCCGATCACGACCGTCTCGCCGTCGCTGAGCGCGTCCACGTCGGCTTCCCACGCGTCCTCCAGGAAGCTGTCGATGAGCACCGGGCGGTCCTCCGAGACGCGCACCGCGCGCTGGAAGTAGTCGCGCAGCGCAGGCTCGTCGTAGACGATCTCCATCGCGCGGCCACCGAGCACGTACGAGGGGCGCAGCAGCACGGGGTAGCCGATGCGCTCGGCGATCTCCACCGCGGCATCCACGCTCGTCGCCGTGCCGTTGGGCGGCTGGGCCACGCCCAGCGAGCGCGCCATCTCCTCGAAGCGCCGGCGATCCTCGGCGGCGTCAATGGCGTCCGGCGACGTGCCGAGGATCTTGACGCCGGCGGCCTCGAGTCCACGCGTCAGCTTGAGCGGCGTCTGCCCCCCGAGCTGGACGATGACCCCCAGCGGCTGCTCGCGCTCGACGATCTCGAGCACGTGCTCAAGCGTCAACGGCTCGAAGTAGAGCTTGTCGCTCGTGTCGTAGTCGGTGGAGACGGTCTCGGGGTTCGAGTTGATCATGATCGTCTCGTACCCGCGCTCACGCAGCGCCATGACGGCGCGCACGCAGCAGTAGTCGAACTCCACGCCCTGCCCGATGCGGTTGGGCCCCGAGCCGAGGATGATGACCGACTTCCGCCCGGTGCGCGGCGCCTCGGACTCCTCGTCCCACGTGCTGTACAGGTACGGCGTGCTCGACGGGAACTCGCCGGCGCAGGTGTCGACCATCTTGTACACGGGGCGGATCCCCGCGGCCCAACGGCGCGCGCGCACATCGGCTTCGCGCTCGCCGCGCAGCCGCGCCAGTTGGGCGTCGGCGAAGCCCATCCGCTTCATCTGCCGCAACGCGCCGTCGGAGACCTCCGGAAGCGCGGCGTACGCGCGCTCGGCGTCCACCAGCTCCTGCAGCTGCGCGAGGAACCACGGGTCGATGGCAGTGAGTTCGTAGAGCTCCTGATGGCTCACGCCGGCCAGCATCGCGCGCTTGACCTGGAAGACGCGCTCGGGCGTCGGCGTCTGCAACGCGGCGCGCAGCGTGTCCATCGTGTCGTCGGAAAGGCGGTCGTCCTGCAGCCGCTCGCCGATGTCCCAGCCCATTCGGCTGTTTTCGAGCGCGCGCAGCCCCTTCTGGAACGCCTCCTTGAACGTGCGGCCGATGGCCATCGACTCGCCGACGCTCTTCATCTGCGTGGTGAGCCCGGGATTGGCGCCGGGGAACTTCTCGAAGGCAAACCGCGGACACTTCACGACCACATAGTCGAGGACGGGCTCGAACGAGGCCGGGGTCGTCTTGGTGATGTCGTTCGGCAGCTCGTCGAGGCGATAGCCGACGGCGAGCTTGGTGCCGATCTTGGCGATGGCGAACCCGGTGGCCTTGGACGCGAGCGCCGAGGAGCGCGAGACGCGCGGGTTCATCTCGATGACGATCATATCGCCGTTCGCCGGATTCAGGGCGAACTGGATGTTGCACCCGCCAGCGTCCACGCCGATCTCGCGGATCACCTTGATGGCGGCGTCGCGCATCAGCTGGTACTCGCGGTCGGTGAGCGTCATCGCCGGCGCCACCGTGATCGAATCGCCCGTGTGCACGCCCATCGGGTCGAGGTTCTCGATGGAGCAGATGATGACGACGTTGTCATCCTTGTCGCGCATCACCTCGAGCTCGAACTCCTTCCAGCCGAGCAGCGACCGCTCGATGAGCACCTGCGAGATGGGCGACTCGGCGAGCCCGCGCTTGACGATGGCCTCGTACTCCTCGCGGTTGTAGGCCACACCGCCGCCCGAGCCGCCGAGGGTGAAGGCCGGGCGGATGATCGCGGGAAAGCCGGTGAACTCGGCGATCTCGATCGCCTCTTCCATCGTCGTGGCGATTTTCCCCTGCGGGCACTTCAGCCCGATCTTTTCCATCGCTTCGCCGAACAGCTTGCGGTCCTCGGCGACGGCAATGGCGCGCGCGTTGGCGCCGATCAGCTCCACGCCGTACTTGGCGAGGACGCCATTCTCGTGCAGGGCCATCGCGACATTGAGCGCCGTCTGGCCGCCCATCGTCGGGAGGAGCGCGTCGGGGCGCTCACGGGCGATGATGAGCTCCACGAACTCCGGCGTCACCGGCTCGATGTACGTGCGGTCGGCGACTTCGGGGTCGGTCATGATCGTCGCCGGATTCGAGTTGACGAGGATGACCTCGTACCCTTCCTCGCGCAGGGCCTTGGCGGCCTGCGTGCCGGAGTAGTCGAACTCGGCGGCCTGGCCGATGACGATGGGGCCCGAGCCGATGAGCAGGATGCGATGGATGTCAGTGCGACGCGGCATTCAACAGATCGTCAATGATGTCGGTGCGCGACCGGCGGGGAATCCAGCCAGTCGTGGAACAGAGCTTCGAGTTGTCACCCACCAGCCACGGCACGTCCACGGCGCGGCGCAACGCCGGGTCGCTGACGAGTTCGGCGTCCACGCCGGCGCGCGCGCAGACTTC
>VHBQ01000078.1 GCA_016871855.1 Gemmatimonadota bacterium
CCTCCGGGTGATTCTCGGCGATGGCCAACGCCAGCTTGTGGAGCAGGATCGTCTTGCCCGCGCGGGGCGGCGCCACGATGAGGCCGCGCTGTCCCTTCCCGAGCGGCGCGATGAGATCCATCAGGCGTTTCGTCAGATCGCTGTCGGCGCACTCCAGCCGGAGCCGCGTCTTGGGATACGTCGGCCGGAGGTTGTCGAACTGAATGCGCCCCTGCGCCGCCTCGGGTTCGCGTCCGTTGATGCGCTCCACCTGCAGCAGCGCCAGGAACTTCTCCCAGGGCTTCGGCGCGCGCACTCGTCCGCGCAGGGTGTCCCCTGTGCGCGCCAGGAACCGGCGGATCTGCGTCTGCGACACGTACACGTCGGCCGCGCCGGCGAGGTAGCTGTTGTCCGGGCTGCGCAGGAATCCATGCCCTTCCTTGACGATCTCCAGCACGCCCTCGGCGATCAGCGTGTCCCCGCGGGCGAGCAGCGCCCGCTCGATGGCGTTGGTCAGCTCGCCGCGGTGCAGCGCGGCCGCCTCGGCGACGCCCAGCGTCTCACCGAGGGCCTGAAGCGACGGCATGGCCATGCGCCGAAGTTCGGAGATTTCCACGAAACGGAAGTACGATGCAGGGGTGGGAACGCTCCCGAAGGGAAGGGGGAGCGGGGAACGGACATCTCCCGGAGCGAGCGCACGGGCCCGGTTGGGCGGGAGGGGAAGGGATGCGCGAGGCGGGATTCGAACCCACGACCTTCGGCTCCGGAGGCCGACGCTCTATCCAGCTGAGCTACTCGCGCGCGCCCCGCCGTTGGGCGGGGAGTGGAAAGCTAGGGACGGCAGGGGCAGGGTACAAGGCACGTGGGGCGCCGAACTCGCGTCCGGCGCCCGTTTCCTGCGCACGCGCGCGGCGTTAGGCCAGCCGCGATCCAGGCTCGCGGGAGCCCGTCGTGGTGTGATCCACGACGTCACCCGACGCGATCGCGCGGCGGAACTGGCGCGTCATCTCGGCCAGCGGCCCGCGCGCGCGCAGTTCGTTCGGGTTCAGTCCCGTGTAGCGCTTCAGCATGTTCCGGAAGGCGGTGCCGCTCGCGAAATCCAGCTCGCGCGCGATGTGATCCACCAACCGCCCGCGATCCTCGAGCAGGACCGCCGCCGCCATCATGCGGCACCACCCGAGCATTAACTGCGGCGGCAGGCTGCGTGAGAGCATGCAGCGCTCGGCGAGCGTCTTGCGATGCAAGCCCAGCGCGCGGGCCGCCGCATCCACCGAGAGCGACTCGTGCCCGTGGTGCAGTCCGTAGGCCACGAGCGGACGCACCCGCACTGGCGTGTGCGGAGCGACTTCGTCCCAGAGGCTGCGCCCGCGGCAGCGCGTCGCCGCCTCGAGGATCGCGCGTCGGGCCACGAGCGGCCATCGGCGATCTTCATCGAAGAGCAGCGCATGCACGCCGGCGCGGGCCAGCGCCAACAGCTCGTCTGCCTGACTGTGGGTCCGGGAGGCAAGGCCGACGATGGCCACGTGCGGGCGCTGGCCCACCGTCGCCTCAATCAGCCGAAGGGTGTCGACGCGGGCCGCATCTCGCGACGCGGCAAGCAGGACGATGGGGTCGGCCCGGTCGAGCAGCGGGCCGCACTCCACCACGGTCGGGCAGCACGCCACCGTGCTCCCGAACGGGGCGGCTTCAGTCAGCCACGCGGGCGGGTCGCCCGCGGCGCCAAGCAGCAGAATTCGTGGAATTTCGCGTGACACGTTACATAGCGTGATAGTTCGTGACTTGGCGTGTTAGCACGCCCCTCCCGTGGCCGCTACCCATGGAGGAGACCCTCACTTGGAGCCTCCCCGTGTCCCGCCAGGCCATCTTCCGTTTCCTGCTCGTCGCCCTGCTCATCGGCACCGCCGCCGCCTGCACCAGTTCGCCGACCGGCCCCACCGAACCGGTCAAGCGGCAGGACACCTGGCCCTGGAACTGAGCGCGACTCATACCGCGGCGAGCTCCGCGATCACGCGTTGGGCGGCGCCAACGAGCCGCACCCGGGCCGGCGTCTCCTGCGTATCCTTTAGCACCCGGTCACACCGCTGCATGACGGTCGCGAATCGGTGTGACTGTGCCGCGTCGTACACGGTGCGTGCCATGCGCCGTGCGCGCGCGCGGTCGCCTACCACGAAGAGCGCCTCCGCCAGCTCGCTCCGCGCCTCCAGCTCCTCGAACGGCACGTTGACGTGCGCGGCCACGCCAATGAGCGCCGCGCCAAACCGGTTCACCAGCGGAAGTTGCCCGAGCGCCGCGGCGGCGGCCGCGCCCTTGGCATAGGCGCCCAGTCGAACCCGCGGGTGCGAGCAGCGCCGGATCGCGCGCCGCACCGTGGCCAGCGAGGCGTCCGGGTGCCCAGCCATCAATGCGAGCGAGGCTAGGTTGACCAGCACACCCGCTTCGTCGTACCGCGGGAGCACGCCGCCGCTTAGCGCCCGCCATCCGGCCAGCAGGGCGCCGGAGTGATCGCCGAGACTCAGCGCCGCGTTCATCTCGGCGTGGTACGACACCGCCGTCGCCACCGGATGATTGCCGGACGCGGCACGGGCCTTCACGAACCAGCGACGGCCGGCGACCAGGTTGCCCTCCGAGGTGCGCAACAGGCCGTGGCCGATGCAGGCGCGCCCGCGCAGTTCGGGCAGTCGATGGCGCGTCGCGAACGAGGTGAGGAGCGAGTAGTAGTTCTCGGCCGCTCGCGTGGCGCCCACCGTGCGGCAAATGCGCGCCTGTCGGAAGATCGCGGTGCCGCAGGCCGGCGCATCGGTGCGCTCCCAGACCCGGCGCGCGCAGCCAAGCGTCGCGAAGGCCAGGGCCAGAGCCCCACCGGCCTCCATCTGCTCGGTCTCGGCGAGCAGGCGGCGCGAACGCATCACCGTAGAGGCGCCCGCCCGCTCGTAGCGTCGTGCCATCCAGCGGCCAGGCTCGCTGACCAGCCGCTCCACCGCCAGCGCCGTCTTCAGCCACGCGGCGTCCCGCGCCCCGAAGCCGGCCACGTCGGGGGTGCGCTCGAGGTCGTGGCGGTACGCGGTGAGCACATCGCCCATCAGGGCGAGGCCATCAAGGTCCGGTTCGGACGGTGTCGCCATAGGCCGAAACATCCGGTTACAGTCGGAAATAGGAACCGATCCAGCAATCCGCACAAGTATTACACAACGTCACAACTTGCGCCAGTAGGCGGGTGGGGCTTGCACTAGGTTACATAGGGTGATAGCAATTGGCGTATGGGAGCGTGGGACTCGACCTCGTCGCGCCAGCGCCCGTCACACGCCATCAGGCCTTCGTCCATGTTGCCCAGCCGTCAGGCACACTTCGAACCGTCCGAAGCGCCGCGCCTGCACACCCTGCCGAGCGGACGGTGCTTTCTGGGCGTGTCGGCGCGGGCGACGCCGGACGAGGCGGTTTGGCTGCTGCGTGGCTTCGCCCAGTTGTTGCCGCGCCACGATGGCGTCCTGGTCCTGCTCGAAGCGGACGTCGAGGCTGACCAGCTATCTCCCGCGGTCGCGCTGGCGGGATTATCCAACCTGCAGGCCGCGACCGATCCGTCTCGGACGACCGCGCACATTCTGAACCGCTGGCAGGAGATCGACTCCGTACGCCGGCGATTGGAGCGGGTGGAGCAGTCCCGCGTGCAGATCGCCGCCTGGCCGCACTTCGCCGATGCGGTCTTCGCGACCCTGCGCGACAAGCTGGTCACCGCCTTCACCAACAACATGGGTTTTCGCGGGGATGTCCTGCGCCAGTGGATCAACGGGCAGCGTTCGGTCGAGCCGCACACGCTGACTTCGCCCGAGGTCCGCGCGGCCTGTCTCCGGCAGATTGACGCGCTCGCCATGCGGCTGCGCGTCGCCGAGCTCTCGGGGCATCACGCCGAATACGGCCGCGACGCCGAGACGTTGGTGGCCAGCCGGATGTATTCGGGGTCGTACGCTGAAGAGGGCCTCACCGTGGAGGCCTTGGTCAGCCAGCCGGCGCAACGCGTCTATCGTCGGCTGGCCTGAGCCGAGGGCGACGCGGCGCACTTACCGGGCAGCGGGCCGCCGCGCTGCGGTGCGCCGCGACGCGCTACCGGCCCCGTTCCGTCGCCAGCAGCCCACGTGATACCGGCGCCGTCGTCTTTCCTTGGCGCGGCTTGATGGGCGCCAGCCCCTGGTTGCGCTGGACGGCGTCGCGGTACAGCGACGCGTAGTCGAGCGGCCCCACCTCGAGACGCCGTCCTTTCTCCTTGAGGAAGACGCCGTGCACGGTGAGACGCACAATCATCCCGTCCACCTCGCGGACGACTTCCGTGGGCGGCACCCACTCGTTGGTCTTGGGATCGGTATGGCCGTGCTTCAGTTTCGTGGGCATCGCTCGCCGAGGTGCAGGGTAGTTGGGAGCGCGAAACCTAATCGGTGGAGCAAACGGGCGACGACGCGCCGAGTGGCGCCCTTTGTCACGGCCTCACGAGCGCCGCAGTCGCACGTCCACCGCCACTACCCCCTCGCCGTCGCGCCGCACGCGCAGCGGGTTGATCTCCACTTCAGCGATGGCCGGATGATCGGCCACCAGTTGGCCAAGCCGCAGCACGGCGTCGATGGCCGCGGCGCGATCGGCCGGTGGCAGGTGGCGGAATCCGCGCAGCTTGCGTCCCGCCCACGTGGCGTCGAGCATCGCTTCCGCCTCGGCGCGCGGCAGCGGCGCCAGCGCGAATGCCACGTCCTTCACGCCCTCGACCTCGGTGCCGCCAGCGCCGAACATCACGAGCGCGCCGAACTGCGGATCCTGCACCGCGCCGACGATTACCTCCTGCCCCTCGGGAAGCATGCGCTGCACGTGCACGCCGTCGAGCCGTGCCGCGGGATGCGCGCGACGCGCGTTTGCCTGCACGGTGGCGAATCCAGCGCGCACGGCGGCGGCATCTCCGAGGCCTAGTAGCACCCCCCCGACGTCCGACTTATGCGGGATCTCGGGCGACGCGACCTTGAGTGCGACCGGATAGCCAAGTTCGCCCGCGACACGGACGGCATCGTCGGCCGTGGCGGCGAGCACGATGCGCGGAAGCGTGAGGCCATAGGCGCCGAGGACGCGGGCGACGGCGTCCTGCGGCAAGAAGCCGGGCGCCGATGCGTCGAGCACAGCGCGCACCTCGTCAGCGTCCACTGCGGGGAATCGCGCCGGCTCCGGCGTGGGCGCGTCCAGGAAAGCGGCACGGCGCGCGAGCGTGGCCAGCGCGCTCGCCGCCCGCTCGGGAAAGCGGTAGTCGGGAATGCGCGCGTCGCGCAGCAGCTCGCGTCCCTGCCGCACGAGGTTCTCCCCCATCAGCGTCACCACCACCGGCTTCTTCGCCGCGCGAATCACCGGGATCATCGCCTCGCAGACCGCCTCGGCGCTGTGCGTCGGCGGCGGCGGCGTGATGACGAGCACAGCACCCACGCCGTCGTCGTTGAGCAGGGCGGCAAGGGACTCGGCAAACTCCCGCGGTCCGGCCGACGCGAGCATGTCCACCGGGTTCTGCAGGCTTGCCGCAGCCGGGAGCACGCCGCGCAGTCGGGCGAGCGTCGACGCCGCGAGCGATGCCAGCGGAAGGCCGAGCGCTTCGATCGCATCGGCGGCCACGACGCCCGGCCCGCCCGCGTTGGTGAGGATGGCGACATCGCGTTTCGCGGGGAGCGGACACCAAGCCAGCGCGCGGGCCCAGTCGAACATCTCCTCGTTGGTCTCTGCGCGAATGACGCCCGCGCGCGCGAAGGCGGCGTTGTACGCCGCCTCCTGCCCGGCGAGCGCGCCGGTGTGCGAGGCCACGGCGCGCTGGCCGGCGGCGAAGCGCCCGACCTTGAGTGCCACCACGGCCTTCTCGCGCGACACACGCGCCGCTTGCTCGATGAACCGGCGTCCGTCGCGGATCCCCTCGAGGTACAGCGTCAGCACGCGCGTGTGCGCGTCGCTTGCCACGTGCGCGAGCACGTCTGTTTCGCACACGTCTGTCTGGTTGCCAAGGCTGACGAGCCGTGAGAGGCCGAACCCCTGTCCGCTGGCCCAGTCGATCACCGCCGCGCAGATGGCGCCGGAATGCGAGACGAAGGCGACGTCGCCCGGCACCGGGGGCGGCGGCGCGAGAAACGTGGTGTCGAGCGGGAGGTGCGTGTCGAGCAGTCCGATGCAGTTGGGGCCGATGAGGCGGACGCCCAACTCGCGCGCAATTGTCGCGACCTGCGATTCGAGCGCGGCGCCCTCGGCGCCCACCTCGCGAAAGCCGCCGGACGCGATGATCGCCGCGCGAATGCCGCGCGCGCCGCAGGCACGCAGGGCGTCGGGGACGGCCGCGGCCGGGACGACGATCACGGCGAGGTCCACCGGGTCTGGCACCGAGGCGAGGTCGCGGCACACCGCGTGTCCCATCAGCTCGCCGCCCCGCGGGTTCACCAGATGGATGGCGCCGCGATACCCCGAGCCCGTGAGGTTGCGCGCGACGCCGAAGCCCAGCTTCACCGGGTCATGCGAGGCGCCGATGACGGCGATGCCGGTGGGATGGAAGAACGGCTGCAGCGTGGCGTCCACGATCGGCGGGCTCCGGCAGGGGGCGCGCAGTGCGCGGGGGTGAGGGGAATCTACTTGGGGGGTGGCGTCAGGATGCCGTACGCCGTTGGCGCTCGATCCCGCGGTCCGGCCCAGTAGACCCGTGCGCCGACCTGCGTTTGCAGAGCGCTCGGCACCGCGCGCAGGGGATGGCGTCGGCCGTCAGCGGTCTCAAGCGCGTAGTCCCCGGCGTCGAACCGCAGGATGCCGTCCTGCGCGGCCACACCATCCACCGCACGCACGGCGTAGCGCTCCACCGCGAAGGCGCAGGCGACGCCCGGCATCGGCGTGGACGGCGCGCGGCGCGCTCCCCACACCACGACCTCGAGCCCGGCGAGCGGCGGCGGCGGCGCAGGCGAAACGAGCGCGCACGTCGCGCCATTCGCGGCGCGGATGAGCAGCGCGCTCTCCGGCTCGTTGCCCACGCGCTCCACGTTGCCGCGCAGTGAATCGCCCGTCACGCTGAACTCGCGCGTCGGCGCCGGGGTGCGCCCGGCACACGCGCCCGCGGCGAGCGCGTAGGCGACGAGCAGGAACCGCGGCCTCATTGCAGCCTCGCGATCGCGATGCGCAGCAGCGTTGACGGCGCCCCGCCGCCCACGGCGCGCAGATTGAGCACCTGCGCGGTCGCCGCGCTGCCGCTGATTTCGAAATACGCATTTCCCCCACCGCGCACTCCGATCTGCTGCGCCGTGAAGGCGCCGACGGACAGGGCCGTCGGCGCGATGGGAAACGGCGTCGGGAAGCGCGACGTCCACAGCGGGTCCGCGTTCAGCGACGCGTAGATGTTGCGCAGGTTCCACGTCTGGTACTTCAGCGTGTTCGACGCGCCGACCAGCCCGGGATAGTCATCGGCGTACAGCGCCAGCGTCCATCCGCCGAGCAGCGTTGCGAACGGCACCCCCGCGGTGTTCGCAAGATTCGTCGTGCCGTTGGTCGTGGAGTTGGTCAGAGCGCCCAGGAAGTCAGCGTCCGACGCGCCATACAGGTCGATGGCGTACCGCACCAGTGACCACGCCGTCTGGTAGAAGACGCTGCCGCTCTGCCCGGTGCCATCGCCGAACGGCGACCAGTTCCACGGCTCGAGCAGCCGCGAGCGCAGTTCGTTGAACGGTCGTCTCACCCCCCAACTCGGCCGTCGCAGCGGGTCGTTGGCCAGGCACGTCGCGTTGGATGAGTTGAAGTCGCAGAAGAGCCCGTTGGATGCGGCCGTGCCGTAGCCGTGGTTTCCCTTCCACGGCGCGCGGTGCAGCGCCTGGCGTGCCCACACCTCCTCGGCGTGGCGCGCGGTCCCCTCTTCCAGCCAGCTCTGTTCGAACGACACGCCGTTGGCCACGCGCGCCGCGAGCGAGGCGACGTGCTTGACCTCGTGGATGACAGTCCGTCCCATGAAGTTGAACCAGCCGTCCGGCGCGGCGGAGCTCTCGAGGTTCGACCCCGACTGCGTCGGCACGCTGCCGTAGAAGAACTCGCCGACGTTGCTGGCGGCGCACGTCGTCCGCGGGTACTGGTCGGTGCTGGTCACGAATGCGGCCACACCTCCGATTTCGTTCACGCGACGGGTGAAGACCATGTGCACACGCCCATCGTTGTCGGTGGCCGCGTCGCGCCGCAGCGGATCACCGAATGTCGCGCGCACTACGTCATACTGATCGAGATCGAAGACCTGGCCGAGGCGCTGATAGCGGTCGGCCAGCGTTGGGTTCGCGACGGCGAGCACCGCGTTTGAGGTGTCCTCCCAGATGATCGCTCGCGAGCCGGCGTAAAGCACGCGCGCCGTCACCGTGCGGGAGGTGTCGCTGCACGAGCCGTAGTTCCAGTAGAAGACGCGGCGCTCGCCGACGACGGGGGGATCGGCGAGCACGGCGGCACCGCTGGTGCGCGCGGGACTGCCGGCGGCGGCGTGCCGCGCCCGCAGCTCGTCGCCCAGCGCGCGCTCGCGCTCGAGATGCTCCCAGTGCGCGCGATCGGCGCGTGCCTGCGCCTCGTCGGGAGCAAATCGATCGGGTCGCGCGCGCAGCGATGCCACCGTGCGCGCTGCCGCGGCGGCCGGAGCATTGCCCCCGAGTTCAAAGTCCACGAGCGTGTTCGCGGACGTCGACGTGCTGAACACCGACACGAGGTAGCGCGCGCTGCCGCCCGCGGCCGGGAGTTCGTTGCAGCGGCTCTCCGCGTTCGTCGAGGCGACGAACGCCTCGCCGACCGCCAGCGATCGCACGGTCGTCGTCAGCACGGCGCTCACCGCGGAACTCGTCATCTCGCCGGCCGTCACGGTGACGGGGATGGTGCCTCCCGCCACGCACGGTACCGTGGCCGTGAGCTGGATCGGCGACGCGGCGGTGATCACGGCTGTGGCCCCCCCGACGCGCAGCGTGTTCCCGCCGATCGTGGGAGCGAAGTTCGCACCGGTCACCGTCATCGCGCTTCCCGGAACGAGCGGCGAGGGCCCGACGGCCGTGATCATCGGCTGAATCCCCGCCGTGGCGGTGAATGTCACCGTGCTCAGTCCGACGGCCGTGGCGGTGAGCGTGTTCACGCCGCTCGCCGGACCCATGATCCAGCTGCCCACCGTCGCGATGCCGGCGTCGTTGCTCACCGCCGCCGTGCCCGTCGCCGATCCGCCCCCCGATGCGACGCTAAACGTCACCGCCACCCCGGCGACGCCGTTGCCGAAGGCGTCCGCCACCTTCACCGCCGGCGGCACGGGCAGTGTGGCGCTGAGTCCTGATACCTGGTTGTTCCCCGCGCTCGCGCTCAACGCGGCGGCGGGGCCGACCGTCGCCGTCGCGTTGAAGGCCGCGATGGGAAGCCCCGACACGAACGCCGCCACCGACTTGACGCCGGGGGTGGTGCCGAGCGTCCACGATGCGGTGGCGATCCCCTGCGCGTCCGTGGCTGCTTGCGTGCCCGCCACGCTGCCGCTCCCGATGGCCGCGCTGAACGACACCGTGGTCCCCGCCACCGGGCGCTCGAGTCGGTCGGCGACGCGCGCGGCGAGCGCCGTGGGAAGCACCGAGCCGACGCGCCCCGTCTGGTTGTTGCCCGACGCCACCGCGATGCTGGTGGGCACCTGCGTCACCGTCACCGCAATGCTCGACGTGGCGCGCGCCGCCGCGATGGTCAGCGTGGCCGTGCCGTTGCCGACCGCGGTGATGGTGGCGCTCGAGCCGCCGCTCACCGTGGCCACGGTGGGCGCCGACGACGTCACCGTCGGCGTCACCGACGGCATCGCCTTCCCGTTCTGGTCGCGCACCTCGATCGTCACCTGCTCCGTCGCGCCCAACGCGTCGAGGGTCACGCTCGACGTCGAAAGCGCGAGCGTGGTCGGCACGAGCGGCGGCGTGGCGTCATTGCACGCCGCGGCCGCACTGAGCGCGAGGACCGCCGCCATCGAGGCGGCGGCGCGCGGAGACAACCGGCGGAGGGGGGGCAGACAGGGCACCGATGCGTCTGTCACGTGAGTTGCCGCAACGCCGCCTCAAGACGCGGCATCGCCTCAGCGATTCCCGATTCGCTCGCCGCACCGACGCTCAGCCGGAACCAGCCGCTTTCTTCGGGGACACCAAACGCTTGGAACGGCACCACGCCGATGTGCGCCGCCTCGAGGATCCAGCGCCGCACGTCGTCGTTGGTTCGCAACACATCGCCCGAGGGAGTCCGCTGCCCGAACGGCGCGATACGCGCGGTCAGGTAGATCGCGCCCTGCGGCGGCAGCGCCTCCACCGGCAACCCGGCCTGCCGCATCGCGTCGAGTCCGCGGTACAGCGCGTCCAGCCGCCGCTGAATGCCGGGCAGAAATCGCGCGCGGTACTCCTGCTGCGCGCCCACATCGCTCAGGAAGACGGCCGTGGCTGCCTGCTCGGGGCGCGGCGCCCACGCCCCAACGTGCGCCACGACGGCGGCCATGCGCTCAATCACGTCCGCGGGGCCAACGGCCCACCCCACGCGCAGTCCCGTGGACGCAAACGCTTTGGAGATGCCATCCACGAGCACAGTGTACCGGGCCATCTCCGGCGCCACGCCCGGGGGCGTGGCGTGACGCGTCTCACCTACGCACAGCGGCCAGTAGATGTGGTCGTACAGCAGAAACAGCGGACGCTCCGCTGTTCCCTCGCGGCGCGCGTTCTCAGCGAGGATCGCGTCGCAGATGCGTTCGAGCTCCTCAGGCGCAATGGCGGTCCCCGTCGGGTTGAGCGGCGAGTTCAGGCAGACCAGCCGTGCGCCGGGTAGTGCCGGCGCGAGATCGGCGGCCGTAGGCAGAAAACGATTTGACGGGGAAGTCGGCACCGGCACGCCCTGCGCCCCCACCATGTGCACGTAGTGGTTGTTGTTCCAGGAGGGGAGCGGGTAGACCACGCGGTCACCGGGATCCACCAGCGAGCGATAGGTGCTGTAGATGATCGGTCGCGCGCCGCCGGTCACGAGGATCGACTCCAGCGGATACGCGAGCCCAAGCTGCCGCGCGTAGTAGGCCTGCACCGCCTGGCGCAGTTCCAGAACGCCGTCAGCGGGCGGATAGTTGGTCTCGCCGCGCGCGTATGCCTCGACGACGGCCTCGCGCAGGCGCGGCGGGATCGGGAACTGCGTCGAGTCGAAGTCGCCGACGGTCAGGTTGCAGACCTGCTCGCCCTGGCGCACGCGCGCGCGGATCTCGGCGGCGATGCGGAGGATCTCCGAACCGGTCAGTCCCTTGGCCATCGTCGACACCCGCGGGGCGCTCGCGGCGCCGCCCGCGCGGGCGGAGTTCGTCAGGTCGGGATCGCGTGAACGCATGGCCTCGCTCGTCGGGGGGCCGATGATGGCACCTTTACGCGAAAGATACCGTAGGGCGGTGGCAACGGGATGGCCGCTCGACTCCCCCCAAGGCGCGTGCCACGTGTCGGTTTGACCCGCGCGGGTCCCGGGCGGTGAGGTCTTGACGGAATCCATGCCGTGTCGCAGGTGTATGGAAGGACAAGTCGCGCCCCCCTCTCACGCTCTTCCGCCATGCTCCATCTGTTCCTTTCCGACGTCGACCGACCGCAGCGCTCGCTGTTCGCGACGGGCGTGAGCGTCGTGCTGCATGCCGGGATTGTCGTGGCGCTTGTCCTGACTGGCCAGAAGGTGGCGACGGCCGTCGCCACGTTCTTCGAGGAGCAGGTGCAGTTCCTCTATCCCACGCCGCGTGACCTCGGACCGCTGCGGCCGGGGCAGGCGAGCGAGACCTCGCCGCGCGATGCGCGCACGGCGGGCGACGCCGCCGAGCGGTGGCGCGAGGTGCCGGCCGGG
>VHBQ01000079.1 GCA_016871855.1 Gemmatimonadota bacterium
ATCAGCGCCGACGCCGGCGCGGTGCGCACCACCGATCCCATCAACGCTTTCGGCTTCTCGCTCAAGCAGCGCGGGGTCTCGATGGCGAGCTTCAATCCGGCAACCCTCAACGACCCGGCGGCGACAACCAACTACGCCGCCGGGCTCACGCTTCAGCAGCCGCTGCTCAACGGTGATGCCTGGGCCGGCTTGCGCGCCGCCCGCGCCGCCGCCGCCGCCACCGAGTCGCAGGCCGACTGGGCGCGCCTCTCGACGCGCGCCATGGTTGTCCAGGCGTACTACGGGGCCGTCGTCGCCCGCGAGATGGCGAGCACGATGCAGGCCGCCGAGCGCGCGGCGCGTGAACACGTGCGCGCCGCGGAACTGGCCTCAGCCAACGGCTTGGTCACCCGGTCCGATGCGCTGCTCGCCCGCGTGCGCGCGGGCGAGATCGAGGCCCAGCGCCTCGAGGCGCAGTCGCGCGCCGCGCTGGCCCGCCGCCAGCTGGCCGTGCTGCTCGGCACGCCCGACGACACGCTCTTCGCGCTCCCCGACTCGCTGCCCAAGGCGTCGGAACCGGCGATTGCCACGGAGCGCAGCATTGGGCGCGCCGACGTGAAGGCCGCGACCCTGGCTCGTGATGCGGCGCGCTTTGACCGCACGCGGGCTGGTGCCTCGATGCTTCCCCGCCTGAACGGCTTCGCCCGCTATGAATGGAACTCGCCGGCTCGCGTGGCCGCGGGGACGCCGATGTGGACCGTCGGCGCGATGCTGAGCTGGTCGCCATTCGGCGGTGGCGCGGAACTCGCCGACCTGCAGGGGGCGGCCGCGCGGCTGCGCGGCGCGGAGACGCAGGCGGAAGGCGCGCGCGCCGCCGCCGCGCTGGAGCAGCAGGAGGCGTTCGAAGCCTGGCGCGTCGCCGCGGCGCGTGGCGCGATCGCCGATACCGCCGTGCGTCAGTCGGACGAGGCGCTGCGCATCGTCCGCCGCAAGTACGAGGGCGGCCTGGCCGCCATTAGCGAATTGCTCGACGCCGCCGCCGCGAATACGCAGGCGCGGCTCATGCTGGCCGATGCCCGATTCAAACTCATCGCCGCCGCCGCCGCGCGGCTCAAGGCGTGGGGCGGCGATCCGTCCGCCCTCGCCCTCCTCGACCACGAAACCCGCTGAGACGACTCCCATGCACAAGTTCTTCTCGATTCGGGCCGGCGTCGTTCCGGCCATCCTCCTGACCGCCGCCGCGTGCGGCGGCGATGACAAGCCGGCCGCGATGCCGGGCACGCCAGTGAACGGACCCACGGCCGTGGTTGTGGACACGGTCCTCCCTGCGGCGTTTGAGGCCTCCGGCCCCGCGCTTCCCGTCGCCGAGGCGACGATGAGCACGAAGCTGATGGGGGCGGTGACTGCCGTCCTCGTGACGGAAGGGAGCCGCGTGGCAGCGGGCGCGCCGCTGGTGCGCCTTGATGCCGCCGATCTCGACGCCAAGGCCCAGCAGGCGGCCGCCGGCGTGGCCGCGGCCGAAGCCGCGCACCGCGAGGCGAGTGCACAGGCCGCGCGCATCCGCTCGCTGTACGCAGACAGCGCCGCGCCCAAGGCGCAGCTCGACGCCGTGGAAGCGGGACTGGCTCGCGCCACCGCTGGGCTGCAGGCCGCGCGCGCCGGCACGACAGAGCTGAACGCGGTGCGCGCGTACGGCGTGCTTCGCGCCCCGTTCGCGGGCGTCGTCACGCACCGCTTCGTGGACGCCGGCGACTTTGCCGCGCCGGGAGCGCCGCTCGTGACGGTGCAGGACGCGTCGCGCCTGCGCATCAGCGCCGCGATTCCCGCGGCCATGGCGCGCCGCGTGAAAGCCGGGCAGGCGATCGCCGGCACGATTGAAGGGACGTCGGTCCGCGCGGTCGTTGAGGGTGTGGTCCCCTCGGCCTCGACGATGTACACGGTCAACGCCATTGTCGCGAACGCGAAGGGCGAACTCCCCGCGGGCGCGGCGGCCACGCTGTCCGTGCCGGCGGGAACGACCGAGCGCGCGCTCCTCGTGCCGCAGTCGGCCGTGGTGCGCGAGGGCGACCTGACGGGCGTGCGCGTGGTGCGTGACGGCCGCGCCGAGTTGCGCTGGGTGCGCCTGGGCGACGCGCGCGGCGATCGCGTGGTGGTGCGCACCGGACTTCAGGCTGGGGAGCGCGTCGCGCTCGCCGGCGGGGAGCGCTAACTGTGGGTATCGCCGGACGCGTTGCCCGCGCCTTCCTCACGTCGAAGCTGACGCCGCTGGTCACCGTGGCCTCGCTGGCCGTCGGTGCCCTCGGCCTGCTCGCGACGCCGCGCGAGGAAGAGCCCCAGATCTCGGTGCCGATGATCGATGTGATCGTTGCGATGCCGGGCGCCAATCCCGTCGAGGTGGAGAACCACGTCGCGCGTCCGCTCGAGCGGCGGATGTGGGAGCTCCCGGGCGTGGATCATGTATACGCGATGAGCGGTGACGGCTACGCGGTCGTCACGGTGCGGTTCAAAGTAGGCGAGGACCAGGAGCGCTCGGTCGTGCGCGTGCACTCCAAGCTGCAGTCCGACATGGATCTCGTGCCGACGGGCGTGCTGCCGCCTCTCGTGAAGCCCCACGCGATCGACGACGTGCCGATCGTCGCGCTCACGTTGCACGGCGCGGGGACCGACATGAACACGCTGCGCCAGGTGGCGCTGCACCTTGAGGACGAGATTCGCACGGTGACCGACGTCGCCGCGACGGCGGTCATCGGAGGCCAGCCGAAGGAGATCTCCGTCACGATGGACGCGGCGCGCCTGGCCGCGGCCGGGGTGACGCCGGGCGAGATCGCGATGGCGCTGCAGGGCGCCAACGCGCGCCTGCAAGCGGGGGAGTACGCCGCCGGCAACGCAGTGGTGCGCGTCACCGTCGGCGCTGGGCTCACCTCGGCCGCCGACGTCGGGCGCGTCGTCGTGACCACGCGGGGCGGCGCCCCGGTGTACGTCGCCTCGGTGGCGACCGTCACGGAGGGCTACGGCGAGCCGACCAACTACGTGGCGCACCTCGCCGCCGGGAAGGAGGCCGAGCCAGCGGTGACGGTGCAGGTCGCGAAGCGGCAGGGCGCGAACGCCACGCGCGTTGCCGAAGAGGTGCTGCACCGCGTGGAAGCGGCGCGCGAGCGCCTGCTCCCTGCCGGGGTCACCTACGAGGTGACGCGCAACTACGGCGAGACGGCGGCCGAGAAGGCTGGAGAGCTCATCCTCCACCTGATTATCGCCACCGTCTCCGTGACGCTGCTGATCGGCTTCTTCCTCGGATGGCGCGAGGCCATCGTGGTGCTCGTCGCCGTGCCAGTGACGCTGGCGCTGACGCTCTTTGCCTACTACGCGCTGGGGTACACGCTCAACCGCATCACGCTGTTCGCGCTGATCTTCTCCATCGGCATCCTGGTGGACGACGCGATCGTCGTCGTCGAGAACATCTACCGGCACCTGCAGATGGGTCGTGTCGGCGCCGAGGCCGCCGCGGTCGAGGGCGTGGACGAAGTTGGCAACCCGACGATTCTCGCGACGTTCACGGTGATTGCGGCGATCCTGCCGATGGCGTTCGTGTCCGGGCTGATGGGACCGTACATGCGCCCCATTCCCGTCGGCGCCTCGGTGGCGATGCTCGCCTCGCTGGGCGTGGCGTTCATCGTGACGCCGTGGCTCGCGCTGAAGCTGCTGCGCGGCCATGTGCAGCCGCCGGCCACGCCGGTCGAGGGGCGCGAGCACGAGCCGGAGGAGGGCTCGGGGTTCGCGCGCTGGTACACCGGCATCATGGAGCCGCTGATGGACAATCGGCGCCTCCGCCTGCGGTTCTATGGCGGCGTGGTGCTGCTGCTCCTCGCCTCAATGGGTCTGCTTGGCGTCAAGCTCGTCGAGGTGAAGATGCTTCCCTTCGACAACAAGTCGGAGTTCCAGGTGGTGCTCGACTTCCCCGAGGGGACGGCGCTGGAGACGTCGCAGGCGGCGTCGCGCCAGATCGCGGAGTACCTGCGGAGCGTGCCGGAGGTGACGCACACGCAGATCTACGCGGGCACGGCGGCGCCGTTCAACTTCAACGGTCTCGTCCGCCACTACTTCATGCGCCGCGGCAGCAACGTGGCCGACCTGCAGGTGAACCTGAAACCCAAGGGCGAACGGTCGCGGCAGAGCCACGACATCGCCGTCGCGGTGCGTCCGGCCATCGACAGCATCGCGAAGATGTACGGCGCACGGGCGAAGGTGGCGGAAATTCCGCCCGGTCCGCCGGTGCTCTCGACGTTGGTGGCCGAGATCTACGCGCCCACGGACTCGCTGCGCATCGCCACCGCGGAGCAGGTGCGGCGGATCATGGAGACCACGCCCGGCGTGGTGGACGTGGACTGGAGCATCGACGCGCCGGGCGCGCAGCGCCGGTTCCGGGTGGACCGCGTGCGCGCGGCGCAGGACGGCGCGAATGTCGAGCAGATCGCGCGCACGGTGGTGCTGGCGCTTAACGGCATGCCGGTCGCCGGCGCCGAGGCCGAGCAGGCGCGCGAGGGCGTGGCCATCACGCCGCGGCTCGCCGCGCGTGATCGTTCGTCGGAGGGCGCGCTGTTGGCCATCCCCGTAGCCACGGCGTTCGGTCCGCGCCCCTTGGCGCGCTACGTCAGCGTTGATTCGACCACCATCGAGAGCACGCGGATGCGGCGGAATTTGCGCCCGGTGGTGTACGTCACCGGAGACGTGGCCGGTTCAGTGGAGGCGCCCGTCTACGCCATCCTCGCGATGAACGAGCGCATCGACTCGCTGCGCGTGCGGGGGGCGCTGATCCACCGGTACAATGCGGTGCAGCCCGATCGACTCGACGAAGTGGCCCTCAAGTGGGACGGCGAGTGGCAGGTGACCATCGAGGTCTTCCGAGACCTTGGCATCGCCTTCGCCATCGTGCTCCTGCTCATCTATGTACTGGTGGTCGGCTGGTTCCAGTCCTTCACGATTCCACTGGTTATCATGGCGCCGATTCCGCTGACGCTCATCGGCATCCTCCCAGGCCACGCGCTGACGGGCGCGTTCTTCACCGCGACGTCGATGATCGGCATGATCGCGCTGGCCGGCATCATCGTGCGCAACTCGATTCTGCTGGTGGACTTCGTGCAGCTCGCGCAGGAGCGCGGCCGGTCGCTGCGTGACGCGGTGCTGGAGGCAGGGGCCGTGCGCTTCCGTCCGATCGCGCTCACCGCCGCGGCGGTCGTCGTGGGCGGCATCGTGATGGTGCTCGACCCGATCTTCCAGGGCCTCGCCGTCGCGCTAATCAGCGGCGCGATCGTGGCCACCCTGCTCACCATGGTCGTCGTGCCGCTGCTCTACTGGGAACTGCAGCGCACGGCGGAGGAGAAGGCCAAGTGAAGATGTTTTGGATCATCTACGCCGGCCCGCGCGTCGAGCGCGTGGCCGATGCGCTGCTGGCGCACGGCGCCGCGGGCTACACCGAGTTTCCACAGGCCCACGGCGCGGGCGTGCACGGCCGCATCGAGGGCACGCGCGCCTGGCCCGGCGAGGAGACGGTGATCGCCTCCGTGGTGGCCGCCGACCGCGCCCCCAAGATCGCGGATGGTCTCGAGGCGTTGCAGCGCGAGCTGTCCGCCGGCGAGCGCCTGCACTTCGCCGTGCTGCCCGTCGAGACGTTCCGCTAACCCCCGCACCCCTCACTCCGCTTCGCATGTGCCCTGATCACATCATCCGCCGCTTCGCCGGCGTCTTCGTCCTCGCCAGCGTCGCGCTTGGCATGTTTGTCCACCCGGGCTGGTACTGGTTCACCGCGTTCGTCGGTTTCAACCTGCTGCAGTCCAGCTTCACGAAGTTCTGTCCGCTCGAGCGTATGCTCGGCGCGATCGGCTTCGCGGGGTGCAAGCGAAGGGCGTAGCGCTCGCTTGGGGCGCGGACTGCACGACAACTGCTGGCCGCAGATTGCGCAGATTGTGCGGATGAACGCGGATCATTCGAGGGAACCCCCTCAAGAAGGATCCGCGTTCATCTGCGTCATCCGCGAAATCTGCGTCAAGGCAGTTGGAAGTTCGTCGACCTAGCGGACCTTCCGGCTCGCCGCCCACGCCTCGAACGCCTCGCGCGAACTTAGCCGCGGCTTGAAGCCGAACACGGCCTTCAGGCGCGCATTGTCCAGCACTGGGCGGTAGCGCAGGAAATCCACCTGCGCCGGGCCGTAGCGGCTCAGGCCGAGCGGATGGAGGATGGCGAGCGCGCCGCGGACGAGCCAGGCGGGAAGCCGCAGCACCGGCTTGCCCAGCGCGCGCGCGATGTCGTCGATCGTCATCGCGCCGTCGCCCGCCACGTTGAAGATGCCGGTCACCGGCGCGTCCACGGCGCGCACGAGCAGCGCCACGAGGTCGGCGTCGCAAATGAAGACGAAGGGCGACGCCGATCCTCGGATCGCGATGAGCCGCGGCTTCTCGAACAGCGCCGTGATCTGGTTGTTCACCGACGGCCCGAGGATGGTCCCGACGCGCAGGATCACCTGCTCGAGCGCCGGATGCTCAACGCGCGCGCGGGCGAGCATCTCCTCGACGAGCCGCTTGTGCCAGCTGTACGCGAACGCCTCGTTGCCGCGCACGGGGTGCTCTTCGGTGAGCCAGGGCGGGTTGTCGGCGTGGTATCCATAGGCGGCGCCACTCGAGGTAACGATGAGCCGCTGCACCCCCGCGGCCACGCACGCCTCGAGGACGCGTTCGGTGCCCTCGACGTCCACCGCGTACTCGAAGGCCCGCGTGCTGCCCTTGCCGGGCGTCACGATGGACGCGAGGTGCACGACGCACGTGATGCGGTGGGCGCGCAGCTCGGCGGCCAGTCCCGTCTCTCGCACGTCGTGCCGGATGAACTGCGCGCCGCGCGGCACGGCATCCGGCGGCCGCACATCGGCGCCGATGGCCGCGCCCAGCCGTCCGTCGAGCGCGCGGGCGGCCAGCGCGTCGAGCAGCAACCGGCCGACGTAGCCGGACGATCCAGTGACGAGCACGCGCGATGCGGCGAGTGTCATCGCCACGCCCCAACGCCCTGCGACCGGACGCGCCGCATCAGGCGCTCAGCGGAGGCGGGCGGCGGCTCCAATACGTCGCCAGGCTGAGCCCCGCGACAACATGCCAGATCCCCCACCACGCCGCGACGATGGCCGCGCCGCCGAGTCCGCCGAAGAAGGTGAAGACGAGGATCAGCCCAAGCCCGGAGTTCTGGATGCCAACCTCGAACGAGACGGCGCGCCGGTCGCGCACCGGCAGGCCAAACGCGCCCGCCGTCCAGTAGCCGGTGGCGAGTGCGAGCGCGTTGTGGGCGAAGACGGCGAAAACGACACGGCCGACGTACGTCACGAAGTACTGCCAGTTGGCCGCGAGGGCGAGCACGAGGAAGGCGACGAAGATGCCGATCGACACGCGCTTCATCGGTCGGCGCAGGCGATCCGCGACGGCCGGCCAGCGGCGCTGGACGTACATCCCGGCGGCCAGCGGCAACCCAAGCAGCGCGAAGATCGTGACGAACATGTCCACGGGATCCACCGCGACGGCGCGGAGGATCGCGCGCGTTGGCGCGTACATCGAGCCCCAGAAGCGCAGCACCAGCGGCGTGCAGACGACGGCCAGCACGGTGGACGTCGAGCTGATGCTCACCGACAGCGCCGTGTTGCCGCGGGCAAGGTGCACGAGGAAGTTGGAGATGTTCCCCGCCGGACAGCTCGCCACGAGCATCATCCCCAGCGCGACGCTCGGCGGCGGCTTGATGAGCAGGACGAGCAGGAACGTGACCGCCGGAAAGACGACGTAGTGACCGGTCAGCCCGATGAGCACCGGGCGCGGCCGGTCGAGCACGCGGCGGAAATCCTCGCCCTTGAGGTCGAGCGCGACGCCGAACATCACGATCCCGAGGATCGCGTTCAGCAGGTGCAGCGTCGCGGGGCTGAAGTTCAGCCGAACGGCGTCGATGCCGCTCATTTCCCCTTGGGTTCCTGGTGCATCGCCTTGAAGTGCACCAGCCCCGGCGCCCACATGTGCGCGACAGGATCCACATCCACGTGGATGACCGACGGCCCGTGTACGGCCAGCGCGCGCGCGATGGCGTGCGACAGGTTCTCGGGGTCGTTCACCCGCTCAGCGTGCGCGCCCATCGCCTGCGCGAGGCGGGCGAAGTCCATCTCGCCCAGGTCCGTCCAGAGGTTCTCTTCCGGAGCGAGCCGCTTGCGCAACAGCATCTTGAGCGGCTTGAGCGCGAACGACTGGTTGATCTTCACCATCCCCCACTGCCGATCGCAGAGCACCAGCCAGACGATGCGCAGCTTGTGCCGGACGGCGCTCTCGATCTCCTGCGGATGCATCCCGGCCGCGCCGTCGCCGATGATGCAGCAGACCGGCGTGTCGGGCGACGCCACGGCTGCGCCCAGCGCCTGCCCCATCCCCGCGCCGAGCATGCCCATCTTGAAGGTGGAGAGCAGGCGTCCGGGTGCCTGCACTCGATGGTAGAACATCGCCCACACCGCGGTGTTGCCGCCGTCGGCGATGAACGGCGACTCGGCGGGGAAGAGCCGTCCGCACGCCGTGCCGACGTGCGCGGGATGCACCGGCGACGCCGTGTTCGCGAGCGGCTTGTCGAGGGTCGCCTGATAGCGCCCCATCAGCGCGTGATACTTCTTGAGGCGCTCACGGCGCGTGGCGAGGCGCATCTCGCCGCGCCGCTCGGTGAGACGCGCGATAAGCGCCGAGAGGAAGACGCCCACGTCCGCGTTGATGCCCACGGTCACCGGCTTGTTCGCGCCGATCACGCGGTCATCGAGATCTACCTGCACCGTCGGCTGCCCCGCCGGCGCGCGCCAATACGGCGGCTTCCCCCACCAGTCGGTCTCGCCCACGCGCGAGCCGAGGATGAGCGCGGCGTCGGCGTCGGTGCGCACGATCGTGTTCAGCTTGACGTGCGTCATCGGAATCGCGAATGGCGACGTCTCGCGGATCGCGCCGCGCGCCGACCAGCTCGTCGTCACGGGCGCCTCGAGCAGCTCGGCGAGCGCCTGCAGGGCGTCAAACGCTCCCGCATGCAGCACGCCGCTTCCCGCGTGAATCACCGGCAACTCGGCGCGCAGCAGCACGTCGGCGGCCTGCTCTACCTGCGCCGGATCAATGCCCTGCGGCGCCGTGCGTCGGTAAGCCGACGGCGCGAGAGCGGGCGGCGAGGCCGCCGCCTTGCCGTTCATCAGGTTCTCGGGGACATCGAGATGCACCACGCCCGGGCGACCGTGCCAGCAGGCGCGCAGGGCGGCCCGCGCGAGTTCGGGCAGGCGATCAAAGCTCGGCACCGCGCGGCTCCACTTGGCGAAGGCGCCGATCACCGCCTCCTGATCGAAGCCCTGATAGGTGCCGGTCCGCAGGGGGTACATCGCCCCGGTGCGGCGCGCGCTCGTGATGCAGAGCACGCGGTTGCCCTCGGCCTCCTCGACGACGAGTCCGGGGAGAATGTTCGCCACACCCGGCCCATTGCTGGCGATGCAGACGCCGAGGCGTCCGGTGAGCCGCGCGTAGGCGGCCGCGGCATGCGCCCCGCTCGCCTCGTGCCGCGGCGTGACCAGTCGAATGCCTTCGCGCTTCAGCGCGGAGTAGAAGCCGAAGTACGTGCCGTCAATGATGCCGAAGACGACGTCGACGCCTTCCGCCTTGAGGGTGCGGGCCAGGAAATCGCCGCCGGTGGGGTCGGACATGCTTGGGTGCGGGGTGCAGGGAACAGGGTGTGGTGCAGGGAACGGGGAGCAGAGTGGGGTGCAGGGGAGCGGGGCGCACCCGTCGCGGCAGAATCTACGCCCACACCTCGCGGCGTCCATACGCGATGACTTGCGAAGCATGGGCAAGACGCGCGAGGTTGACCGTGTCACGTTGTCTTCCGGAGACCCCTGGTGGCCGAATCCGCGGCGCCTGCACGCGCCAAGATCCTGCTCGCCTTCGCGGCGGTCTACTTCATTTGGGGTTCCACGTACCTCTTCATCCGGTACGCGATCGAGACCATCCCGCCTTTCCTGGTCGGCGGCATCCGGTTCCTCTTCGCCGGCTCGGTGATGTACGCGTGGCTGCGCCTGCGCGGGGCGCCGCGTCCAACACGGGCGGAATGGCGCTCGGCGTTCATCATCGGCCCGCTCCTGATGACCGGCGGCAACGGCGGCGTGGTCTGGTCGGAGCAGTACGTGGCCTCCGGCCTTGTCGCCCTGCTCGTCGCCATCGTGCCGCTGTGGATGCTGCTGCTGGTGTGGGCGCGGGGCGGGGGAGCGCCGTCGGGCCGGGAGTGGCTCGGTGTGGCGGCGGGGATGTTCGGCGTGGCCCTGCTTGTGGACCTCGGCAGTGGGATGTCGCAGGGTGGCGTCAGCCCCCTCGCGGCGCTCGTGATGATCTTCTCCACGCTCAGCTGGTCGGTGGGATCGTTGATCGCCCGCGACGCGCCACTTCCCGCGGAACCGCTGCTGGCGACGGCGATGGAGATGCTCGCCGGCGGCGCGGGGATGATGCTGATCGCGCTATTGCGTGGCGAGGCCACTCAACTCGTGGCAAGCCACGTCTCCCTGCGGTCGGTGCTGTCCATCGCCTACCTCGCCTTCTTTGGCTCGATCATCGCCTTCACGGCGTACAAGTGGCTGCTGAACAAGGTGTCGCCCGCCGCCGTGGGGACGTACGCCTTCGTGAACCCGGTGGTTGCCGTCCTGCTGGGATGGATGTTTGCCGCCGAACCGCTTGGCGTGCGCACGCTGGCGGCGATGGTGGTGATCGTGGGCGCGGTGGTGCTCATCTCGCTGCGTCCGCGGCACCAAGTCCTGGCCGATCCCGCCGAGTAGTCCGCCATCGCGCCCAGAGGGGGCGCAACGGCAGCGCAGCGCGTATCTTTGCGCTCGATGATGGAACGCGGCGCGCAGGGGCCCTCGGGAAGCGCTTCCGGCACGGCCACGACGGTGCATCCGTCGGTGGCGCCGCAACGCGTCGCCCTCCCTGAGACGGACGCCCCACTGTGGGCGATCATCTTTGCGGGCGGCATTGGCTCCCGTTTCTGGCCACTCAGCACGCCATCGCGCCCCAAGCCGCTGCTGCGGCTGGTGAGCGAGCAACCCCTGCTCGTGGACACGGTGCATCGGTTGGCGCCGGCCATTCCGGCCGATCGCGTGCTCGTGCTGACCAGCCGCGACATCGCGCCCGCGATTCGCGAGGCGCTGGTCACCGTGCCGGAGATGAACATCCTCGTGGAGCCGCGTCCGCTTGGCACGGCGGCCGCGTTGGCCTGGGGGGCGCAGGAGGTGGCGCGCCGTGCGGGGCCGCACACGCTGTGCGTGGCGATGCACGCCGATCTCGCGGTCGGCTTCCCCGACGAGTTCCGCCGCGTGCTGCGG
>VHBQ01000080.1 GCA_016871855.1 Gemmatimonadota bacterium
CGGTGCGCGCCCCCGCGGGGCCCGCCCCAGCGGCGCCCGCGCCAAGCCGCGCTGCGCGCCGCCGCGTCATTGTGGTTGACGCCGGGCACGGGGGGCGCGATCCCGGCATGCGGGGGTGGTCCACCGATCGCACGCCCGTGCGCGAGAAGGACGTCACGCTTGGCGTCGCCCTGCGGCTGGAGCAAGAGCTGACGCGCCGCGGCTATGAGGTCGTCATGACCCGCCGCACGGACACGCTCGTCGCTCTCGACGACCGCGGCCGCATCGCCAATCGCAGCAAGGGCGACCTGTTCATCTCGGTGCATGTGAACGCCGCGAACCCGCGCTGGCGCCAGCCGCAGGCCGCGCGCGGCTTCGAGACCTACTTCCTCGCCGAAGCCAAGACCGAGGACGAGCGCCGCGTGGCGCAGATGGAAAACGAAGTCGTCCGCTTCGAGACCGAGGCGGACGCCCCCAAGGACGATCCCCTCGGCTTCATTATCAACGACATGGCGCAGAACGAGCATCTCCGCGAGTCGAATGACCTCGCCGAGAGCGTCCAGCAGGCCCTGCGCCGCGTCCACCCGGGACCGAGCCGCGGCGTGAAACAGGCGGGCTTCCGCGTGCTGGTGAAAGCCTACATGCCCGCCGTTCTCGTCGAGCTGGGATTCGGCACCAACGCGGCCGACGCGGCCTACATGAGCTCCGGGTCCGGGCAGCGAG
This sequence comes from Gemmatimonadota bacterium, assembly GCA_016871855.1. Lineage (GTDB taxonomy): Bacteria > Gemmatimonadota > Gemmatimonadetes > Gemmatimonadales > Gemmatimonadaceae > PNKL01. Next base: position 703 of record VHBQ01000080.1, read on the forward strand.
AGCTGGCGGCCGCCATCGCGGACGCGGCGAGCGAGTATCTCGCGCGGTACGAGCAGCGGATTGGCGGCGGGGGCGGGAAGTGAGAGAGCGAGTGGTGACCGCTGGACGGTTGACGGTCGACGGTGGACGGTCGACGGTCGATGATCGCGCGTGGTCGCGTCGCCTGCTCAACAAGCTCGGCGTGGCGTGCTCGCGCGCAAACGCGTCGCTAAGGCGAGTGCTCCTGCCGTCCACCGTCTGCCTTCTACCGTCCTTAACCGCCTGCGCCTACTACAACGGCCTCTACAACGCGAAGGCCGAGCTGGCCGCGGGCGACGCACTTGCCCGCGCGGGGCGTGAGGGCGAGGCGACGGGCCGGTATGCTGTGGCGGCGGCCAAAGCCGAGACCGTGCTCGTGCGGCATCCGCGCACGCGGTGGCGTCCCGAAGCGATCAGCGTGGCCGCACGCGCGGCGGCCTTCGGCGGCGAGTGTGCCGTCGCGCGTCCGCGCATCGCCGAGGCACTCACGCTGTCCGTCAAGGATGCGGCCGCGCGCGAACTCCTGCTCGTCGCGCAGGGCGTCTGCCAAGTGCGTGAGGCACGCCCGCTGCTCGCGCTCGAGACGCTTGAGCCGCTGGCCGCGCGCGGCCAGCGGGAGGTGCGTCCGGTCGCGGCGCTTTGGGCAGCTCGTGCCGCCATAGCCCTCGGTGAAACCGACCGCGCCCGCGCGGTGCTCGGATCGCTCGATGCGGGGGCGGCGCAGTGGGAGTTGGCCCAGGCGTCGCTCGCCGCGCGCCAGTTCGCCGTCGCCGAGTCGCTGCTCACCCTTCGCGCCGCGCGCGGCGACGTGCGACCAGATCTGGCGGGGATGCTGCGCACGTTCTGGGTGGCCGGGGAACACGGCGCGGTCGAGCGGATCGTGGGTCGGCTGCAGGCGGCAGGGGCGCGCGCCGGCGAGCTGCTGGCCCTGCATATGCTCGTCGCCGACCTGCAGATCGCCGACGGGCGCGACTCGCTCGCGCGTGGCCACCTGCTGGCGGCTCGCCGTCTGGCCATGGACAGCGTGACGGATGCGGAGGCGGCTGCCCGGCTCACTCTGCTCTCACTCGCCCCGCTGTCGCGGCTGGAGGATGTCGCCGCCGCCGTGCGGCGTGGCACGCCGACCGGGCGTCCCTCGCTGCTGCAGCGTCGGCTTGACGAGAACCTGCTGCTGACCGAGATGCTCGCGTCCCGCACGGATCCCTCGGGCGCGTCGCTCTACCTCGCCGCCGAAGTGGCCCGCGACTCGCTGCGCGCTCCACGGCTCGCCGGTCAGCTTTTCCGCCGCATCGACCAATCCCTGCAAGGAGCGTTGATGGCGCCGCGGGCGTTGCTCAGCGCCGCCGTGCTCGATCCCGACTCAGCTCCGGTGCTGCGTGCGCGCCTTCGCGAGCGCTACCCGCGCTCCCCGTGGGCGCTGGCCCTCGACGGGGCCAGTCCCGCCGACCTGCCCGCGTGGGAGGTCTCGGAGCAGACCCTGCGCGTTGCGTGGAATGACGTGGCGTTGCAGTTTGCCGATTCACTCGCGCGCCTGCGTTCGCCCGCCGTCGCGGGCGCCGCCAAGCGCGCGGTGCGTCCCGTCCGAAGACCGGCGCCCAAGGCGCCCGCGCCGCGAGCCACGCCATGACCGAGACACTCCAAACCATCGTCGCGGGGCTCGACTTCTCCAACCCGGTGGTGCTCGCCTCGGGCACCGCGGGGTATGGCCGCGAGCTGGCTGGCATCGTCGACCTTGAACGTCTCGGCGGGATCGTGACGAAGGCCGTCAGTCCCGAGGTGCGGCACGGCAATGCGGCGCCCCGCGTGTGGGACTTCGACGGCGGCATGATCAACGCCGTGGGGCTCGCAAACCCCGGCGTGAACGCCGTGCGGGACGAGGCCCTGCCGTGGATCGCGGCGAACGTGCGCCGGCCGCGCGTGCTGGTGAACGTGGTGGGGCGCACCATCGAGGACTTCGCGTCCGTCGTCGCGGCGCTCGACGCGTCCCCCGGCTTCCACGCGTTTGAACTCAACGTGTCCTGTCCGAACACCAAGAAGGGGGGGCTCGAGTTCGGCGCCGATCCCGAGGCCCTGCGCACGCTCGTGTCACAGGCGCGCGCGGCCACGGCCAAGCCGCTCTTCGTGAAGCTCTCGCCCATGCTCGGCGACGTGGTCGGGACGGCGCGCGCCGCGGTGGAGAGTGGCGCCACCGGCGTGACGCTCTTCAATACGATGCCCGGGCTCGTGGTCGATCCCGCATCGCGTCGCCCCGTCCTCGGCTTCGGCAGCGGCGGTGTCAGCGGACCGGCGCTCTTGCCCGTCGCCGCGCTTGCCGTCTGGCGCGTGACGCAGGCACTTCACGGCGTCCCGGTCATTGGCACCGGCGGCGTGAGCACCGCGGAGCACGCGCTGCAGCTCATCATCGCCGGCGCCTCGCTGGTCGCGCTCGGCACGGCGGGGATGGCCGATCCGCGTACCGCGGAACACATCGTGCGCGACCTCGAACGTTGGTGCGCCGCGCACGGCGTGAAACGCCTCGACGCCATTCGCGGCACCCTGGAGTGGCCGAGATGAATCAACCGTCCACCGTCCACCGTCCACCGTCACCGATCGTCGCGCTCGACGTGCCCACGCTCAGCGCCGCGCGCTCTCTCGTTGACCGCCTCGGCGCCTCCGCCGACTTCTACAAGGTTGGCTTGCAGCTCTACACCGCCGAGGGGCCGCGCGTGGTCGAGTGGCTCCGCGGGGCGGGGAAGCGGGTCTTCCTTGATCTCAAGCTGCATGACATCCCGAACACCGTGCGGGGCGCGGCGCAGTCGGCGGCGTCGCTCGACGTGCAGTTGCTGACGGTGCACGGTATCGGCGGCGCGGCGATGCTGCGCGCGGCGGTGGAGGGAGGCGGCGCGACGACCGGCATCCTCGCGGTCACGGTGCTGACGTCAATGAGCCAGCACGATCTTGAATCGTCCCGCGGTCACGCGGTGGCGAGCGTCGGCGACGAGGTGGTGCGGCTTGCCGGTCTGGCGGCGGCGGCCGGGGCGCACGGCATCGTCTGCGCTGGGTCGGAAGTGACGGCCGTTCGCGCCGCGCACGGCGACGCGCTGCGGACGTTGGTGCCGGGCATCCGCCTTGGTGGGACGCCCACGCACGACCAGGCGCGCGTGATGACGCCGCGCGAGGCGGCCGAAGTCGGCGCGGGCTACGTGGTCATTGGACGCACGGTCACGGCGGCGGACGATCCGCCGGCCGCCATGCGATCGGTGCTGGCCGAACTCGGCGCCGCGTGACGCGCGAGGCGCGACAGGCGGAGCGCGCGGCGGGGCCGCGCGCCTGGGAGGACCTGCTCGCCGCCTGCCCGCCGTGGGAGGCGCGGCAGGCCGAGGCGCTGCGCTCGGCGGTGGCCGCGGGGTTCCCGGGCGCGCGCCAGCAGTTCAAGGCCGGCTGGCGGGCGGTGACGTTCGCCGATCCCTCCGTGGGATTCGTGTGCGGCGTGTTCGTGCGGCCCGGCGGGCCGTCGCTCTATTTCGAGAACGGCGCGGCGCTGGATGACCCCGACGGGCTGTTCACCCGCAGGATGACGCGCACCGCGGCCGCCGACTTCCCGCGCGGAACGCGCATTCCCCGCCGCGCGATCGCGGCGATGATCGCCCGCTCTATCGCCCTCGCGTCGGTGGGACCGGGCCGCGGCGCGCGGCGCCCCTCGAAGCGGCGGAACCACAGCCATCGCGACGAACAATCGTAATCCAGTTCCTCAATCGCGATCCTCAGTCGAAATCCGCGGTCCAAGTCCTCAATCGATTACCCGAATATTCGCCGAAGTCGATCGGATCAAGGACCGTACACGTCAGCCCCAAAAAAAAGTCAAGGGGGGAGCTTGTAATCGGATTCACAAGCGTTTAGGCTACATGTCTGCCCCAAAATCACCACCCGGAGTTCTTGTGAAAGTTCGCAGCAGCGTGAAGCCGATTTGTGAGCACTGCAAGGTCGTGAAGCGCGACGGCGTGACTCGCATCATCTGCAAGCGCAATCCCAAGCACAAGCAGCGGCAGGGTTAACCGACTATGGCTCGTATCTCTGGCGTCGACCTGCCGCGCGAGAAGCGCGTGGACATCGGCCTGACGTACATCTTTGGCATCGGCCGCGAAGTGGCCCGGCGCATTCTTCAGGCCGCGGGCGTCGCCCCCGAAATCCGCGTGAAGGACCTCAGCGACGCGGATGTCAACAAGCTCCGTCAGGAGATTGAGAAGAACTACCGCGTCGAGGGCGCCCTGCGCACCGAGGTCGCGATGAACATCAAGCGGTTGATGGACATCGGGTCCTATCGCGGCGCGCGTCACCGCCGCGGACTTCCGGTCCGCGGCCAGCGGACGCATACCAATGCGCGCACCAAGAAGGGTCCGCGTCGCGCGATCGCCGGCAAGAAGAAGGTGACCAAGTAATGGCTACGGGCAAGAAGACCAAGCGCGTGGTGGAGGCCGAAGGGGTGGCCCACATCAGCGCCACGTTCAACAACACCCTCATCACGATCACCGATTCCCACGGGAACGCGGTGTCGTGGGGCTCGGCCGGCAAGGCCGGGTTCAAGGGGTCCAAGAAGAGCACGCCCTTCGCGGCGACCGTCGCCGCCGAGCAGGCCGCGCGCGAGGCGCTGACGGCCGGGGTGCGCAAGGTGCATGTCCGGGTGCAGGGGCCGGGGTCGGGTCGCGAATCCGCGATCCAGGCGCTCGCGGCCGCCGGGCTCACCGTCAAGTCGATCAAGGACGTCACGCCGATTCCGCACAACGGCTGCCGTCCGCCGAAGCGCCGGAGGGTTTAACCCATGCGGTATACGGGTCCCAGCTGCCGGCAGTGCCGGCGCGAAAGCACCAAGCTGTTCCTCAAGGGCACGAAGTGCTTCACCGAGAAGTGCCCCGTCGAGCGCCGGCCGTACGCGCCGGGCCAGCACGGCCAGAATACGTCGCGCCGCCGCAAGGTGTCGGAGTACGCCAAGCAGCTGCGTGAGAAGCAGAAGATCAAGCGCATGTACGGCGTGAGCGAGCGGCAGTTCCGCAACACCTTCGAGAAGGTGTCGTCGCTGCCGGGCATCACCGGCCACAACCTGCTCGCCGCGCTCGAAAGCCGGCTCGACAACATGGTCTATCGCATGGGCTTCGCCGCGAGCCGCAAGGCCGCGCGCCAGCTCATCGCGCACCGCCACGTCGAGATCAACGGCCGGACCGTCGACATCCCGTCGTACCAGGTCCAGCCGGGGCAGGAGATCCGGATGCGTCAGCACGCGCGCGAGAACGTCGGCATTCAGGCGGCGCTGGAGCAGTCCGCGCGCGGCCAGGTGCCCAGCTGGCTCGCCGTGGACAAGGACACGTTCAGCGGCCGCATGCTCGAGCGCCCGCAGCGCGCGTCCATCCCGGTCGCCGCGCAGGAACAGCTGGTGGTGGAGTTGTACTCGAAGTAAGACGGTCGACGGTTGACGGTCGACGGTGGAGTCCACCGTCCACCGTCCACCGTCCACCGTCCGGTCTTACCCTGACTATTCCACGGGCCTGCCGCGCGTCAGGGGCGAGGCGGGGCGTAGGCGGCGACGCGGTCGCCGCTTGACCACATCACGGATCTCATCGACGTATGGCTCAGACTATTGATTTGCGCGGGTTGGTGCGGCCGCAGCTCGTCGAGATGACGAAGCGCGACGACAACCCGAACATCGCCGAGTTCCGGCTCCAGCCGCTGGAACGCGGCTACGGGCACACGCTCGGCAACGCGATGCGCCGGATGCTGCTCTCGTCGCTGCGCGGCTCCGCGGTGTGGGGCTTCCGCATCGACGGCGTGCTCCACGAGCACCAGACCATTCAGGGCGTCGTCGAGGACGTGCACCAGATCATCGGCAACCTCAAGACGCTGACGCTCGCGCTGGCCGGCGACCTCGAGGAGACCGTCCTGCGCATCAACTGCTCGAAGGCCGGCGCGGTCGTCGCCGGCGCCATCGAGGACCAGGGCGGCGTGCGGGTGATCAACCCCAAGCACCACCTGTTCACGATGCAGGACGACCGCAACCTCACGGTCGAGCTCTACGTGAACAAGGGGCGCGGCTACGTCGAGGCCGAGCAGCACCCGGCCGACCGGTCGCTGCCGGTGGACCTCGTCCGCATCGACTCCATCTATTCGCCGGTCCGCCGCGTGAACTTCCACGTCAGCGAGACCCGCGTCGGCCAGCGCACGGACTATGATCGCCTCGTCCTCACCGTCGAGACGAACGGCACCGTGTCGCCCGAGGAGGCCGTGTCGTACGCGGCCGCCCTCGCCCAGACGCACTTCCAGTACTTCGCCGGCTTCGGGTCGCACAGCGCGGCCATGACCGGCGACGGCACCTCCGACGCCCAGCGCCTCGCCCAGCTGCTGTCGACCTCCATCGACGCGCTCGAGCTCTCGGTGCGCTCGGTCAACTCCCTGAAGAACTCGAACATCCGTTCGCTCGGCGACCTCGTCCGGCAGACGGAAGGGCAGATCATTCAGGTCAAGAACTTTGGCAAGAAGTCGCTCCAGGAGATCGCAGACCTGCTCGAGCGCGAAGGGTTGAACTTCGGGATGAAGTTCGAGGACAGTGGCGACGGCGTCCGGGTCACGGACTGGGGCACGCCGCCGAGCCGGGCGGCCGCCAACGCGCCCGACGACGAAGAAGAGGAATAACACCCATGCGTCATCGCAAAGCAGGCCGGCAGCTGCGCCGGACGAGCGAGCAGAAGCTCGCCCTTCTGCGCAACCTCGCCACCTCGCTCATCGAGCAGGGCGCCATCGAGACGACCGAGGCGAAGGCCAAGGAGCTGCGCCCGTTCGTCGAGAAGCTGATCACCAAGGCCAAGACGGGCACGCTGCACGCGCGCCGCGAGGCCGGCAAGCACGTCCAGAAGCGCGAGGCCGCCGACAAGCTGTTCAAGGAAGTCGGCCCCAAGAACGCCAAGCGCCCGGGCGGCTACACCCGCATCCTCAAGACGCGCCACCGCAAGGGCGACGGCGCGGACATGGCTCGCATCGAGCTGGTGGAGAACTAAGCCATGGCCATCGCGCGCAATAAGTGCTTCGTCTGCGACAAGGGCATCGCGTACGGCAACAACGTGTCGCATGCCAACAACAAGACCCGCCGCACCTGGAAGCCCAACCTCCAGGTCGCCCGCGTCGTCGTGGACGGCAAGATCACGAAGGTCAAGGTGTGCACGCGCTGCCTGCACGCCAACAAGATCCGCCGCGCCCCGCGCGGGAAGGCGGCGGTCGCGTAAGCGTCCGCCCGCGCCATCGTTGGGGTAGTGAGAGGGGAGCCCCTGTGGCTCCCTTTCTTCTTGACGGTGGACGGTGGACGGTGGACGGTGGATCTTTACATCCGACCGCCGCCGGCCCACACGACACGAATGCGTCGTTCATCGTCCACCGTCCACCGTCCACCGTCTACCGTCCGTCGCCATGCCCACCGCCCTCATCACCGGCATCACCGGCCAAGACGGCTCCTACCTCGCCGAGTTCCTTCTCGCGAAGGGCTACCGCGTCGTGGGCCTGGTGCGGCGCTCGTCCACCACGCCGTACGAGCGCATCGCGCACCTCGTCGATCGCGTCGAACTCCTCTCCGCCGACCTCCTCGACCAGACCTCGCTGGTCGACGTGATGGACGCGGTCGCCCCTGACGAGATCTACAACCTCGCGGCGCAGAGCTTCGTCGCCACCTCGTGGACTCAGCCCGTGCTCACCGGCGAGTTCACCGCCCTCGGCGTCACCCGCATGCTCGAGGCGATGAAGCGCGCCGCGCCCAAGGCGCGCTTCTACCAGGCCAGTTCGTCGGAAATGTTCGGCAAGGTCACCGAGACGCCCCAGCGCGAGTCCACGCCGTTCTACCCGCGGTCGCCCTACGGCGTCGCCAAGGTGTACGGCCACTGGATCACGGTGAACTACCGCGAATCGTTCGGCCTCTACGCCGTCAGCGGCATTCTCTTCAACCACGAGAGCCCGCGCCGCGGCCTGGAGTTCGTCACCCGCAAGGTCACCGACGCGGTGGCGCGCATCAAGGTCGGGCATGCCCGCGAAGTGGTGCTCGGCACGCTCACCGCCCGCCGCGACTGGGGCTACGCCGGCGACTACGTCGACGCGATGTGGCGGATGCTCCAGCAGGATGAGCCGGGAGACTTCGTCATCGGCACGGGCCACACGTGGTCGGTGCAGCAGCTCTGCGAGGTCGCCTTCGCGCACGCGGGTCTCGACTGGAAGGACCACGTGAAGGTGGATCCGAAGTTCATGCGCCCCGCGGAAGTCGATCTGCTCGTCGCCGATCCGTCCAAGGCCCGTTCGCAGATGCAGTGGGAGCCGACGGTGGACTTCCACGGGCTCGTGCGGATGATGGTGGACGCCGACCTGGCGCGGCACGGCGCCGTCGGCTGACGTGACCCGCGCGCTCGTCACCGGGGCCGCCGGCTTCGCCGGCCAATGGCTCTGCCGGGCCCTCCTGCGCGATGGCTGGGAGGTGATCGGGGCGTCGCTGACGGAGCCGCCGGACGGCGTCCTCACGCCCGAGGAGCGCGCCGCAGTCCGATGGGTGGTGGCTGACCTGCGGGCGGAGGACGCGGTCGCCGAAGCGCTCGACGCCGCCCAGCCCGACGCCGTCTTCCATCTGGCCGGCATCTCGTTTGTGCCCGCCGCCCGCGAGGACCCCGTCAGCGTCTGCGAGACCAACGTCATGAGCGCCGTGGTGATGCTCGCGGACATCCGCCGACGTCGCGCGGCCGGCACGCTCGACCCGGCCATCCTGATCGTGGGCAGCGCCGAGCAGTACGGGGCGCATGATGCCGCGGCCGGGCCGCTCGCCGAGACGGCCGAATGCCGGCCGCGCACCATCTACGCGGCGAGCAAGGGGGCGCAGGAGGTGTTCGCGCTCGAGGCGGCGCGCGCCGACGGCCTGCGCGTCATCTGCACGCGGTCGTTCAATCACTCCGGACCGGGGCAGGCGTCGCACTTCCTGCTCCCCGCGCTGGTCGGCCGGGTGCTCGCGGCGCGCCGCGCGCCGGCGCCGCGCGCCCTTCCCATCGGCAACGGCCACACCACCCGCGACTACCTCCACGCGGAGGATGTCGCCAACGCGTATCTTTCGCTCGCCGCGCGCGGCATTCCCGGCGAGGTCTACAACGTCTGCTCGGGCACCGGGGTGACCGTCGAGGCGCTCGCCGGCGAAGTCTGCGCGCGCGCCGGCGTGGACGCCGAACTCGTCAGCGACCCGGCGTTGCGCCGCGCCGTGGACGTGCCGTGGCTGGTGGGTGACAACTCGAAGCTCTGTTCCACGACTGGCTGGATTCCCC
>VHBQ01000081.1 GCA_016871855.1 Gemmatimonadota bacterium
TGTCAACACCGGTTTGAATTGCACACTTTCACCGGAAAGAATTGCACACTCGGGTCGGGGTGCGAGCCCAGGGGCGGTCAGGCCTCCTGCCGGCGGGGCCGGCGGTCGCGGTCGGGCGGCGATGGGGGCGGCATGAGCCGGTTGGCCAGCGCCCGGTGATCGCGCATGCGGTAACTGTTGCCGCGGATGTTGACGATGTGGCAGTGGTGGAGGAGCCGGTCGATCAGCGCGGCGGCCATGACCTCGTCGCCGAAGACCTCGCCCCAGTCTTCGAACGACTTGTTGCTGGTGAGGATCGTGGCGGCGTGCTCGTAGCGCCGGCTCATCAGCTGGAAGAACATCATGGCCCCGGTGCGACTGATCGGGAGATAGCCGATCTCGTCGATGACCATCACGCTCGGAAAGACCAGCGTGCGGAGCCGGTGGGTGAGACGCCCGGCCTGCTGCGCGTCCTCGAGCGACGTGATGAGATCGGCCAGCGTCGCGTAGTAGACCCGTCGGCCGCTTTCCGCCGCGGCGACCGCGAGGCTGATGGCGAGATGCGTCTTGCCCACCCCCGGCGGTCCGAGGAACACGACGTTTTCCTTGCGCTCGATGAAGCCCAGGGTGTGCAGCGCATCGAGCTGCTCGCGTTTCACCGACGGCTGAAAGGCAAAGTCGAAATCGTGCAGCGTCTTCACGGCAGGCAGGCGCGCGCTGCGCATGGCGGTTTGCAGGCGCCGCTGATTGCGGAGTGCGATATGGCTGCCGAGCAACTCGCTCATCGCGTCCCCGGCCGTGAGCTGGCCGGCGTCGAGGCGGCGCAGGATGTCGTCCACCGCTTCGAGCGCGCCGGGCATCTTGAGATCGGCGAGCTGCGAGCGCAGACGGTCGCGGAGGCTGGGCGTGCTCATGTGCCCACTCATGTGCCGACCTCCGCGAGGAGGGTGTCGTAGTGCGCGAGCGCGCGGCGCTCCACGGTGACCTGCGGGACGGCGACGCGCGGACTGACCCGCGCCGCCGGGGACTCCGGCAGGAGTACCAGCGAGCGATAGGGGCGCGCCGCGAGCGGCTGCAGGACGGCCCGCTCATCGCGCGCCCACCGCACGAGCGGCTGCTCTTTCGTCGTCCCGTGGAGGCGCACATTCGCGACGTCGGAGAGCCAGCGCGCGCCCTGATCGGCAAGGTCGGCATCGCCCAGGAAGGTGCGGCCGTAGAGGAAATTGTCCCGCAGGTAGCGGATCGGGCGCTCCACTTTCCCCTTGGTCTGGGCGCGGTACGGCCGACAGGCGCGGATGCGAAAGCCCCAGTGGGCGGCGAAGCGCAGGAACTCCGCGTTTTCGAGCAGCTTGCCGCCGCTGCCCCGGTGATCCTCGACGATGACCGCTTTCATCTGGTCGAAGAGCAGCTCCTGCGGCACCCCACCGAAGGCGTGGAAGGCACGCTCGAGCCCAAGCATCACGGTGAGGGCGGTCTGGCGCGGGGTGAACTCGACGTAGAGTAGGCGCGAGTAGCCCAGCACGACGACCAGCGCCCAGCGCTTGCCCCACGGCAGGCGGACTTCGGCGAAGTCGAACTGGGCCTGCACGCCGGGCTCCGTCTCGAAGCGGATGATCGGCTCCGGCTCCGGGCGTGGCCGGATGCCAGCGACGTACTCCCGCAGCTGGGTGACGCCGCCGTCGTAGCCGGTCGCGCGACACTCGGCGAGCAGCCGCACCGAGGAGAGCAGCGGATAGGTGGTCAGCCGCTCCTGAATCAGCGGCTTGAAGGGGTCGAGCTTTTGCGCGCGCGGCGAGGGGCGCCGCGGGGCGGGATCGGAGAGATCCCGGTCCAACTGGCCGGTCTCGATCCAGTAATGGATCGTCCGGCGCGAAATGCCCAACTGGGCGGCAATGGCCGATTTCGAGAGCTGCAGGTCCAGGTAGTGTCGAAGCAACACGAGGATGTCCCGGTCGTACACAAGCCGCCTCGTCCAAGGGAGGCAGCCAAGGTCGGTGACGGGCGAGGGGTGCGTCACCCCCCGCAGGAGCTATCCCCGAGTGCGCAATTCTTCCCGGTGATTCTGAGCAATTTCATTCCGGTGATGACAGCGTTGAGGCGCGCGCCCTGCGCGAGAACTCCGCGCGACGCCTGCTCCCGATAATTCTCGGCGTCGCAGTCACCATGACGTCGGCGTGCGGCGAACCGGCGGCTGTCGAGCCGTTCGTTCAGACCGCGGAAGCGGGCGTGCTTTCGACGCGTCCCTATCGCGCGCTCTCCGGGGCCTACACGATCACAGGGATCACGCTGGAGACGCGGTACTGGAACGCGGCGTCGGGGCTCCCCTCGACCGCTACGGCCCGATCGGTCTTCGCGAGCCTGCCGACCAACGTCCCTGGCTACACGAATGAGCCGTACCTGATGCCGGACCTGGCTGGCCGCATCCAGGACATCTACGTAGACCTGCTGTGGGCGGACACATCCTGGTTCGGGATCCGGAACCCCGGCGGCGCGATGAGCAACGTGGCCACGCGCTACGCCGTCACACTGAACGCCACCACGCCCAGCGTGGTCGCGGTGGAGTTTGGCGTGGACTTCCGGGGCGGCGCGATGTTCCTCGATGGCGCTCCCGTGGCTGAGGACTGGAACAATCCGTGGTGGAAGGGCTCCTTCCAGGTGGACACGAACTCGTACGTTGGTTGCACGACGTACACGGCGCCTCCGTGCCTGCCCAAGTGGGCGCCTGGTCCGGGGGTTTTCGTCGCGACGCTGAACCTCTCGCCCGGCGCGCATACGCTCGAGGTCATCGGCTTCGAGGACGGCGATGACGCCGGCAACGCTGGCCGGATCGACGTTGGGTCGGGGTTTCAGCCGATCGTGTCTTCGTCGCAGCCGGCGCAGACGCTCGCCATTTCGCGCACCGGTTCGGGGGCGGGGCGGGTCGTCTCGAATCCGGCGGGCATCAACTGCACCACCGCGACGTGCTCGGCGTCGTTCGCGCTGGGCAGCACCGTAACGCTCACCCCGACGGCGAGCGCGGGGTCGACCTTCGCCGGCTGGACCGGAAGATGCTCGGGGACGGGGCCGTGCACCGTGTCCATGTATGGCGCGCGCAATGTCGGCGCGACCTTTGTCGCGCTGCCGACGGTGCAGGCGATGAGCATCGAGACGCGGTTCTGGAACGGCGGCAGCTTCACCCTCAACGGTCCCGCGGCGAACGCCTACTTCAACACGCTGCCCACGACGGTCGCGGGCTACACCAACGAGCCCGTTCCGGTCACGACCTTCGTACGCAACGGCGCGCTGTTCGCGCCGCCGACGGTCGGAGCCGGCGGCCAGCTCGGGTCGCGCTACGTGACCACAATGCAGGTTTCCGGCGAGTCGGTCGTACAGTTCCGGTTCAGCGGGGACATGTCGCGTGGCGGGGCGATGCTGCTTGACGGCACGGAGATCGCCGCCAACTGGAACGGTTCAGCGGGCGGGGCCTTCCTCAACGCGACCGTCACGCTTGCCGCCGGAACCCGCGTGGTGACCGTCGTTGGCTTCGAGGATTGCTGCGACGGTGGTACGCCGTTGCTGGAGTACAACGCTGGCGCCGGGTGGATTGCGGCGCAGGCTCCGCCGCCCCCGCCGACGCCGCTGACCGTGGCCATCCCGGCCGCAGGCGGCCGCGTGACCTCGTCGCCGGCGGGCATTAACTGCGGGGCGTCATGCCAGGCGCTCTTCCCCACGGGGAGCCAGGTGGTGCTGACGGCCACCGCGGATCAGTTCTTCGCCTTCAGCGGGTGGGGGGGCAGCTGCACGGGGACCGGCGCATGCGTCGTTCGGATGCTGCAGCCCTCGCGCAGCGTGACCGCCAGCTTCGTGCGCGTCGCGTGGCCCGTGACGCTGGCGGCGACGGGGACCGGAGGCGGCGTGATCACCAGCGCCCCCGCCGGCACAGCGTGTGGGACGAACTGCGTGTCGTTTGCGCCGGGGACGTCGGTGACGTTCACCGCCACGGCGGACCCGACGTCGAACTTCGTCGGCTGGACCGTGCCTGGGTGTTCGGGGCTGACCTGCACGGTCACCGTGAACGGCGCGTTGACGGTGGGGGCGCGCTTCGACAAGAAGCTCCTGTCGCTCACGGTCACACGCACGGGGACGGGAACGGGGACGGTCACGTCGTCGCCGGCGGGCATTAGCTGCGGCGCGGCGTGCACGGCGTCGTTCCCCATGGGGTCGACCGTGACGCTGACGCCGACGGCCGCCGCCGGGTCGTTCTTCTCCGGCTGGACCGGTGCCTGCAGCGGCACGGGGGCCTGCACGGTGACGATGTCAGCCGCGTTGACCGTCGGGGCGCAGTTCAGCAAGCAGACGGACACCACGCCGCCCACGGTTTCTTGCGTGGCGGATCCGAAGGTGCTCTGGCCGCCGAACCACAAGATGCACGACATCAACGTGCGCGTGACGGTCTCTGACGCCGGCTCGGGCGCCGGTGGGTTCACGCTCGTCTCGGTGACAAGCAACGAGCCGGACAACGAACGTGGGCATGGCAATACCTCGGGCGACATCGCCGGATGGACGCTCAACACCGCCGACGTCTTCGGCCAGTTGCGCGCCGAGCGGTCGGGCAACCGGAATGACCGCGTGTACACGCTGTCGTATCGGGGCTTCGACGTGGCTGGTAACTCCGCGTTGACAAGCTGTACGGTGGTCGTTCCGCACGACCAAGGCGGCGGCAAGGACGACAAGGACGACAAGGACGACAAGGACGGCAAGGACGACAAGGGCGGCAAGGACGGCAAGGACGGCAAGAAGGGATAGTGGGATCGGTTGACCTGTGGCGGGCGGTGTGACGAGGACGTCACGCCGCCCGCCCGGTGCTTCGGGGCACCCTCACGTGCCGACGCACTCCCCCTAGTCGTCTATTCTGGATGAGCAAAGCCGGCATCGTGACCGTCGCGGGGAAGCCGAACGCGGGGAAGAGCACCCTGCTCAACCGGCTGGTGGGACAGCATCTCGCGATCACGAGTCCGAAGCCCCAATCGACCCGCGACCGCATCGTGGGGCTGCGCACCGAGGATGGAGTGCAGATGGTGATCCTCGACACGCCGGGCCTGCTGGAGCCGCGGCACCACCTGCACCAGGCGATGCTTGGGGCGGCGCACGCCGCCCTGCGGGAGGCGGACGTCATCGTGCACGTAGTGGACGCCTCGCGCGACGCGCCGGCGGCGCTCGCCGACGTGGCCGGGCTCGCGGCGCCGCCGCGCGCGCCGGTGCTGCTGGTCCTCAACAAGAGCGACCTGCTCGACGACGCGGGGCGGGCGGCGCTGGCGTCGGCACATCCGGAGGCCGTCATGCTGTCGGCGCGCACGGGGGAGGGGATGCCGGCCCTGCTCGCCGCCATCAGCGCCCGCCTGCCGGAGAGCCCGTTCCTCTACCCCGAGGACGATCTCTCGACGCAGCACCTGCGGTTCTTCGCGCGGGAGGCCGTTCGCGAAGCGGCGCTGGAGCAGCTGGACGAAGAGGTGCCGCACGCGTTGGCGTGCGAGGTGGAGGAGTTTCGGGAGAGCAGCGCTCCGGTGTACATTCGAGCGGTGCTCCACGTGGAGCGCGAGAGCCAGAAGCGCATCCTGATCGGCGGTGGCGGCCGGCGCATCAAGGCGATCGGCCAGGCGGCGCGCCGTCGCATCGAGGCGCTGGTCGGGGGCGCGGTCTATCTGGATCTGTGGGTGAAGGTGCTTCCCAACTGGCGGCGCAACCCGGCCGCGCTCGCGCGGCTCGGCTATCCGCTTCCCCCGAACGAGAAGAAATGACGATCTCCCCGCAACTGCTGGCCATTCTGGTCTGCCCGAAGTGCAAGGGGGCGCTGACGCATCGCGAGGCGGAGTCGGCGCTTGACTGTCCGGCGTGCCATCTGCGCTATCCGGTGCGCGACGACATTCCCGTGATGCTCGTCGATGAGGCGCTGCCGCTCTAGCGCCGGCGCGCTGCGTAACGCGGCGGCGGTCGTGGGTCTGGCGATGGCGGCCAGCGCCTGGCCGCTCGGCGCGCAGGGTGGTCTCTCGACCGAGGGAGCGCTGTTCCTGCTCGTTCCGGTAGGGGCGCGCACGGTTGGCATGGGGCAGGCGACGGTGGCGTCGGAAGCGGGGACGGAGTCGCTCTGGGGCAACCCGGCGGGCATCGCGCGCGCGACGAAGCGTGAGGCGGCGCTGCATTACTCCCGCACGGTGGTCGCCAACGGGTCCGTGATCGGACTCGTGTACCCGGCAGGGCAGGCCGGGGTGCTGGCCTTTGGCGCCCAGTTGCACGACTACGGCGCGCAGGAGTTCACCGATCAGGTGGGAACCGTGGGGCAGCTGCTTCCCAGGAGCGTGGTCGTCGCGGCCACCTACGCGGCGACGCTAGGCCGTTCGCTTCGCGCCGGCGTGACCTACAAGCTGGTGCAATCACGGCTCGACTGCACGGGGCCGTGCGGGACGATCAGCACGTTCAATGCGTCGACCAACGGCTTCGACGCGGGCCTGCAGCATCAGTCGAGGCGCGCCGATAGCCTGGTGATCGGCGTGGGCGTTCGGCAGGCGGGTTTGAAGCTGCAGGTCAACGACGAGGCGCAGTCGGATCCGCTCCCAACACGCCTGCTTGTTGGCGTGGGCGGCCGCGTTCCGCGCGTGGCGGCGGGGTTGCCGGGGGCGGAACTCCGGTGGACGGCGGAGGTGGTGAATCGCACGTCGCTCGACGATCCAGCGGTCCGGCTCGGAGGAGAGCTTGAACTGCAGCGGCAGGTCTTCCTGCGCGCGGGGTATGCGTCGGGAACCGGGGACGCGTCGGGGCCGGCGATCGGCTTGGGGTTCGTGCGTGGCGCGCTGCGCATTGATTTCGCGCGGGTCTTTGGCGGTTTCTCCTCGGATGCCGGCCAGCCTCCGACCTTTCTCTCACTGCGCTTCACGTGGTAGCCGCTCGCGTGCGAATCCGGGCCCGCGTCTGGGCTGGCTCGCTGGCGCTTGCCGTCGCGCTGCCCGTCGAGGGGCAACGCGTGGCGGACGTGACGGCGGGCGTGGCTCGAGTGGGGGAGCCCGCCATCAATGTCGCGGCCCCCGTGGCCGAGTCTGAGCGGCGCCGATGGGCGCCGGTGGCGTCGTTGATTCTCCCGGGCGCCGGGCAGGCGCTCCTGCGGCAGGATCGTTTCGTGGCCTACCTGGCGCTGGAGGCGTGGGCCGTGCTGGAGGTCGCGAACCAGCGCACGGAGTGGCGTCGCCAGCGGAACCGGTATCGAGTGCTCGCGCGCGACGTAGCGCGTTCGCTGTACGGTCCCACCTTCCCGGTGGGGACGTGGGCGTATTACGAGTCGATGGAGAAGTACATCGAGAGCGGCGTCTTCGATCGCCTGCCCGGCGGCGAGGTGGACCCGGATCTCAATCCGGAGACATTCAACGGCGCGATGTGGCTGCTGGCGCGTCGGACATACTGGACGGATCCGGACCTTCCGCCCTCGATCTCCACGCCGGAGTATCGTCGGGCGATCAACTTCTACCTCGATCGCGCCGTTCGGCCGGAGTACCGTTGGTCGTGGCGTGCCGCGCAGTTGGAGCAGGACATCTACGTCCGCACGATTCGACGGAGCAACACCGCGTTTCGCGAGGCGCGGGCGGCGATGGGCATCGTGCTCGCGAATCATCTCCTGTCGGGGGTGGACGCATTCGCGACGCTGCGCGTCGAGGGGATTGAGGGGAGACCTGGCCGCGGCGTGGCGCTCGTCGGTACGCTCCCCTTCCAGTGAGCCTGTGGCGACTGCGCTACGGCCGATTGAAGAGCGCAAGTTGATGCTTGGCTTGTGTTTGACACCCTCGTGACCAGCGCGTACGTTTACGAATTCCCGAGAGGAGTTGAGCGGTTCGCGTGAGTCCCATGACTGCCATCGTCTTCGCGCCAGACGGCCAGGCCCTGCCCGATTCGATTCGGGCATGGCTGGAGCGGCATCGCCTGCCGACGGCGAAGGTCGCGACGGCGGACGATTTGATGGCGGCGACGCTGCGCTCTCGGCCTCGGCTAGCAATCATTGACGCGCGCACGCACCCCGTCGCGGGACTGAAGGGGTGCCAGCGTCTCAAGGCGGATTCTTTCACGGGCATCGTGCCGGCACTCGTGCTCGTGCGGAACGACTCGACGGCGTTTGCCGCTGCGTTTGACGTGCACGCGGACGAGGTGATCCGCGACGGGACCGACGTGGCCGAAGTTTCACTGCGCGCCGAGGCGCTGCTGCGGCGATCGGATCGCGACACGTACGTGCATCCCTCGACGCGGCTCCCGGGCGGCATCGAGATCGAGACGGAAATCGCACGGCGGCTCGAGGGGGACGAGCTGTTTGCGGCCTGCTACGCGGACCTCGATCACTTCAAGGAGTACAACGACCGGTACAGCTATTACGACGGCGACCGGGTGATTCGCATCCTTTCGAAAATTCTGCACGACGTCATCAAGGGCGTCGTGGCGGAGCGCGGCTTCGTGGGACACATCGGAGGCGACGACTTCCTGTTCGTCATCCCTCTGGGCGCGGTTCAGGAGGTGTGCAGCGAGATTGTGTCGGTCTTCGACGCCATTGTGCCGTATCAGTATTCGGAGCAGGATCGGCGCGCGGGGTACTATTTTGGGAAGGACCGGCGCGGGCAGCTGCACAAGGTGCCGTTGATGACGGTCTCGATTGGCGTCGTGTCGAATGAACGGCGCCGGTTCACCCATCCGTCGCAGGTGAGCGAGCTGGCGACGGAAATGAAGAGCTATGCGAAGAGCCTGCCGGGCTCCGTGTTTACGATCGATCGGCGCGGCGACCTCGCGAACGATGAGGGAGCGCCGCGGGCGTCCTCGCCCGAGGCGGCCATCGAGGTGGAGGAGCAGTGAACGTATCATGTCCTGAATGCCGGTCAGTCTTCCGCGTTGACCCGTCGAAGGTGCCGACGGTGGGCGTGCGCGCTCGCTGTTCGGTCTGCGGCGGCGTGATCAGCATCGCGGCGCCTGCGGTGGCCGCTCCGCGGGAGGCGATGACGCCCACGCCGGTGCGGCCGATGGACGCCGTACCGTCACCGCCGCTTGAGGCGTCGAGCGGCGGCGGGGCCCCACCTGCGCCCGCGTTTCGCGCGCCGACCCCACCGGCGGTCACCGCGGTTCCGCGCCCGACCATGCCGCCGTTGCCGCCGCCGATGCCGGCAGGCGCGACGCCTCCA
>VHBQ01000082.1 GCA_016871855.1 Gemmatimonadota bacterium
TGTATCGCTGGAGCCGCGCGCTCGAGACGAGGGAGTTGCTCGGGGATTCCCTGCGCGCGCTCCTCTTCCGTCGCGGCACACCCACCGACAGCGCAGGCGTCGACTACGGCTTCGGCTGGTACCTCGACACGAAGTACGCGCTCCCGCGCCATCGCCACACCGGAAGCACCGTCGGCTTCCGCAATGCGATCATCCGCTATCCCACCCTGCACGCGACGATCATTGTCCTCACCAATCGCAACAACGCCAATGCCGCCGCGCTCGCCGAGCGCATCGCGGAGCGAATGACCGCGGTCAGGCACGATCCACGCTGGACGCTCCAGTCGTCCGGCGTTTCCGCGGCGTTCCGCGGCTTCAGCGCCGTCAACGGACTCGTGGCATGGGCCGGGGGCAGCCGCGGCGCCGTCCTGCGCACGGTGGATGGCGGGACCACGTGGGAGAAGCTCATCGTGCCTGGCGCCGAGTCGCTCGATTTCCGCGACGTGCACGGCGTCAGCTCGCGGGTGGCCTACGCGATGAGCGCTGGTCCCGCCGAGAACGGCCAGGCGCGCATCTACCGCACCGCGGATGGCGGCCAGCAATGGACGCTGCAGTGGAGTGACACCACGAAGGGGGTGTTTCTGGATGGCATCGCGTTCTGGGATTCATCGCACGGCTTTGCCTTCAGCGATCCCGTCGACGGCCAGTTCGTCATCTTGCGCACCGACAATGGCACGACGTGGGAGCGCGTGAACCCGGCGAACATCCCGCCGCCCCTTCCCGGAGAGGCCGCATTCGCGGCCAGCGGAACGTCCGTTGCCGTGGCCGGTCGCACGCACGGTTGGATCGCGACCGGGGGCGGCCGAGAGGCGCGTGTCCTTCGCACGGTGGATCGGGGCCGCACGTGGCAGGTGTCGAGCGCGGGGATTCCGGCCGGGCCGAGCGCCGGGTTCTTTGGTATTGCCTTTGCTGATGAACGGCGCGGCATCGCCGTGGCCGGTGATTACACCATCCCGCGCAGCGCCGGCGACGTCACGATGGTCACGAATGACGGCGGAATCACGTGGAAGCGCGCCGCGCGGTGGCCGTCCATGGGCATCACCGGCGGCGTGGTGGCCGTGCGTGGCGCGAGTCGGCCGACGTTCGCCGCCGTCGGCGCGTATGGCACGGCGTTCACGACGGACTTTGGCGCCACGTGGACGCACGGCGACACGCTCACGCTCTACGCCGTGGATTTTGCCGCGCGCGACACGGGCTGGGCCGTCGGTCCACGCGGACGCATTGTGAACTTCAAGGGGAGCCTGCCGTGACCTACGACCTGAAAGCCGTGCGGCTTCCCGTGTTGGGTCCGGCCGGCATTCGCGCCGTCAATGCAATGGCCGCGCTTCCCGGCCTCGGCTCGCTGCTCGTTCGAAGGCTTCGTCACGATGCGGGGCTCGACGCGCTGACCGCGACCGCCGTGGATGAGGCGCCGACGTACACGCCGATGCTCCCTGACGTGGCGCCGGCCACTCCCGCGCTCGATCCCCGTGAGGACGATGCGCGAGAGGGGTTTCGTTTTCCGACGATCGCGGATTATCACGCGGCCTATCGCACCGGCACGCTCACGCCGCTGGACGTGGCCGAGCGTTTTCTCACGCAGTGGGAGACGAGCGAACGGCACGAGCGTCCCCTGCGCGCCTTCATCTCTATGCGCCGCGATGACATCCTCACTCAGGCGCGCGCGTCGAACGAGCGATGGAAGAGTGGGCAGCCGCTTGGAGTGTTCGATGGCGTGCCGGTGGCCGCGAAGGACGAGATTGACCAGGCCGGCTACACCACAACAGTCGGGACCAAGACGCTGATCGATGCGCCGCCCGCCGCGCGCGACTGCGGCGCCGTCGCCCGCCTGCGCGCCGCCGGGGCTGTGATGGTCGGCAAGGCCAACATGCACGAGATCGGCATCGGCGTGACCGGCTACAACGAGCACTTCGGTTCGGCGCGCAATCCATACAACGACCTCCACCACACCGGTGGCAGTTCGGCCGGGCCCGGGTGCGTGGTTGGGGCCGGGTTGGTGCCCTTGGCGATCGGCGCCGATGGCGGCGGCTCCATTCGACTTCCGGCTTCCCACTGCGGCGTCGTCGGATTGAAGCCCACGTACGGCCGCATCTCCGAGCGCGGCGCGGCGCCGCTCTGCTGGTCGCTGGCGTACATTGGCCCGCTGGCCAACTGCGCGCGCGACGCTGCGCTGGCCTACCAGGTGATGGCCGGCGTGGATCCTGAAGACCCGCACACCTTCGGCCATCCGGAGCCCATCACCGACGCGTCGTCGCCGCGTTCGCTCGTCGGCGTCACACTCGGCGTCTACTGGCCCTGGTTCCGCCATGCCCAGCCTGACGTGGTGGCCGCCAACGAACGGCTGCTGGAGCGGATGTGCGCGCAGGGGGCGCGGCTCGTTGAAGTGGACATCCCCGAGTTGGAACTGGCCCGCCTCGCGCAGCTCGTGATCATCACCTCGGAGATGACCACCGGGATGTGGCCGCAGATGCGGGATCGCCTGGGTGACTTCGGTGTCGAGACGCAGCTGAACCTCGCCATTGCCCGCGCTTCGTCGGCCCGCGAGTACGTGCACGCGCAACGCGTGCGCACGCGGGCCATCGCGCACTTTGAGCGCGCGTTGTCCACGTGCGACGCGATCATCACCCCCGCTTCCGGCAACACCGCCCCGCGCATTCACCCGTCGGGCGGTGCCGTCTCCGATCTCGGTCGCACCATCGAGACGATGCGCTTCGCGTGGGCCTCCAACCTGACCGGGCACCCGGCGATCTCATTCCCCGCCGGATACGACGGCGCCGGGCTTCCCATCGGGATGCAGGCTATCGGCAAGGGATGGAGCGAGCAGTTGCTGCTGCGCCTCGCCTCGTTCGCCGACGCCGTCGTCGAGCGTCGCAAGCCCCAGCGGTATTGCGCGCCGATCTAGGGGGGAGGAGGAACGGCAACGGCTTTCACCACGGAGGTCACGGAGAGCACGGAGAACGGCAACGGCAAAATCTTCGGGTTAACGACGGCACTCCACGCAGGGTCTTGAGTGCGAAGCGCAGTTCCCCCAAGAAGTGGCAGTTGCCGTTCTCCGTGTCCTCCGCGCTCTCCGTGGTGAAGTAGTTGCCGTTCTCCGTGTCCTCCGTGATCTCCGTGGTGAAGTAGTTGTAGTCCTCCGTGCTCTGCGTGCTTAAGCCGTTGCAGTCCCCCGTCCCCCCACCCTTGCCCCATATACAAAACATCACTATATTTCGATATAGTAATATTAACCCCCACGCCAATGAGCTTCTTCTCCTCCCTCGCGTCCCTCCTCGGCGGCTCCTCCTTCGGCCCCGAGGAATTCGACGCGCTCGTCGCCCAGCAGCCGGCGGCCATCCTGCTCGATGTCCGGACCCGCAACGAGTTCGTGCAGGGCCACATCGAGGGCTCCACGCTCGTGCCGCTCGACCAACTCTCCGCGTCACTGACCCAGATCGCCGAATCGCCTGCCCCGGTGATCGTCATCTGCCACTCCGGCGCCCGCGCCTCAACGGCCGCGTCGGCCCTACGCCGCGCTGGCAAGACCGACGTTCACGTGCTCGCCGGTGGCGTGTCGTTCTGGGCCGGTCAGCGCCGTCGCCTCATTGCCGGCGCCAAAGATGTTGCGCTGCGCGACGCGCTGAAGAAGGCCAAGAAGGCCGCCAGCACAAACGGAGTCGAGGCCTAGCCGCCACGCAGACCCGCACGCCGTATCTTACGGCGTGCTCGGCTATCTCCTCGCTGCCCTGATCGGGCTCGCACTCGGCACCCTTGGCGGGGGCGGGTCCATTCTGACCGTTCCCGTCTTCGTGTACGTGCTCGGCATCGAACCGAAACTCGCCATCGCCATGAGCTTGCCCGTGGTCGGCATGGCCGCTGCCATTGGCGTGATCTCGCACTGGCGCGCCGGGAATGTCCGCCTCCGCACTGCCGGCATCTTCGGCGCGGTCGCTATGGTCGGCTCGTATGCCGGCGCCCGGGCGAGCGTCTGGTTCAGCGCGCGCGCCCAACTGCTGATCCTGGGCACCGTGATGATCGCCGCGGCCTTCTCGATGCTCCGCAACGCCGCCCGCGACGAGCCGCCCCCAACGGCCGATGGCGCCGCGCATCCCGCTTTGCTTCTTACGGTGGGACTTGGCGTCGGCCTGCTCACCGGACTCATTGGAATCGGCGGCGGCTTTCTGATCGTCCCTGCCCTCGTCATCCTCGGGCGGGTGCCCATGAAGGCCGCGGTCGGCACGTCGCTGCTCGTCATCGCCTTGAACGCCGCTTCCGGCTACCTCGGCCACCATGGCCAGGGCAGTGTGCCGTGGGGTTTCATGCTGCGCTTCACCGCCGTTGCCATCGTGGGTATTCTGGCCGGCACCGCGTTGGTTCATCACATTCCAACCCGCCAACTGAAGCGTGCATTTGCCGCGCTTCTGGTGATAATTGGGGTGCTCGTGCTCTGGCAGAACCGCACCCAGCTCTAGCCTCCCTGCAATGACCTTTCACGACCGCGCCCGCTTCCCCCGTGGCTTTCGCTGCGCCAGCCGCAACGTCGGCTTGAAGCCCGAAGCTCGCGACTTGACGCTCTTCGCCAGTGACGTGGATGCCGCCGCCGCCGCGGTCTTCACGCGCAATCAGTTTCCCGGCGCGCCCATCATCCTTGGCCGCGAGACCATCAAGGGCGGCGCGCTCCGCGCGATCATTGCCAACAGCAAGGTGAGCAATGTCGCCACTGGCGAGCGTGGCCTGCAGAACGCCCGCCGCATGGCCGCGGCGGCCGCTAACGAGCTCGGCACCGAACCCGGCAAGGTCCTTGTCAGCTCCACCGGCGTGATCGGCGTGCAGTTGCCGGTGGAGAAGATCGAAGCGGGTGTGGTGGGGATGTCGCGCGACCTGCAAGACGATCCGCTGGTCGGTGCCGAGGGGATCATGACCACCGACACGCACCCCAAGGCGCTGTCGGCGACGGTGGGCGGAGCAACGATCACCTGGGTGGCCAAGGGCTCCGGGATGATCGAACCGAACATGGCAACGATGCTCTCGTACATCTTCACCGACGCGCGGTTTGACGCCGCGACGCTCGACCGGCTGCTGCGTGAGGCGGTGCACGTCTCGTTCAACATGCTCTCGGTGGACACCGACACGAGCACCTCCGACACCTGCGTCATCCTCGCCAACGGCCTCGCCGGCTCAGTTGATGAAGGCGCGTTCCGTGACGTCCTTGTGGCCGGTTGCATCCGGATGACCGAGATTCTCGCGCGTGACGGCGAGGGCGCCGAGCACCTGCTGCGCGTGACCGTGCGCGACGCAGTGAACGAATCGGAAGCCCGCTACGTCGCCAAGGCGCTCGTGAACTCGCCGCTCATCAAGACAATGGTGCACGGCGCCGACCCCAACGTTGGCCGCATCCTCATGGCTATCGGCAAGTGCTTCGATGCCACGGTGAACACCACGGCGACCAGCGCTTGGGTCAACGGCTACCAGGTGGTTGCCAACGGCGAGCGCCTGGAGTTCGATGACGCCACGGTGCGCGCGGCATTGAAGGTGGAAGTCGTGGACCTCGAGGTCTCGCTCGGCGCCGGCCAAGCCACCGCGCGTGCCTACGGCTGCGACCTCACGAAGGGCTACATCGACGAGAACGCGGCGTACTACTCGAGCTAGGCCTGCGGACCGTTGCGCGAACCAAGCGAGGTTCGTGCATTAATCTTCGTGCGCGGCTCCCTGCCGCAATGCACCTGACTTGCAATATTATTGTTGCATGCAAGTGGCACGTCTATGACCGCTGTGGCAGCGCCGGGGCTGCTGCACGAGTTCTTCGAACGATCGGCAGCACGATGGCCGCATCACGTCGCCGTGGACGTGCCGCCGGGGCGTGTGCGCCCGCACCGCCACAAGACCACGTACGCCGAACTCGACGGCCAGGCGAACGTCGTCGCCCACGCGCTGGCGCCGTTCGTCACGCAGGAGTGCATCGTCGCGGTCCTGCTCTCGCGCACGAGCGCGCACCTCTACGCCGCCCAACTCGGCGCCATGAAGGCGGGAGCCGCATACTCCTGCTTTGACCTGTCCTTCCCCGACGAACGCCTGGGCGAGACGTTCGCCGATGCTGAACCCGCCGCGCTGCTGACCGACAGGGCGGGTCGCGCCCGCGCCCTCGCGGCCGGCTTTCCGTCGGCGCGCATCATCGACGTCGTCGAACTGCTCCACGGGAGTCCGCACGCGGAAGCGGTGCCAACCCCCGCCTGGCTCACCCCGGCATCGCTGGCCTACGTCATCTACACGTCCGGCACTACGGGGCGCCCCAAGGGCGTGATGATCGAGCACCGCTCGATCGGCAATCTGGTGCGCTTCGATGTCGAGACCTTCGCGCTCTCGCCCGAGGATCGCGTCGCCCAGAACTCGTCGCCGGCCTATGACTCCTCGGTTGAGGAGATCTGGCTGGGCTTCGCCGCCGGCGCGACGCTCGTCGTGATGGACGAGGATGCCTCGCGTCTTGGCCCGGACATCGTGGGCTGGCTTCGCGACGAGCGCATCTCCGTCTTCTGCCCGCCACCCACGCAACTCCGTGCCACCGGGTGTGAGAATCCGCACCAGACCATGCCCGACCTCAAGGTCGTCTACTGCGGCGGCGAGGCCATGCCGCAGGACACCTCCGACCGCTGGTCGCGCGGCATCCTGCTCGTCAACGGGTATGGCCCCACCGAGTGCTCCGTCACCTGCACGCACGCGAAGATGGCCCCTGAGGTGCCGGTCACGATCGGCGTGATGATCCGCAACACCTACGCGTGGATCGTCGACGAACAACTCGAGCCGGTCCCCGACGGCGTGCAGGGTGAACTCGTCATCGGTGGCGCCTGCCTCGCCCGCGGCTATTGGCGCCAGCCGGAGCTGACCGAGCAGCGCTTTCCGCATCATCCGACCCTTGGTCGTGTGTACCGCAGCGGCGACCTGTGCCAGAAGCAGCCCGATGGCACGCTGCTCTACTTCGGTCGGATGGACGCGCAGGTGAAGCTCCGCGGGTACCGCGTGGAACTGGGCGCCATTGAATCGGCGCTCGTCGCCTGCGATGGCGTGCGCGAAGCGGCGTGCACGGTGCAGGACGAGGACGGACGCCAGACCCTCGTCGCATTCATCGTCCCCGAGGCGATGGTTCCGGTGCCAACGTCCGCGGACCTGCAGGCCAAGCTCCGCGTCGTGCTGCCGCCGTACATGATCCCGGCGCAGATCGCGCCGATCGACGCGCTCCCCACGTCCCTAGGCGGCAAGCTCGACCGCAAGCAACTGCCCAAACTCAACGGCACGCCCACCGTGGCCGGCGGCGCGGCGCCCAGCGATCCGCTCGAGCGCACCATCGCCGAGGCGATGCGCCAGGTCCTGCGTATGGCGCAGTACCCCGATGCCGCGGAGGACTTCTTCACCGGACTCGGCGGCGACTCCCTGAGCGCCGCGGAACTCGTGACGCGCCTGCGCAGCGACCCGCACGCCAATGTCCTGGATGTGCGCGATGTGTACGAGGCTCGTACGGTGTCCGCGTTGGCCGATCGCGCCCGAACGCGCGGTCCTCGCGCCTTGGAAGGAGAGGCGGCGGCGCCTCCCCTCGACCTGTCAGCACCCATCGGGTACGTGACCGCGCGGCAGGCGCTGTCGCTGCTGCGATCGCTTCTGGTCGCCTCGATCCTGCTCTGGCTTGCGGCGTTCAAGATCCTGCCATCGTTGGTGCTCACCATTGGTCTGGCGCCGACCGTTCTGTTGGTGCCTCCGCTACTCCTGCTCGGTCAGTTGCTCTGGGCCCCGCTGGCCGTGGCGCTCGCCGTGTCGGCCAAGCGCCGGCTGATCGGCACGTATACGCCGGGCCGCGTCCGCGTCTGGAGCCGAGAGTACCTGCCGTATTGGTTCGTCCAGCAGTCTATGCGCTCGGTCCCCTGGTCTCTGCTTGAGGGAACGGAGTTTCAGGTGATGGCCCTGCGCGCGCTCGGCGCGCGCATTGGTCAGCGCGTGCACCTGCATCGAGGGATCGCGCTGCAGCGCGGTGGTTGGGACCTGCTCGAGATCGGCGACGACGTCACCCTCTCGCAGGACACGGCTGTGCGCATCGCCGAGTTGGACGCCGGGCATCTCGTCTTCGCGCCGGTCACGCTCCACAACGGCGTGACGGTTGGCGTGCACGCCGGCGTCGGCGCGCACTGCGTGATGGAAGAAGGCGCGATGCTCGCCGACAATGCGTCGCTTGATGATCATGCGCACGTGCCCGCCGGCGAGTTGTGGGACGGCCTGCCGGCACGCTCGGTGGGGCGCGCCCCCGAGTCGCCCGCGGTGGATCGCGCACGCGATCTCTCGCCGATCCGGTTCTCGCTGCACCTCCTCGGTACGCGGCTCGCGCTCTCATTCCTGCTGGCTCTCCCGCTCGGCGTGCTGGCCTGGGTCGTCCAGCGCCGGCTCTTCGTCGGCGATCGGCAGGTCATCGAATGGCTGCTCAGCGGCGCCTTCAGTGCCAACGTCGCGGCGGTGGTGGCGCTGCTCCTGTGTCTCGCGGTGCCTCTTCGCCTTGCACTCGGCGCCTTGGCGTGTCGCCTCCTGGGACGCGTGCCCGATGGCGTGCACTCCCGTTGGAGCACCGACTACGTGCGCATCTGGATCAAGCCGGCGCTGGTCGAGAAGGGAAGTCAGTGGCTCTACGGGACTCTCTTCTGGCCGTTCTGGCTGCGCCTCGCTGGCGCGCGTGTCGGCCGCGACTGCGAGATCAGCTCACTCATCGACACCGTGCCAGAGTCGCTGAGCATCGGCCGCAAGAACTTCTTCGCCGACGGCATCTACATCGGCTTCCCGCGCGTGCATCGCGGCACCGTGACCGTGGCATCCACGGAGTTCGGCAGCAACACGTTCTTCGGCAACG
>VHBQ01000083.1 GCA_016871855.1 Gemmatimonadota bacterium
CTGGTGCATCGCCTCGACAAGGACACGTCGGGGCTCATGGTCGTGGCCAAGACCGACCAGGCGCTGCGCGTGCTGAGCAAGGCCATCGCCGAGCGGCGCGTGACGCGTCGGTACGCGGCGTTGAGCTGGGGGCATCTCGCGGACGACGCGGTGACCGTCGACAAGCCGATTGCGCGCGACCCGAACGACCGCGTGCGAATGGCGATCGTTGCCACCGGGCGTGCGGCGCGCACGGATTTCGCGCGGCTCGCGCGGTTCGACGCCGTAGACCTGCTGCGTTGCCACTTGCACAGCGGACGCACGCATCAGATTCGCGTGCACCTGGCGGCGATCGGGCATCCGGTGGTGGGCGACGACGCCTACGGCGGCGGCGGAGCGCGCCGGGTGGTGGGGCTGCCGCCCCAGCGCCACTTCCTGCACGCGGCGTGGCTGGCGTTCTCGCACCCGGTCACGGGGGAGCCGTTGGATTTCCGCTCGCCGCTCCCCGCGGAGCTGCGCGCGTCCTTGCTGACGGTCGCCGACCTCCCCGAGTTAATTGCCTCGCCGAATCCCTTGGAGTACTTTCACTTCTATAGAGCCGATCGCTGAACTGACGGCATCGGTGACGAGGTCTTCGGCGGGCGGGCCCGGATGGC
The DNA here is from genome assembly GCA_016871855.1 of Gemmatimonadota bacterium. GTDB lineage: Bacteria > Gemmatimonadota > Gemmatimonadetes > Gemmatimonadales > Gemmatimonadaceae > PNKL01. Next base: position 636 of record VHBQ01000083.1, read on the forward strand.
CTGCCCGCTGGAGTTCTGTGCACGTGCGCCCTGCGCGAGGCGAACGGGCGTCTTCAACGACACGCAGCGGGGGGAACACGTGCCGACGGTGCTCATTTGCGACGACGCCATTTTCATGCGGACGATGGTGGGCGACATCCTGCAGCGCGCCGGTTTCGAGGTGGTGGGCCAGGCGGGCACGGGCGCGCAGGCGGTGGAGCAGTACAAGCGGCTGCGCCCCGACCTCGTGACGATGGACATCGTGATGCCGGACATGGGCGGGCTCGACGCGGTGCGCGAGATCATGGCCTTCGACCCCAACGCGAAGGTGCTGATGTGTTCGGCGATGGGGCAGCAAGCGCTGGTCGTCGAGGCGATCCAAGCGGGCGCGAAGGATTTTGTCGTCAAGCCGTTCCAGCCCAGCCGGGTGCTGGAGGCCGTGCAGCGCGTGCTGGGCTGACCGGCGTCTTTCCTCCACGAGACGCGGCGTGAACGCCACCCCGTACGCAGACCTCTTCCGATCGGAGAGCCGCGAGCAACTGGCCGCGGTGAACCGGGCGCTCCTCGACCTCGAGGCCCACCCGGGCGACTTGGCGCCCGTGCACGAGCTGTTCCGCGCGGTGCACTCGTTGAAGGGGATGAGCGCGTCGATGGGGTACACCGGCGTGGCGGCGTTCGCGCACGAGATGGAGGGACTGCTGGAACGGGTGCGCGCCGGCGCGCTGCCCGTGCGTGACGGGCTGGCCGATGTGCTCTTCTCCGCCGCCGACGCGCTCGACGCCGGTGTGGAGTGCGCGATCGCCGGATCGGCGGAGCCGCCCGCGCTCTCGGAGGCGCTGACGCGCCTGCGTGCGCTGGCGGCGCCCGCCCCGACGGACGACGAGCGCGTGGACGACGGGCCCGGCGTGCTCGTGCGCGTGCGGCAGTGCAGCGGCACGGTCTTCCCCGGCGTGCGCGCGTTCATGGTGCTGCAGAAAGCTCGCGCGCTCGGGCTCTCTCCCAACGACCCGCAGAGCGAGGCCTTGCTCGGGTGGGCGCAGATGCTGCAGGAGAAGTACGACGAAGCGCTGATGAACTTCCAGAAGGTGCTGATGCGCGAGCCGGCCAACGCCCTGGCCCGCATCAACGTCGGCTACATCTGCCTCAAGAAGAAGATTTTCGGCGAGGCGATTGAGCACCTGTCGAAAGCGATTCGCCTCGACAACGACAAGAAGGCCACGCTGTACGCGCACTTCTACCTGGGGCTGGTCTACCTCGAGCGCGAGATGTACGAGGACGCGCAGACCTTCTTCCGCAAGACGCTGGCGCTGGGGCCCAATCTCATCGAGGCGCACTACGAACTGGGGCGCGCCCACTGGTACAACGGCGAACGCGACGAGGCGAAGCAGGCGTGGAGCACCGGGCACGCGACGAACAAGTTCAATCCGTGGGGCAAGCGCTGCGCCGAGGTGCTGCAGACGGTCGAGACGGGCGGGGAACCGCCGCGCACGCCGTGACGGCATGGCGCGCGGCCCTCGTGCCGCGCGCGCGCCGCGCGTGCGCCGTCGCGCGCGTCGTGACCGTCGCCGCCATGCTCACCTGCGCGGCGCCCCGAGCCGCCGCCGGTACGCCGCAGGGCGGCGAGATGGATCTCCTCACGCTGGAACGGGGACGTTTCAAGGTGCACCACGCGCCGAGCGACGGGCGGCTCGCCCGTGCGCTCGCCGAGGCTGCTGTCAGCCGCGACACGTTCCCGGGCCTCCCGCGCCCGCGCGATCAAGTGGCCATCTGGGTCGCCCCCGACGATGAGTTGTTCCGCCGCTGGGCCGGCGATGGCGCCCCGGAATGGGGCAACGCCTTCGCCTTCCCGCTGGAACGGCGCATCGTCCTCCACGGCCACAAGGGGGGGCAGGGCGGCGATGCACTCGCGGTCCTGCGGCACGAGCTGGCCCACCTGGCGCTCCACGAGGCGCTTGGCGACCTCCCGCCGCGCTGGTTCGACGAAGGCTACGCGTCGTACGCGGCCGGTGAGTGGGGGCGAGACGATGTGCTGGCCACCAACTTCGCCCTCGCCATCGCGTTCGGTCGGCTGCCGACGCTTGCCGGACTCGACTCGTCCTTTCAGTACGGCGCGACCACCGCGCAGGCGGCGTACGCCTTCTCGTATCGGGCCGTGGCCGAAATGGCCTCCCTCGATCGCGCCCGCGGGCTCACCCTACTGTTCGAGTACTGGGCGCGCGAGCGCTCCCTGGAGCGCGCCGTTCGGCAGGCGTATGGACTGACGCTTGGCGGCTTCGAGGCGCATTGGCAGAAGGCGACACGCCGCCGCTACGGTGGCCTGGCACTCGTGACCGACGTCAGCCTCGGCGCGGTGCTCGTGGTGCTCATGATCGGGCCGCTCTGGCTGGTGCGACGACAGCGCGACCGCAAGCGGCTCGAGGCTATGCGCGTGGCCGACGCCGCCCAGGCTGAGCGCGAGAGAGCCAGCGCCCTCGCGGCGCTTCTCGGGGAGGAGCCGCCGGAGAAGCCGCATTAGGTTTCCATTATCTGGACATTTCGACCGCCTTTCTTGCTTGACACCATGGGCCAACTGGAATAACCTCAATCGCTTATGGCGAACGCACAGGACCGGCGGGTATCGAGCGCGGTGGTGTGGTGGGGGGCGGCGATTGCGTCGCTCATCCTCGGCTACGCCGACCTCGTGCGCGGGGGCGAGACGATCGCCCCCGTCCTGCTCGTGCTGGGCTACTGCGTGCTGGTGCCGAGGGCGATCCTCGCGAGGTAGCAACGGCACGGGCGGGGTGCTCCGGGCGAATAGCTCAGTTGGTTAGAGCACCTGCCTTACACGCAGGGAGTCGGGGGTTCGAGTCCCTCTTCGCCCATTTGACGGTCGACGGCTGTGGATCGCGCGGCGGCCATGCGGGGTAGCAGTACTCAACGTTCGGAGGAGATGACTGTGAAGGCTCGGCTAGGCACCGCCCGTTCGATGGTCGCGGCGACCGTCCTGCTCATTGGCGCCACCCCCGTGGTGGAGGCCCAGACGACCCGGACCGTGAACCCGAATGCCCCCCGGCTTGTCGTGGGCACGCTCCGTGGCGCAGACAAGAAGGTCTCGGTGCAGACCTCCGAAGAAATCCGCAGCCGTCTGAGCGCGGACAACCCGTTTCGCAGCCTGACGGTGCTCTCGTCGGGCGATTACAAGCAGGTCGTCGAGCAGTCAGGGTACCCGTACGACGAAGCGCTCACCACGGGCGACCTGGCCAGCTTGGCGAAGCTGCTGCGCACCGACGAGTTCATCGAGGGGTCGGTGGAAAAGACGGCGACGGGCTTCGTCATCAACGCCCGCCTGGTGCTGACGCGCGACGCCGACCTGACGCAGCCCCTGCCGCCGGCAGAAGGCGACCGCGTGGCCCGCGCCGTCGCGGCGCTTTCCCGGAGCGTGCAGGACGCCCGCAAGCAGATCGACTCGGAGAAGAAGTGCTACTCGCAGGGACGCGACGGCAAGGCCGCTGAGGCGATCGCCTCGGCGCGCGCTGGCGTGACGGCGTTCCCGGGCGCGACGCTGGCCCGGCTCTGCGAGCTCGGCGTGCGCGTCGGCTTCAAGCAGTCGCCCGATTCGATCATCCGCATCGCGCAGGAGATCATCAAGCTCGATCCCAAGAGCAAGGTGGCGCTGACCGCGGTGGCCAATGCGTACAAGGAGAAGGGCGAGAACGCCAAGTACACCGAGTCGCTGACCATGCTCCTGGCCGCCGATCCGACGAACATGCGCTTGGTCGAGGACATCGTGAACGCCTTCGCGGCGGACGGCAAGTGGGAGCTGGCCACCCCCGTCATCGCGCAGGCGGTCAAGGACAACCCGGGTGACGTGCGCCTGATGAAGCTGGCGTTCACGGTCTTCATGAATGCCAAGGACTACAAGACCGGCCTCCCGCTCGGCGAGGAGATGGTCAAGATCGACACGTCGGCCGCCGACTCGGCGTACTTCGTGAAGGTCATCGGCGCGTATGACGCTGACAGCAGCTTCGCCAAGGCGGCGGGCGCGGCGGCGGAAGCGGTGCGAAAGTTCCCCGCCAACACCTTCTTCCTCGGCACGCTCGGCCAGTCGCAGCTCAAGTCCGGCCAGCAGGCGCAGGCCGTGGCGACGTTCCATCGCGTGCTGGCGATCAACCCGAAGGCGCCGAACATGCACCTGCTGATCGCGCGCACCTTCGACGAGATGAAGCAGCCCGACAGTGCGTTCGTCGCGCTGCGCGAGGCGAAGGCGGCGGGGGATGATCCGCAGGCCGTCGGCGGTTTCGCGCTCACCATCGGCAACCGCATGTTCCGCGCAGGCCAGGAGGCCTTCCAGAAGGCGCAAGCCGGCAAGGGCGCCGACGACTACCGGAATGCGATCGACGTGAACGCCGCGGTGGCGCCCTGGGTGTACTTCGCCGACTCCACGCTGACGGCGGTGGAGAGCAAGAACACGGCGGGCTTCCTGCTCGCGGTGACCTCGTTCAACGTGGCCCTCTCGGCCGTGCAGTGGGCGCAGCTTGAGGCGCCCAAGCAGGTGCAGGGGCAGCCGCCGAAGCCCGCGCCGAAGTCGTGTGAGCTGGCCCGGCTGGCGCAGTCCAACATCTCGGTGGCCCAGATGAACGTTACGCGCGGCGGCCGGGTGTCGCCGGCCGCGGTGGCTCAGTTGATGGGCGTGATCCCGAACATCATGACGGGCGCCGACCAGATGGTGAAGGTGTACTGCGCGGCGGCCAAGCCGTAGTTTCGCGCGGTCTCACGCAAGCGGGCGGCCATCGGCCGCCCGCTTTGCGTTTCGGGGGATCGACCAGCGAGAGGGCGGGCGAGTGCGCGACGGCGCCGCCTCGCGCGCCCGCTCGCGCGCGGGCGCCCGCGCGCGAGGGAAACCCGCCGTTTCCGCCGGGTCCGGTGCATCGTCCATAGATGTCCCCCTTCCGTGCATCGATGACCATGCGATTCGACTCCGCCTACCACGCCCCCGTGCTGGTCGAGGAGGTGCTCGCCCTCTTCGCGGGCGCCTCGCGCGCGCTCGACTGCACGCTGGGCGGCGGCGGACACGCGGCGGCGATGCTCGACGCGGGGATGGACGTCACCGGCATTGACCGCGACCCGGCGGCGATCGCCGAGGCGTCGCGCCGTCTGCAACCCGCCATCGCTGAGGGCCGCCTCCACGCCGTGCGGGGCAACTACGCCGACGTGGACACGCTGCTCCCGCCCGACGCGCGATTCGACGCGATCCTCCTCGACCTCGGCGTCTCATCGCACCAGCTCGATGCGCACGCGCGCGGCTTCTCGTTTCGGGAAGGGGCGCCGTTGGGGGGGGCGATGGATGTAGGAGGGGGCGACCTGACGGTGGACGGTGGAGGGTGGACGGTGGACACCGGCAGCGAACCTCCGTCTCATGCCGTCCACCGCCGCTCATCCACCGTCCACCGTCCGCCGTCCACCGTCTCCACCTGGCCCTCCGCCGCCCATTTCCTCAACGACGCCGACGCCTCCGACCTGCAGTCGGCGTTCCGCGACTACGGTGATGAACCCAAGGCGGCCCGGCTGGCCGCCGAGGTGGTGCGCCGTCGCGAGCGAAGGCCGTTTGCCGTGAGCGACGATCTCGTCGGGGCCATTCGCGCGGTGCTTGGCCCGCGGAGCGGCCCGCCCGATTTCGCCCGCCTGTTCCAGGCAGTGCGCATCGCGGTCAACGACGAGTTGGGCGGACTCGACCGCGCGCTCCCGCTCCTGCGTGACCGCCTCGCACCGCGGGGCGTCCTCGCAGTGATCGCGTACCACTCGGGGGAGGACCGCCGCGTCAAGCTGGCCTTCCGCGAGTGGGCGTCGTCGTGCGTCTGTCCGCCCAAGCAACCTGTCTGCACCTGCCGAGGACGTCCGTTGGGCACCCTGCTCACGCGCAAGCCGATCACCGCCAACGACCACGAAGTGGCGCGCAACGTCCGCGCCCGCAGCGCGCACCTGCGCGCCTTCCGGCGGGAGGACTGAGATGCGCGGCCGCACCGTGGTGTTCCTGTCGCTCGCCGGCTTCGTGCTGCTCGCCACCGGCGTGATCTGGCGGCGCAGCGCGGGGATCACGCGCGCCCGCGCCATCGAGAAGCTCGAGACGCGTCGCGCCGCGCTCGTCGCCCAGCGCGCCAAGCTGGATGGCGAGATTCGCACGGCCACGAGCCTGGAACGGCTCGGGCGCGTCGCCGAAGAACGGCTGCAGATGCGCGTCCCCGGCGACAGTCTGGTCGTCACGCTGCGGCACTCGCCCCGTGTCGCTGCTCGCTGATCGCCCCCGGCTGATCCACGCCGCGCTCGCGCTCTTCGCGGTCGCGGTGGTTGGGCGCGCCGCCAAGGTGCAGCTGCTTGACGCTGAGCGCTGGCGCGCGCGCGCGCTGGATCAACAGGTCGCGGCCGCGCCGCTCCCCGCGCCGCGCGGGGCGATCCTCGACGCGGGCGGGCAGGTGCTGGTGGAGAGCCGCGAGATGGTGCGCCTGCGTGTGGCGCCGCGCGAAGTGCGCGAGCGCGGCCAGCTCGCCCGCTTGATGCAGCGCGCGGGGATCGCCCCGGAGTGGGTGGCTCGCTCCACCGACACGACGCTGAAGTGGGTGGAGATTCCCGGCCTGTTCCTGCCGACCGACGTGGCGATGATCACCGCCACGCGCGGCGTGCACCCCGAGCCCGTGCTCAACCGCGTGGCGCCGCCGTCCGAGGGGCTGCGGCGCATCGTGGGACGTGCCGCCGATGGCAGCAAGCCGGTGGACGGCGTGGAGCTCGCGCTCGACGCGCTGCTCCGCGGCGAGGCTGGGCGCCGCACGCTGTTGCGCGACAGCAAGGGACGCCGCTTCGCATCGCCGTCGGTCGCCAACGCTGCGCCGCGCCCCGGTCATCAGGTGACCCTGACCATCAACGCGGGACTGCAGGACATCGCCGAGCGCGCGCTCAACGACGCCGTGGTGGCGCAGGGGGCGGCGGGCGGCGACATCGTCGTGCTCGATGCGCGCACCGGCGAGATTCGCGCGATGGCCAGTCGCCGCGCCGATCCGCGCTCGACCGCCGCCACCGCGCTGACCGAGCCGTACGAGCCGGGCTCCACGCTCAAGCCGTTCATCGCGGCCTGGCTGCTCGATCACCGCCGCGCGCGCGTGGACGAGGTGGTGGACGGGCACAACGGAAAGTGGAACCTCGACGGGCGCATCATCGAGGATGACCACAAAGCCGCGTCATTCACCTTCGCCGACGTGATGCGCTACTCGTCGAACATCGGCATCATCCAGTTCGCCCAGCGCATGACGCCGCGCGAACAGTTCGAGGTGCTGCGCGACGCCGGGTTTGGCGCGCCGACGGGGACCACGTATCCCTCGGAGTCGCCGGGGCGCCTCGCCCCGCCGGCGCAGTGGTCCAAGAAGTCATCCGCGTCGCTCGCGATGGGGTATGAGATTCTCGTGACCCCGCTGCAACTCGCCGCCTCGTACGCCGCCATCGCCAACGGCGGGGAGCTGCTGCAGCCCGCGCTGGTGCGCGAGGTGCGCGCGTCAAACGGCGCGGTGGTCTATCGCCACGAGCGCCGCGTCGTGCGGCGCGTGATGTCCTCGGCGACGGCGCGGACGATGCGCGCCCTGCTGAGAACCGTCACGGAAGATGGAACGGCCGCCGGCGCGTCACTGGCGACGTTCGACGTCGCTGGGAAGACCGGCACCGCCAAGGTCGCGCGCAACCGACGCTACGTGGTCGGTGAGTACACCGCGAGCTTCGTCGGGATGTTTCCGGCCGACGAGCCGCAGATCGTCATCCTCGTGAAGCTCGACAGCCCGCGGAAGTCCATCTACGGCGGCAAGGCCGCCGCGCCGGTGAGCAAGACGGTGCTCGAGGCCGCGATCGCCGCGCGCGACGCCGCGCTCGACCGCGATGTGCTCGCCAGCGCGCCCCAGCGCGTGGCTGCCGCGCCGCCCGCGGACGAGCCGGTGCGAGACGCGGTGGAGGCCGCGGCCGACACCGTGGTCGTCGAGAGCGCGGGGAGCGTGCCCTACGAGATCTCGCTGGAACAGCCGGCGCGCGTTGCGCGCGTCGTG
>VHBQ01000084.1 GCA_016871855.1 Gemmatimonadota bacterium
GCCGCGCCCCGCATCGCCGCGGCGAGACTGGTCGCCGCCGGCCACGCGCGCCCACGGGCCATCACTCGCCGCCCATCGCCGTGATCTTTGCGCGCAGCTGTCCCGAGCGCGCGGCCCACTCGGCTTCCTTGGCCCGCTCCGCCTCGACGACGTTCGCCGGCGCCTTGTTCACGAAGCCCGGATTGCCCAGCCGCCCGCGGAGCGCGGCCAGCTGCTTTTCGAGCGATGCCAGCTCACCCTCGAGCTTGCCGCGCTCCTTGGCGACGTCGACGATCCCCTCGAGCGGGATCACGACCTCGAGCCCCCCGGCGAGCAGGGCGTGCGCCGCCGCGCCGGCCGGGGCCGCGGCGTCCACCAGTTCCGTGCGGCACATCCGATGCACGAACGCCGACTCCGCCATCGCGATCGCCGCCGCCGCCTCGTGCCCCGCCAGGTGCGCGGTCAGCGGCTGCGTGGGAGGAAGCGCGTAGTCGTTGCGGATCTGCCGAGCCGCCGTGATGACATCCTTCACCACCTCGAACTCGTGCGCGAGCTCGCTGCGCGCGGGGGCCGCCGGCCACGCCGCCTGCACAAGCCACGTCCCCGGCTGATGCCCAGGGAGGCGCTGCCAGAGCGTCTCGGTGATGAACGGCATGATCGGGTGCAGGAGGCGCAGTCCCTGATCGAAGCAGTGCACCAGCAGCGCGCGCGCGATCTCGCGATCGTCGCCCGCTTCGGTGAGGCGCGTCTTGGACGACTCCACGTACCAGTCGGCGAGGTCGTTCCACACGAAGCGGCGCGCGGACTCGGCGTAGGCGTCGAGGCGCAGGCCCATCTGGCGCTGCTCCTCCGGCCACGTGCCGCTGGGCGGGCGCACCGGTCCGAGTGCCGCGTTGCACTCGGCCACCGCGTCGGCCAGCCGGTTCACGATCCAGTGGTCGGCGCTGCGGAACTTGGAGCGGTCGAGCGACGCGAGCGGTCGCACCGGGTCGTGCCCCACCTGCATCAGCAGGAAGCGGCCGATGTTCCAGAGCTTCGTGGCGAAGTTGCGCCCCGGCGCGAACGACTTCTCGAGGTCATCGGGGTCGAGCAGGACATCCACGCCCAGTCCCATCCCCGCGATCATCGTCCAGCGCAGGGCGTCGGCGCCGAACTTCTCGACGACCTCCAGTGGATCAATGCCATTGCCGAGCGACTTGGACATCTTGCGATGCTGCATGTCGCGCACGGTGCCGTGCAGGTACACGGTGTGGAACGGCACCTCGCCCTTGAACTCGAGGCCGGCCATGATCATGCGCGCGACCCAGAAGAACAGGATTTCCGGCGCGGTGACGAGGACGTCGGTCGGATAGAAGCCCTTGAGGTCGGGCCCCTTGTCCTTGTCGGGCCAGCCCAGCGTGCTGATGGGCCAGAGCCACGACGAGAACCACGTGTCGAGCACGTCCTCATCCTGCGCCCACGCGCCGCCGCACTTGGGGCAGCCGCCCATCGGATCCTCGCGCAGCGCCGCCTCGTGCCCGCACGCGCAGCGCCAGACGGGAATGCGATGCCCCCACCAGAGCTGGCGGGAGATGTTCCAGTCGCGAATGCCCTCCATCCAGTTCACGTACACCGCGTTCCAGCGCTCTGGGACGATGCGCACCTTGCCGGTTTGCACCGCCTCGAGCGCCGGCTTGGCCAGCGGCGCCATCTTCACGAACCACTGGTCGCTGAGCCGCGGCTCCACCACGGTGTGGCAGCGGTAGCAGTGGCGCACCGCGTGGTGGTGCTGGTCGATCTTGTCGAGGAAGCCCTGCGCCTCGAGCATCTTCACGACCTTCTTGCGCGCGTCGAACCGTTCGACCCCGCGCAGCGACGCGGGGACGCGCCCAGCCGCGTCGTGCACCTCGCCCATGTGGCCGTCGGGCGTGATGACCACGGGCATCGCCAACCCGAGCCGCTTGCCCGCCTCGAAGTCGTTGGGGTCGTGGGCGGGGGTGATCTTCACCATCCCCGTGCCAAACTCCTTGTCCACGAAGCTGTCGGCGACGATCGGGATGCGGATGTTCGCGATGGGAAGCAGGAGCTCGGTGCCGATGATCGCCTTGTACCGCTCGTCGTCAGGGTGCACGGCCACCGCCACGTCGCCGAGCATTGTCTCGGGGCGCGTGGTGGCGACGGTGATCGAGCGCGATGGGTCGTCGGCGAACGGATAACGCACGTGATACAGCTTGCCGTGCGTGTCCTTGAACTCCGCCTCTTCGTCGGACAGCGACGTCAGGCAGCGCGGGCACCAGTGGATGACGCGGTAACCGCGGTAGATCAGCCCCTTCTCGTAGAGCCGCACGAACGCCTCGCGCACCGAGCGCGACAGCTCGGGCGACAGCGTGTACGCCGTGCGTCGCCAATCGGCCGACGCGCCGATGGCGCGCAGCTGCTGCAGGATGACGCCGCCCGTCTCGCGCACGAAGTCGGCGGTGCGCGCGACGAAGGGCTCGCGCCCCAGGTCGAAGCGGGTCTTCCCCTCCTGCGCGATGAGCTTCTCCACCACGTTCTGCGTGGCGATGCCCGCGTGGTCAGTGCCGGGGAGCCACAGCGTCTCGTCGCCAGCCATGCGGCGCCAGCGGACGATCACGTCCTGCACCGCGTTGTTCAGTCCGTGCCCGACGTGCAGGACGGCGGTGACGTTGGGCGGGGGAATGACAATCGTGAACGGGTCGCGCGTGCCACCGGCGCGAGCGGACTGTTCGGCGTGCGCGTGGAAAAGGCCGGCGGCTTCCCACGCCTCGTACAGGGCGCTTTCGGTGCCGCCCGCATCGTATTGCGCGGGGATCTCGGAGGCGGACGGATTGGTCATGAGTATCTAAAGATACGGGCGCACGCGCCTCTAACGGTAGGCGGCGCATCGCGGCGGGCGGGTGCCGAATGTTGACGGATGCCCTTGCGCCGTGAGGGTTTGGCCCTCGCCTCCTCCCCGCCTGTCCTGCTAACTTGTGTCGATGCTCGGCGCACGTGCGGGCCGGTGCCTGAGCACCCCACCGTGCCCGTGTCCGAGCACCCCACCGTGCCCGTTCCCGTGCACTCCACTGTGCCCGTTCCCCTGCACCCAGCAAGTGATGATCGCGCCGCTGACTTTGGTTCTCCCTGACGGCTCCATCCGCGAGGTGGCGCCGGGTACCCTTCCGAAAGAGGTCGTCGCGTCCATCGGACCGCGCCTGCTTCAGGCCGCCATTGCCGTCTCGGTGGACGGCGAGGTGCAGGACCTGATCACGCCGCTGCGGAAGGGCGGCGCGTTCACCGTGCTCACGGAGAAGGATCCCCGGGCGCTCGCCGTGCTGCGGCACTCGGGGGCGCACGTGCTCGCCACAGCGGTGCGACGCCTGCGCCCCGAGGCGAAGATCGGCTTCGGCCCGGCGATTGACGACGGCTTCTACTACGACTTCGAAGTCGAGAAGCCGTTCACGCCCGAGGATCTTGAGGCGTTCGAAGCCGAGATGCGCAAGGTTTCGGCGGAGAAGCTCCCGTTCGTGCGGGCGGAGGTTTCTCAGGCACAGGCACAGACTGTCTTTTCAGACGACCCACTGAAACTCGAGCGCCTCGCCGACTTCGAGGGCAGCGACGAAGTCATCAGCACCTACACCGACGGCGGCTTCACCGACCTGTGCCGCGGACCGCACGTCCCGGACACGTCATACCTGAAGCACTTCAAGCTGCTGCACACCGCCGGCGCGTATTGGCGCGGCGACGAGAAGCGGCAGATGCTGCAGCGCATCTACGCCACCGCCTTCTTCAAGAAGGAGGAGCTCGACGCGCACCTGCACCGGATCGAGGAGGCCAAGCGCCGCGACCATCGCCTGCTCGGACGGGCCCTCGATCTCTTTCAGTTCTTCCCGCACGCCCCCGGCGCCGCCTTCTGGACGCCGCGCGGCACGCTGCTCTACAACGCCATCGAGTCGTTCGTCCGCGAACGGCAGCGCGAGCACTTTCTTGAAGTGAAGACGCCGCTGCTGTACACCAAGCGGCTGTGGGAACAATCGGGCCATTGGGGGAAGTACAAGGAGAACATGTTCCTCGTGCTCAACAACGAGACCGACGAGCACGACATGTCCCTCAAGCCGATGAACTGCCCGTCGCACTACCTGATGTTCGCGTCGCACAAGCACTCGTACCGCGAGCTGCCCATCCGCTACGTGACGTTCGACGTGCTGCACCGCAATGAGGTGTCGGGAGCGCTCTCCGGGCTCACCCGCGTGCGGCAGTTTGCCCAGGACGACTGCCACGTCTTCCTGCGCAGCGACCAGATCGCGACCGAAGTGCAGTTCCTGATGGACTTCATCCTCAGCTATTACGAGACGTTCGGCCTGACGGCCAACCTGCGGTTCGCGACGCGCCCGCCGGTGCGCATCGGCAGTGACGAGCTGTGGGACTCGGCCGAAGGCGCGTTGCGCGCCGCGCTTGAGTCCACGGGGCGCGCGTACGAGCTCAAGCCCGGCGACGGCGCGTTCTACGGCCCGAAGATCGACTTCGACGTCACCGACTCCATCGGCCGGCACTGGCAGCTCGGAACCATCCAGCTCGACTACAACGCCCCCGAGCGCTTCGACCTCGAGTACGTGGGCGAAGACAACGCGTCGCATCGCCCGGTGGTCATCCACCGCGCGGTGAGCGGGTCGATGGAGCGCTTCATCGCGATTCTCATCGAGCACTTCGCCGGCGCGTTCCCCGTCTGGCTCGCGCCGGAGCAAGTGCGGGTGCTCCCGATCTCTGATGAACTCGCCGGCGTGGCGCGCGAGGTCACCGAGAAGATGAAGGCGGCCGGCATTCGCGCGCATCTCGAGACATCGGAGTCGCTCAACTATCGCATCCGGCAGGCCGAAGTCATGAAGGTCCCGTATATGGCCGTGATCGGGAAGCGCGAAGCCGAGGCCGGCACCATCGCCGTGCGTGTGCGCGGGGAAGGGAAGAAGCAGGAGGTGCTCGGTGTGGACGCCTTCATCGAGCGCGTGCGCGGCGAGATCGCCACGCGGGCGCTGACCCCGCAGGGAGGAGCCGCCTCATGACCGTTGCTGGCGCCGCGCTCTGCCTCGCCTTGGCCGCCGCCGTGGCGTCGGCGCAGGGCCTGCCCGTTCCGTCGGAGCAGGAGTTCACCGGGAACCCGACCGAGGGGAAGCCCGCCATCCGGTATGAGCGCGTCGCCGGCGAAATCGTTGGCGGCACCTACGCTGGAGTGCTCGGCTATTTCGCCGGGCGCGGACTCGGGACCGCCGCCACGAGCATGATGAACGCCGAACAGGATCGCCTGCGCGAGCAGATCGTGAATGGCGTGGGCATCGTGGGGGCGTCGTTCGCGATTGGCAGCGCCGTGTACGCCATCGGCAACATCGGGGCGGAAACGGGGAGTTTCCCGCAGACGATGGGCGGCGTCTCGATCGGCGTCGCGGCGAGTCTGCTGATGTCAAAGGTCGTCTTTCAGGGGCGTATGCCGTCGCACGCGGGGACGTCCAAGCGGCGCTGGTGGATGGCGACGCTCGATGCGTCGCTGCCGGCGATCGCGGGGACGATTGCGTTCAACAAGTCGAGAAGGTGGCAGCGGTAGAGGTAGACGGTAGACGGTAGACGGTGGACGGTAGACGGTAGACAACGGCCCCCCAGAGCCATTTGGCAGGGGGGCTTATGCGTCTAGTGCCGGCGCCCGCCAACTCAGCCGCCGGCGGCGCCTCGCCCCGGTGTGGATGGCTTCCGTTGCCGCGGCCGCCGTGGCAACGTCCACGAGAGACTGGAGATAGCAGATGGCTGAAGGCCCACGCCAACCCCGGACGCTGAATGCCTGAGTCGCTGACCGCCGCCGCACTGACCGCTCTCGTCTCGCGCGTCTTCTCGCCGACCACCGACGATCAAGCGTTGGGCATCATGATTGACTTGCCCGACGACCGCGTGTCCGATGACGACGCCTGGCGGGCGCGGCGCGCGATCGCGGCGCAGTGGGTGGAGATGCTCGACGCCAAGTCGGAGTCGGTGGGGTATCGCACGCGCTTGCTGCTGTACCCCAACGTCCACACCAACAACGGCGATCTGCCGGACCGGTGCTGGATTCACGAGGGCGGGCCTGTGCCGCAGCGCGCCGACGAACTCGATCCGTCGTCCGCGCGTCGGATGGCCGGGATCTTCGACGCGTTCCCGATGCTGATGGCGCTGACAAAGTTCAGCTCCACGGCGCCACTCAAGGTGGCGGCTCGAGCGCACCCGATGCGCGCCGCCACGATGCCCGGCTTCCGCGCGGAGATGATTCCCGCCCTGCGTATTGACTACACCGAGGTCAATCGCCGGGTGAGCCTTCTCAAGGATCTGCTCGACCGGGCCACGGGCGCCGACCTCGTGTTCCGTCATCCCGCTGGCGAGGACCGCCTGCACCTCGACCTGCGGCATCGCACCGGGCACGCATCAGGCGGGCTGCTGCCGCAGCGCGGCGTGGCCGGCAACCTGCCGTCGGGCGAAGCGTACATCGTCCCCTACGAGGGAGAAGTCGCCGGCGACTCAAGCCGCTCGGCGGGCGTTCTCCCCGTGCAGTTCGGCACCGAGGTGGTGCGCTACGAGATCGTTGCGAACAAGGCCGTGCGGGTGCTCACCAGCGGCGAGGCGTCGTCGCGCGAGGGAGATCGGCTGGTGAAGGAACCGGCGTACGGCAACCTCGCCGAGCTTGGGCTCGGTGTGCTTGCTGCGTTCGGTGTGCGCGCGGTCGGTGAAGTGCTCCTCGACGAGAAGCTCGGCCTGCACATCGCCTTCGGCCGCAGCGAACACTTCGGCGGCCAGGTCGGGCCGAGCGCGTTTTCGTCGCCCGACGCGGTGGTGCACATCGATCGGGTCTATGTGAAGGAGACGCAACCGGACGTGGTGCCGGTAAGCGTGGACCTCGTGTTTGCGGACGGGCCTCCGCTGGCGTTGATGCGCGACGGGGAGTTTGGCCCGTCTTCGGATAAGGCGGGAACCATGGCAAGTGCCGCCACCCGTTCCCGAGGGTAGTTTTCGGCCATCCGCCATCGGCCATCTGTTATCGACCGTCCACCGTCCACCGTCCACCGTCAACCGTCTGCAGTTCATATGCCCACACCAGTCATCGTCTCCGCCGCCCGCACTCCCATCGGCCGCTTCCTCGGCGGGCTCGCGCCGCTCTCCGCGCCTGAACTCGGCGCCATCGCCATCAAGGCCGCGCTCGAACGTGCCAAGGCGGATCCGGCCGACGTTGGCGAAGTGATCATGGGAAACGTCCTGCAGGCCGGCGTGGGGCAGGCCCCGGCGCGGCAGGCGATGATCAAGGCGGGCGTCCCCGCCGCGGTGCCGGCGTACACCGTGAACAAAGTCTGCGGCTCGGGACTGCAGGCGGTGATGCTCGCCGCGCAGGCGATCCGCGCCGGCGACGAGCAGCTCCTGGTCGCGGGCGGTCAAGAGTCGATGTCGGCGGCGCCGCATCTGGTCTTCGGGATGCGCAACGGCATCAAGTTTGGCGCGCAGACGATGCAGGACGCGCTCATCAAGGACGGACTGTGGTGTGCCTTCTACAACCGGCATATGGGCGGCCACGCCGAGTACACCGCAAAGAAGGCCGGGATCACGCGGCAGCGGCAGGATGAGTTCGCCTACCAGTCGCACATGAAGGCGGTGGCGGCGATCGAGGGGGGCAAGTTCGCCGCGGAGATCGTGAAGGTGGAGATCCCGGGCAAGAAGGGACCGACGGTCGTGGAGACCGACGAAAGCCCGCGCAAGGACACCACGCTCGAGGCGTTGGCCAAGCTGCGTCCGGCCTTCCCCGGCGACGCGCCCAAGGACATGAAGCCGGAAGAGCTCACCGTGACGGCAGGGAACGCGCCCGGCCTCAACGACGGCGCCTCGGCGCTCATTGTGGCGAGCGAGGAGTATGCCAAGGCGCACGGCCTGCCGATCCTCGCGCGCATCACCGGCTACGCGTCGGGGGGCGGCGACCCGCAGGAGCTGTTCTTCGCGCCGATTCTCGCCGTGCAGAACCTGATGAAGAAGACCGGCGCAAGGATCGGCGACTACGACCTCATCGAGGCCAACGAGGCCTTCGCCGCGCAGTCGCTCGCCGACGGCGACGGGCTTGGTTGGGACTGGAACCGCGTCAACGTGAACGGCGGCGCGATTGCGCTCGGCCATCCGATTGGCGCGAGCGGCGCGCGCATCCTCACCACGCTGCTCTACGCGCTGCAGGATCGCGGCCTGCGCACGGGGCTCGCGACGCTTTGCCTCGGCGGCGGCAGCGCGGTGGCGCTGTCGGTCGAAAGGGTCTGAGCCGATGAACACCACGCGCCCCGGCGATGCGGATTTCCGCGCGACGGGGCGCGTCGTGCTTGGCGATCCCCCGACGTCCCTGATGCCCGGACCTCCGCTGCGTCGTATGGTCGCCGCGGGACGCATCGGCGCGTTTGTCGGCCTGTCGCTGGTCGCGCTCGTTGTCGTCCCCGCGCTTGTCTATCCGTTCGTGCAGCTCGCGAACGCCGCCGCGGGCACGCGGCTCATTGGCTACAGTGTGATCGGGTGCGTGGCCCTGCTCGTTGCGACGGCGGTGGCGGTCCGGATCTTCCGCGAGCCGTGGCGCGAAGCGACGCGGCTGGGCGTGGACGCCCTCGGCGCGTGGCCGGTCGTCGGCGGTCTCTCCGCCGGATGGTTCGCGA
>VHBQ01000085.1 GCA_016871855.1 Gemmatimonadota bacterium
GCGAAGACGAACGGCCGCTGGTAGCTCATCGTGCGACTCCTACGCTGGCGAAGTGGCGCGCAGGGCGCAGTACCCGGCGCCGTGCAGCGCCGCCGTGGCTTCCAGCGACGAGGCGACGAACTCCGCGCGCGTGACGGCGATGGGCTGCGCCCACCGGCGCGCCTCGCGCCCGATGTCCGCGAGGAACCGTGTGGCGGGGCCGAAGACCCCGCCGCCAAAGACGATCCGTTCCGGATTGACCAAGCTCACGAGATTCGCCGCGGCCATGCCCCACAGCGCGATCGCGCGCGCGAGCACCGCCATCGCGATCTCATCGCCGGAGTCGTACGCGCGGAAGACATCATGGGCAGTCAGCGCATCTGGCACGCGGTCGCGCAGCGCACCGGCGTAGGCGGGGCGGGCCCGCAGCAACTCGCGCGCGTGGCGCGCGAGTCCCTCGCCGGACGCGTAGTACTCGAAGTGGCCGCAGGCGCGGTACTTCTCGTCCCACGGCTCGCCCAGCGCCAGCCATCCGATGGCGCCGGCGATGTCGTGGGCGCCGTGCAGCACGCGGCCGTCCACCATGATCCCGGCGCCGATGCCCGTGCCCACGGTGAGGAAGACCGCATTGCGGCAACCGCGCGCCGCGCCATGCCACGCTTCGCCCATGATGGCGCAGGCGCGATCCGCCTCGATGAGCACTGGCACGTCCTCATACGAGAGGGCCGCCCGGACTTCCTCGCGCAGGGGATAGTCCTCCCACCCCGGGATGTTCGGCACCCAGACGTGTCCGCTCTTCGTATTCGCGATGCCCGGCACCGCGATGCCGATCGCCTGCACGTCGGGCACCTGCGCCATCAATCGATTGAGGGCCGCGACCACCAAGGTGCCCACATCGCTGCCCGTACGGTGCTCGAGCAGCGTCGTGTCCTCGGCGATCACCGCGCCGCTGGCATCGAAGACGGCCCCGGCGAGCTTCGTTCCACCCAAGTCCATTCCGATCACGGCCATTGATGAATCCTCACGGCGGCGTGGCGTGGTCGGGGGGCGGGAGGAAGATACGGCGGTGAGGCAACGCTGTCACGGGGAAGGGAAGGAACGGCGGAAACGGCAGACGGCCGGCGAGCATTGCCCGCCGGCCGCTTGCCCCAGCTGTGCTACGACTCGAACGCTACGGATTCCGGTCGATGCAGACGCCCGCGCCCGAGGTGGGGTTGTTCGTCTCGGCAAAAGGAATCGGGAAGTTCACGTCCGATCCATAGTTACCGCCCTTGTGCCACGAGCCGGTCGGGAAGACCGAAGTCGCCGTCCGCCCATACTGCCGGATCAGTCGGCGCATATCGCCCGTGCGCGTGCCGAGGCCAAACAGGGTGAAGGCGCGCTCGCGATATAGCTGGTCCACGCGCGCGGCGGTCGTCCCGGCGTCGGCCAGCGGCGTGAGCCCCGTCACCGACGCGCGGAGCGCGTTGAGCGTGGCCAGCGAGCCCGCCGTGTTGCCGGCGGCCAACTGCGCCTCGGCCTCGATGAGCCGCGCTTCCTTGCCCGAGAGGATCGCCACCGACGACTCGCGCGCCGGCCAGATGCGCTGCACCCAGAACGGCGTGCTGAGGTCGTCGCGGTTGGCCCGGGTGGCGCCGATCGTCTTGCACACGGCGTCGTTCCCCTGGCAGGTGGGCACGCGCGGATCGTTGGCCGTGGCGAAGTTCATGCCGTTGATGCCTTCGTTCGTCGACACGCTGTAGCGTCCGGCGATGTTGGCGAGCGTCCAGTACGTGTTGCTGGTCGCCGTCTGCGCGTGGTACTGCAGGTACTGGAACGACGTGGCCACGCCGGCCACCGCCGTGCCCGCCGCCGCCGCATTGTTCTGGTTGAGCAGGATCCGGCCCTTTGTGACCTGCAGCGCCGACTTGACGCGCACGTCATTGGTGGTGGTCCCGGTGATCAGGGCGAGGCCGGAGTCGGCGTGGGCGAGCGCCCGCGCCAGCACCTGCGCGGTCGTCATCGGCGCGCCGTAGATCTCCGCGCCATCCTTCACCGTCGAGAAGACGATGCCGCTGCACAGGTGCTCGGCGGCGATGTTCTCGAGGTACGCCTGCACGAGGTACATCTCGGCGGCGTGCCATGCGGGCGCCGTCGGACTGTACTTCCGGAGAAGGTCAATGGCCTGCTCAGCCGACAGGCGGGCGCGCGACATGATGCGGACCGCCGAGAGCAGGAACGTGTTCTCGCGCGTGATCACGCGCTGGTCGATTTCCTGACGGGCGATGAACGAGTCGCCATTGTTCCATTCGTCGGTCAGGAGGCCGCCGAGTTGGAGAAAGCTCTCGTCACCGCTCGTCGCGGAGTTGAACCGGGCGAGCGCGCCGAGGCGAACGGCATCCGCGCCGGCCGCCGAGGTCACGTCGCTCGGGTTGACGATGTCGGGGTCGGTGACCTCGAGCACGTCGGTGGGATTGCACGCCGCCAGCACGAGCGCGGCGATGACGGGCGCCAGGGTCCGCGCCGCAGGACGCGGCAGGCGGGACCGGAGCGCGCTAAGCAAGGATGTCACGTACATTCTGGCGCTCTCCGTTTAGAAGCCGAGGGTGAAGCGGAACGTGAAGTACGTCGGCGGGCCGAAGGCCTGGAACGACGACGGGGCGTCGCCCGTGGTGCCGAACGCCTCAGGATCGAGGCCGCCGTACTTGGTCCAGACGACGCCGAGATTGCGCACGGCGGCCGTCGCCGTGACGCTGCGTGCGCGCAGGGTGCGCGCCCAGTCGTTCGGCAGGTTGGCGTTCACCGACAGCTCGCGGAAGCGGATGAAATCGCCATCCTCGATGAAGCCGGCCACCGAGCGACTCGGGTGCTCGCGCACCATGATGACGCGGGCCTGCTCGTCGAGCGGCGCCGTCTTGTCAAAGAGGGCCCGGCAGTTGTTGCGGCTCGCGCAGCGAATGCGCTCGGTGTTGTTGTAGATCTTGAAACCGCCCTTGTAGTCCAGCTGGGCGGAGACGCGGATGCGGCGCTTCCAGAATTCGACGCCGTTCGTCATCACCAGTTCGTACTTTGGCAGCGGGTTGCCGAGGAAGACGGCGGTGTCGGTGACGCTGATCTCGCTGATCGCCGGGTCGGCATTGTAGGTGATGATGCCGTTGCCGTTCTTGTCCTGGAAGCTTGTCAGCCTGCGCGACCACCAGCCGTTGAGCGGATAACCCTCGCGGTGCTGCAGCGTCGAGGAGATGACGATGTTGGGCAGGCCGTTGAGGCTGACCAGCTTGTTCTGGTTGGACGAGCCGTTGAGCGTCACATCCCAGCCAAAGGCGTCGCGCTTGATCGCGTCGATGCGCACATACGCCTCGAGGCCGGCGTTCTTGACCTTGCCGACGTTCTCCAGGCGTGCCGTGGCGCCCGTGCCCAGCGATGGCGGCAGGATGCGGCTCACGAGCGCGTCCGACGACAGCTTGCTGTAATACGTGAACTCAGACACGATGCGGTTGTCCCAGAACGTCCCGTCAATGCCGAACTCGATCTCCGTGGAGCGTTCAGGCTTGAGATTGCGGTTGCCCAGCGTGGTGTAGACGACGGCCGGCAGGTCGCCGCTCTCGCCACGGTACGTGCTCGCCGAGTAGTACGGCACGGCGTCGGTGGTGCCGGGCTGCACGCCGGCGGCGCCGCTGGCCGTGCGCAGTCGGATCTGGTTCACCCAGCCATACTTCGGGAAGAAGCTCTCGTCCGACACCACCCACGAGACGGACAGTTTCGGATAGAAGACCGTCTTGAAGTTGGCGCCGAAGGCGCTGTTGCGGTCGGAGCGGATCGCGCCGGTCACGAACAGCTTGTCGCGCCAGGCGATGCCCTCCTCGATGTAGGCGCCGAGCGTGCGGCTTTCGGACGTGGACTCGTCACCCTGGATCGTCGAGGCGGCCGTGATCTGCACCGCACCCGGCGGCAGGTTCAGCCCGGTCACGCCGTTGCGGTCGAACGTGTTGCGGTAGAACTGCACGCCGGCCGTCGTCTTGGATTCCACCGTCGGGCTCAGCGTGCGCGTCGCCGTGGCGCTGCCATCCACCGTGTAGGTGAAGA
The DNA here is from genome assembly GCA_016871855.1 of Gemmatimonadota bacterium. GTDB lineage: Bacteria > Gemmatimonadota > Gemmatimonadetes > Gemmatimonadales > Gemmatimonadaceae > PNKL01. Next base: position 4,045 of record VHBQ01000085.1, read on the forward strand.
AGTTCGTGCGATTGTCAATCTTGAAGCCGAGCTTGTCGGTGATGCTGGGGCAGTTCGAGAAGCGGCAGAGCTGCTTGTCGGTGCGCCCAATGAAGTCGACGCCGGCATTCGCGCGCAGCGCGACCCAGGCGAAGGGGCGGTAGTTGGCGGACATCGAGGTGATGAAACGCTCGATCTGCTGCGTGGTCTCCGCCTGGTAGATCACGCGCGGCGTGAACTCGCGCCAGCCGTAGAGCGTGTCGCCGGCGGCGTTGGTGTTGTACTTCATGCCCGGGCCGCCAAAGATGTTCGCGGCGATGCCCGGCGTGCCGCTGTCGTCACTGCGCGGCAGCTTGATCTCCTGCGAGATGTAGCCGGCGTTCACCGCGAGGTCGGCCTGCGGCGACAGCGCGATGTTCAAGTTGGCGCGCGTCGTGATCTTGCTGACGCCACCGGGATTTGTCTGGCGCGCCGAGAGGCCGAGCGCCCGCGCGGCCATGTAGCGCTTCTCGAACTCCGGCACCTTGGTGACGCCGTCCTCATTCTCGACTTCGGCGTGCAGGAAGTATCGGATCAGGTCCGACCCGCCGCGCACCTGCAGGCCGTGCTGGTAGCGGTAGCCCGTGCCGAACGGCGTCGCGTCCTTGTCCGACGTCATGTCGAACGCCGTGAGGCTGTCCTGCACGCAGGTGCCGGCCGAGACCGCGCTCAGCATGCAGAAGACAGCGTTGGCGTTCGACTTCGTCGTGTTGGTCGTGCTCGTCGTGCCCGTGCGCCAGCCCGTGTAGGCCGTCGGATAGTCATTGTAGTCCTGCACCGCCGTCTGCTCGGTGTAGTACGTCCACTGCGGCTTGCCGGCGACGCCCTTCTTGGTCGTGATGACGATCACGCCGTTGGCCGCGTCGGTGCCGTAGAGCGTGGCCGCCGACGGGCCGCGCACGATCTCGATGTTCTCGATCTCTTCCGGATTGAGGTCGCCCACGCGGCTGGGGAGGGTGCCGCCGACGCTCACCGTCGAGGACCCCGTGGTCCCTTCCACGCGGATGCCGTCAATGAAGTAGATCGGGTTGTTGGACAGCGACATCGAGCTGGTGCCGCGAATGCGGATGCGGATGCCGGCGCCGGGCTGCGTGGCACCGAAGACCGCCACGCCCGCGGCGCGGTTGCCGAGCAGGTCGCCGACGCTCGTGATCGCGAGCGTCTTCGTCAGATCCGCCGCGGAGACCTGCGCGATGGCGTTGCCCACCTCGACGCGCCGTTGGTCGCCGGTGGCGGTGGTGACGACGGCGCTCAGCGACGCGGGCACCGGGTTGATCACGAAGTTCACCGTCACGCTCTGGCCGGCGCGCACCTCGGCCTGCTGCCGTGACTCCGCGTAGCCGATGCGCAGCGTGCGCACCGTCACGGTGCCGGCAAGCACGCCGCGAATGGTGAACTGGCCGTCGGCGTTGGTGAGCGCGGCGGCGGGAGAGCCGAGTACCGTGACCTGCGCGGAGGGAACGGGCTGGTTGGTCCCCACCTCCGTCACGCGTCCGGTAATCGTTCCCTGGGTTCCTTGTGCGCCAAGCTCGCCGGGCGCGGCCACTGCCCAGCCGATGCTCGCGAGGCAGAACAGCACTCTACGGATGTTCATGAAGGTCCACCAGAAAGGGTACAGAGTGGCGGCGCCGTGGCGGCTCCGCGCGGATAAACCGGGCAAAGCATGCGACGCGCGAGGCCGGGTGGCAAGAGGAGGCGAGAATCGCTCTCAAACAGACGTTTCGGCGCGCGCGGTCTTCCCAGCGCGAGTCGGTGACAAGAGCGTTCACGCGGGGGTATTAGCGCGCGCCCAGGTGCGGCAGCGCAACACGGGCCGCGCGTCACGCGCGGCCCGTGTCGACTGCCCAATCGCGCGCCGCTCTACGGAATCCGCAGCGTCACGAACAGCGAATCGCCGGTCAACACCCCGTTGACCTTCTTCGACCCGACGACGACCGTCGCGGAGTCGCGAATGACAGCGTCACCAAAGGGGATGGCGTACGCCTTGTACGTGCCCGTTGGGACGGCGCGGAACTGCCACGTCCCCGTCGCCGAGGCGCTCGCGATCTGCCCGGGCACGGTCATGTTGATGCCCTGCAGGTACACGGTGGTGTTCAGGAGCGCCTTGCCGGAGCTGCTCGTCACCGCGCCGAACACCTTGCCCGGCGTCGCGGCACGGCTGGCCACCGAGTTGGGAATGGTCGCCGACAGCACATACGAGACGCCCGGCTTCGTCGGGGCGCCCGTCCCGCCGTACGGCTCGAGCACCAGCGCCAGGAACGAGTAGTCCTGCGGCACCACGTTGAGCGCCTTCATGTCGCCGCGGACTTGTGCCTCGAGGACGCCGGCCGCGTTGTACCACGGGCCGGTGCCAAGGTCGGCGTCGTCGAGCGGCTTGTTGTCCGGCACGGGCGAGAGGATGCCGCCCACGCGCGTCGCCGTCCCCGTGCGCTCATCGACGAGCCACGCGGCGTAGCGGAACCCGGCGGGCGGACGAATCAGGTTGCGGAAGCTCAACCGGATCTGGTCGCCCCAGAAGTTCGCGTTCACCACATAGGCCGACACGAGGAACGGCAACCGGTCTGCCGTTGCCTTGGCGAACGACCCGAAGAGCCCATTCTGCACGGCGAACGTGGTGCCGTTCTTGTACCGGAAGGACAGGAACCCGGTGCGTCCGGCGGGCATCGCGGCGGGGACGGATCCCTCGCCGGACGACCGGAGCACCACGTGACTGTAGTTCGGGATCGCGGTACTGGCGATGCGAATGCTCACGGTCGTCGCGGTGTCGCTGATGGCGAACGTCGCGCTGTTGGCGGTATCGACCTTGAGAATCGCCACCGACGAGTCGCGGTTCACCGGCCGTCGGCTGCGCATCGTGCGAATGATGCGCGCCGTCGGCGCCGTGACGGTCCCCGCGGCCGTGTCCATCAGCGCGAGCTGATACGTGGCGCCCGGTCCGGTGGGTGGCAGGAAGTTCACCGAGAACTCGATGGTGTCGCGCGCCGTGGCCGCCGTGATGCGCTGTCCCGTCACGGTGGGGAAGGCGGACGTGCCAGCCGGCCCGAGCACCATGTCGAGCAGCGGCTCGCCGACGATCTTCGACGGGCCGGAGATGGGATCGGTCTGGCACGCGGCCAGAACGAACGCGGCGGCGACGGCCGAGGCGAGGGTCAGATGAGAGGATCGCATCTCACTTCCCTCCCGGGATGTACTGGAAGACGATGGCATACTGCAGGTTGGTCGGCGTCTTGGACGTCGGGTTCGGCGCGGGGAGGGCGTCGCGAATACGACGGTCCTGGATGTAGCCGACGGTTGGATCCAGCTCACTGCGGTCGAACTGCGTGAACCTGACCGCCCGCGCTTGCGCGCTCAACCCGATGCTCGACGTGATGGCGTAGTTGAAGCCGCCGCCGACCGTGGCCATCGGCTGGGTGACCTTGTGGTTGTGCCGTTCGGCGCGGGCGTCCATGAACATCGCGTAAACGCCCGTGCCGACGAGCCCGTAGACGCGCCCCTTGCCGATGGGCACGCCGGCCACCGCCTGCAGCCCCGCCTGCACCAGGGTGATGCGCTGCGAGACGGCGTAGAGGAACGTGGTGTCACCGAAGTCGAAGGCGACGACGGGGAACTGCGTGCCGTCGGTGACCGGCCGCGACACGTCCACGGCGAGCCCGATGCCGAAGCTGGAGTTCTTGGCGGCGAGTTTCAGCGGGTTCCACGGCAATTCGTAGTTCGCGCTGAGTCCGACAAACGGCGTGCTCTCGAGCGCGGTTGCCTTGTCGAAGGTCTGCTGTCCGAACTGGACACCCAGGTCGAACATCTTGGCCTGCACCTGGGCGCCGGCCGATGCTCCGCCCAGGAGGAGGGCACCGACGAGCGCGATAAGTCTGCGCATGAGTGTGAGTCTCCCGGGTTACTTGCCGATGTGGAAGCTGAGAACCTGGTTGTTCTGCAGCTCGCCCATCGTGGTGTATGCATAGTCGAGGGTCAGCTTGCGTCCGAGGACGGGGATCTTCACCCCGCCGCCGAACGAGAGGCCGTCGGCGAACTTCCAGGTTGCGTGCTGTTCGTTGAACCAGCGCTTGCCCACGCGCAGGAAGTAGTTGGCCTTGTACGCGTACTCGACGCCCAACGACGGCTGCACGTCGGTGTCGATGGCGTCGTAGAAGTCGAGTTCGCCAACCAGCGTGTGCACCTTGCTGGCGCCGAAGAGCGCCTCGGCTTCGCCCAACAGGTGCGACTCGAGGCCGACGCGGAAGCCGGTCGGGAGCTGCACCTTGCGGGTGCGGAACTCCACCGGGACGGAGTTGCCCGTGGCGAACCCGTTCTCACGCGGCGCGGAGAGCCGTCGCTCGATGCCGCTGCCGGTGAACCGGTTGCGGGGGCCGAGGTTGGTGAGCGCGGCGGCCACGTTCAGTCCGTACAGACCGGTGCGGAACCGCGTCGCCAGGTCGAATCCGAAGAAGCGATTCTGGGCGAAGTCGATGCCCTCCTGCACCATGCGCAGGCCGGCCGATGCCGACAGGCGGTCGGTGATGTTCCGCGCGGATTGCAGCGCCAG